>PHCA01000353.1 GCA_002842085.1 Chloroflexi bacterium HGW-Chloroflexi-1
TGGCTCACCCCGGTCGGGCAGTCGTTCGCCAGGACCACGATCAGGTAGTAGAAGTTCGTGTGGGGGTCGCCGACCCGGCCTGGATCGGTCTGGCTGGTGACGGCCATCGTCGTCACCAGTTCGACCGATCCGCTCTCCCTCGGCGTGAAGTAGGGCGTCGTCTCCCGCCTGACTTCGTAGCCGGTTGCACCGCTCACCGCTGCTCTTCAAGTATCTTCCACCACCTCTGGGCCTCGTCCCACCAATCGTGAGCCCGGGCGCGCTCCTGGTACTCCGAGGAACCGGGCAATGGCCCTGTGAGCACGGCTTGGATGAATTCAGCCGGTGGACAGTAGCGATGCGCTACTACGTAGTGATAGATCAGGTCTGGCGCGGCGTACACGGTATCGCCCTGACCGAAGACTCGAAGCTGGGCCGTCCCAAGTAGGAGTTCTTCATCGCCTCTCCTCTGTATGTCGAACCTGTTAGCTTTTGGACAGAAATCGCAACCATAAACCCCTCGCGTTTTCAGCACGGGTTTGTGACAAAAACTCCACAGCCGTTCAGTGAAAACGTCAGACATTTCCCCTTGAGGATACACATGGACTCTGTCCAGCCACCCCACGTTCAGCGTGGTCAGGCTCTCACCCAACGGAGAGTAGTAGGTATATAAGGAAAGATCAGGATAGTACGCCATCTGAATCTACCTCCTTGTCAACTCCTGGATCAGCGTGGATCTGTCACTCCAGCACCACGCACATACTACTTGGCCCGTCAGCGTTCTGAGCTGGGCCGTAGATGTAGTCGTCATATCCAAAACCCTGACATGCGCGGCGCCTGAATAGTGCGCGACATCATCATTGTAGAAATTTGTCGCTTTGTAACCCGAGTTCTCTACTGCTGTAGCTCCGACCTTATTGCCGTGGGTTCCGGACAGAAGTGTTACGTGTTTGGAACCTGTCCCCGTAAGCTCATCGGCCAATTGGTAGGCATGAGAACCAACGATCTGATCATCCGACCCCCACAGAGTACCTCCAGCTTGAGTCTTGCCCATTCGGGACCAGGCAACGTCGGAGGTTTTGTATCCGCTTTCGGGAGCCACCGACCTTGTGGTTGCCGTTGCCGCCGACCCCCCATAGACCGCGGCACTCATCGTGGCGGCCATGCCGCCCGCGCCTATCCCTGCCGAGAACAGCCCGGTCGATCCGGTCAGCAGCCCGGCGCCCATCAAAGCTTCACCGGCCATCGCGACCGCTGCCGGGGCCAGCGCCACCACCGCGGCACCGGCGAGTGCTCCAGCCACAATGGTTGTGCCATTAATGTTGGTCGTCAGGGCCGCGCCCAGGTCCATGCCCTGGTCCAGGTTGCCGGCCACTTGTGCCCCGTAGGCGACAGCTGCACCTACAGCCGCCCCCGCGGCGATCCACCAGAAGTGCCCCGTGGGATCCCGGTACCTGAGAGGATTCCCGAGGACGTAGGTATAGCGATTGAGCGCCTGCGGATTCCCCGGCTGCGGCACGATCGTATCCGCCTGGATGAACCGCCCCAGCGCCGGGTCATAGCGCCGCGCGCCGTAGTCATAGAGCCCCAGCCCGATC
>PHCA01000354.1:0-648 GCA_002842085.1 Chloroflexi bacterium HGW-Chloroflexi-1
AGACGCCCGCACTCGCCTTCACCTGACCCTCGGCAAGGTCGAGACCGGCATGTGGGCCGATGTCATGGCCCGCCGCGGCGCAGACGGTGGGCTGGTGGCCCTCCAGGTCGCGGTGCTGCCCCCGGAAGTGCGTCTCAAAGGCCTGGTGACAGCCAGGCCGGAAGACCCCAACGGCGTCGGGGACTGGACCATCGCTGGCCAGACCATCACCGTGACGGCGGAAACCCGTATCAGCGAACGCGGCGGCCCGGTGGACCTGGACCACTGGGTGGAGGTCTACGCGCTGGAACAGGACGGCGGCCTGGTCGCGCAACGGATGCGGGGCATCGAGCCGATGCCGGCCGTGGAGATCTTCGGCGCCATTCAGGGGGCCGACCCGGCCTGGATGATCAGCACCATCCCGGTCGCGTACAATCAGGACACTCTGTTCCACGGGGAACCCGCGACCGGCCTGTTGGCCCACGTCGCGGCGAACCTGGGGGATGACGGATCGCTGCTGGCGTTGCGCTGGAACGTCCTGTGGGTTGAGCCGAACAGCACCCGGCCCGACGTCTCGTTCGTCGGGACCATCAAGGCGCTACCAGAGGAAGGACTGGAAGGCGTGTGGACGGTCGACGAGCAGGCCGTCGTGGTGGACGCCAACACCGA
>PHCA01000354.1:738-2311 GCA_002842085.1 Chloroflexi bacterium HGW-Chloroflexi-1
GCTCCGTGGTCGCGGTCTGGGTGCGGGTCAGAGCTGCGCCTGGACCCGGCCCCCAACCGAGCCGCACACCCGGCCCCGGCCCCCAATCGAGCTGCACGCCTGGCTCCGGCCCCCAACCGAGCCGCACGCCCGGCTCCGGCCCTCAACCGAGCCGCACACCTGGCAGGCCCTGATAACGCCTCTTCCGTATTGCGTGGTGCGTAACCAGCGCTTCCACACACTACGCAATATGCAGTACCCAAGTGCCCGTCGTCCGGCGCGTAGACTCTACGCCGTGATAACGGGCACTTTCGTCACTCATAGGGTTGTTTCATGTTGCAGAAGCTATCCGGTATCGCAGCGATTAGTGCAGCTTTGAGATCACCGGGTAGCCTGCCGGTGCTGCTCGACGGCATTGCGGCTGGTCTCCGCAGGCTGAACTGCGGTCCGCTCCAGACTCCATTACATAATCGTGTGTGAATCGCGTCGCAGACCGCATAATGCAACAGTCCTACGTCACTCATGCGATCTGTTGACAGCGCATTATTACTGATGTTATAATGTTTTTCACCTTGTCGTCATCATGTTGCTTGAAACCTGTCAGAATGGGAAACCATTCCGCCTGGGCACTGATGAACCAGCAGAGCTGGTTCAGGCAATTAAGAACGCCAAAACACTTCATTCTGCTCGAACGCAGTAGTCGCAAGCCTGCGGTTAGAAAGCTCCTGCATAGAGAAAGCCAGAGGGCGAAGTGCGCCTAACCAGGGGAGGAAGCTGGCCGCACTGTGCGCGGGTTAACGCGGGGTCGTTTGCTATTGTGTCGTTCCAGTTAATGTAGCGTGCTTTACCAGTGACCGCGCGGCGGCTTATCCCCATGCCGTTAGCACTACAACCGTACTTGATGGTATCTGTCATGCTGAGCGGGTCTACACGTCTGTTCCCGTTGTGCACGCAATGCCAGCGAAGCATCTCGTGTCGCCATGCAGGCCAGAGATGCTTCAATGGAATCAACAACGAGGAGCTTTCGACGTGCGACTTTACCGAGTCATTTGGAAAGACAAGTTTGTCGAGAAGATCGCCGAGAAGCATGAGGTAAAGACCGAAGAGGTTGAGGAGGTTTTGTTCTCTAATCCCCATGCCCGTTTGTTTGAAAAAGGACGGGTCAAAGGGGAAAATGTTTACGCGGCATACGGGCAAACCAGCACGGGCAGATACTTGATCGTGTTCTTCATTCTCAAATACCGAACCACTGCTTTACCTATCTCGGCGCGTGATATGAGCCACTCTGAACGGAGATACTATGAAAGACAGAGACAAGCGAGTTGAGCCTATTCCAGACGAATTCAGCAGTTACGAGGAGGCGGCTGAGTTTTGGGATGCTCACGACACAACCGACTATTTAGAAGTATCGCGCCCTATTGAGGTGGTCAGCGAGTTTCGAGGCCGCCATTATGAGATCAAGATTGAGGCCGGCATTGCCAAAACATTACGTTCACAAGCCAAACGTAAAGGGGTCACGCTCAGTCATTTAGCCAGTGAACTTTTACGGCAGCAATTAGGCGCTAACCAGTGAAATGCTTGCACGAAGGAGGTC
>PHCA01000355.1 GCA_002842085.1 Chloroflexi bacterium HGW-Chloroflexi-1
CGACCAGATACTGCGAGAACAGTGCCTCGGGCAGGAGCATGCCGTCGGCCAGGGCCAGGCTGGCGCCCACGTTAAGCCACAGCAGGCTCGCCAGCAGAGCCAGGGTCACTTTGCGCATGGTTGTCCTCCTTTCTCCTTCAATGCTTCTGGTTTCCAGCTCCCGGATGGTTGTCCGGTGGGGGCTTTCCTTCGAGGAGCTGAGCTGTTATACTCGCCACGGTCATAAGGTGAGGTTCTTTTCACCTTGTCACCTTGTCAAGTATAATCTACTTGTGTGGCAGTGGTGTGACAGAGGAGGAATAGTCTGAGGACGAGGGGAGAACACGTGAGGGACAGGGAGCGGGGTATGCGCGTGTGGGGAGAGAAAAGAGAAGCTGGCAAAAGCGCCAGGTCACGAGGGCAGGGTAAACGTCACCACGGCGCCGTGGCCTTCCTGGCTCTCCAGCCACAGCTGGCCGCCGTGGGCCTGGACGAGAGCGCGGGCGATGGCCAGCCCCAGCCCGCTGCCGCCTTCGGCGCGGGAGCGAGCCCTATCGGCCCGGTAGAAGCGCTCGCCGATGCGCGCCAGGTCTTCGGCCGGGATGCCGATGCCTTCGTCGCGCACCTGCACCTGGGCCATTCCTCCCGACGCGCCGTCCACACTGACAGTGACGTTCCCCCCCGGCCTGGAGTATTTGACGGCGTTGTCCAGCAGGTTGAGCAATACCTGCTCCACCCGGTCAGGATCGGCCCAGGCCAGGGGAGCGGTGGGGGCAGCCATCACTTGCAGGGTCAACTCTTGGGCTTCGGCCTGAGGGGCAAACCGGTCCGCCGTGGCCCGAGCCAGTTTTGCCAGGTCAACCGGCTCGCGCTGAAGGCTCAACGCCTCCGAATCGGCCCGAGAGAGAAGCAGCAGGTCGTTGACCAGGCGGATGAGGCGGTCGGTCTCGCTCTCGATCGTCTCCAGAAAGTGATCGCGCACCTGGTAGTCGTCCATGGCTCCGTCGCGCAGCGTTTCCACCAGGCCTTTGACCGCCGTCAGGGGTGTGCGCAACTCGTGGGACACGTTAGCCACAAAGTCAGTCTGTATCTGGCGGGCGGCTCGCAGGCGGGCCGTCATCTCGTTGAAGGCCCGGCTCAGTTGGCCCACCTCGTCGTGGGAACGCACCGGCACCTGCAGGTCGAGCTGTCCTTGGGCCACGGCTTCGGCGGCGGCCGTCAGGCGGCGCACCGGCCGGGCGATGGCCCGCGACAGCAGTAGGCCCACCACAGCCGAGATGAGCAGGGCAATGGCCATAGACAGCCCCCAACGGGTGCGCAGGTCGCGCAGCACGGCTGTCACGTCGCGCAGAGATTGGCTGAGGTAGACCACACCCACCAATCGGCCTTTAATCGTTATCGGCAAGGCGACGTGCATGGCGGACTGATCCGTGCGGCTGGCGGGTTGCCCGGCCAGCGCCTGCTCGATGAGTGGGTCGGCCTGCAGGTTTGCATCCGGGTCCTCTTGTTGAGAGTCCACCAGCACCACGCCCTGGGCATCCAGGATGCGGATGCGGGTGTCCAGTTGGGTGCTGAGTTCAAGCGAGGCATCGG
>PHCA01000037.1:0-3332 GCA_002842085.1 Chloroflexi bacterium HGW-Chloroflexi-1
GCTGGCGTGCATCAACAAGGCGGACATCTATCCGGCGGGCGCGGCCCAGATCGAGGCGTACTGCGAGGCAAACGGGGTCGTGGTCGCGGGGCGTATCCCTTTTGACCCGACCGTGACCGAGGCGATGGTACACGGCGAGCCGGTCACCGCCTACCGGCCCCATGCGCAGGCCGGCCGCGCGCTGAACGCGATCTGGCAGCGCGTCGCGGCACGCTTGGCTGGCGGGTTGGGCTGATGCGGAGGACACGATGAGCAATCCCGAACAACTGCGCGCCGCAATTTTGCAGCGGCTGACGCGGGTCATTGACCCGGAGACGGGCGTGGATATCGTCCGCATGCGCCTGATCGAGGAACTGACCGTGGACGAGATGGGCCGCGTCAGCCACACCTTCCGCCCTTCCTCGCCTTTGTGCCCGATCGCCGTGCCCCTGGCCATCGAGATTCGCCGCGCCGTGCGCGAGGTGCCGGGTGTCACGAGCCAGGCGATGCGCGTGGAGGGCTACGTGCGCAGTGACGAACTGAACGCGCTGTTTCGGGAGCTCGAGGACGAACACGACAGGGCCGCCGGCACAGGACAACCGCAGAATCCGCCGGTAATGTTTGGACGCCGTTCGCCGAAGGGAACGAGATCCCCATCCAGCCGGTCTTTTCGCAGGCGCTTGGCCAGGTCGAGGTGTCCCCGAAGTACACCGAAGGCTTGCAGGACATCGAAGGCTTTTCTCACATCATCTTGCTTTACGCGCTGCATCGCTCGTCCGGATCCGCGCTGCGGGTCAAGCCGTTCCTGGATCACGAACTACGCGGCCTCTTCGCCACCCGCCATCCCCGGCGGCCGAACCCGATCGGGTTGTCTGTGGTGCGACTGCTGGCACGGCGTGGTTCCAGGTTGGAGGTGGAGGGCGTCGACATGTTGGACGGCACCCCGCTGCTCGACATCAAGCCTTACGTGCCCGACTTCGATTTCAGGGCTGATGCTCATGCCGGTTGGTACGATAACCGGCCGGAGGAGGGCCAGGCAGTTCAAGTCGTCGTCCAGGGTTAGACAATCAGTTCTATTCCAGAAGACTGAGAGGCGTAGCGGTTCATGGACCAACAGAAAGATAGTCTCCCCAGGGAGGCCATCAGCCAGGAGACAGCCGGCGAGGAGACCTGGTCGGGCGGTGAAGCCGCCCTTGACATCATAGAGCTGCGACCGGTGACCCTCTCCGCCAAGGCCATTCAACATGGCCGCCACCCCACCAACGTGGGCCGCATGGAGCACCCCGACGCGCACGCCAGCCGGGTCGGCTGGTGCGGTGAGGTGATGGAGATGTACCTGCGCCTGGATGGGAATCGGATCGCAGAGGCCAGCTTCTGGGCGGACGGCTGTCTCTCGACGATGGCGTGCGGCGATATGCTAATGACGCTAGCCCAAGGCATGACGCCGGAAGAGGCCACGGCGATCACGCCGGAGGAGCTAATCGCGGCGCTGGACGGTCTGCCATTCAAGAGCCATCACTGCGCTGAGCTGTCGGTGGAGACGCTGCGGGAGGCTATCGCCAGCAGGCTGGGGGGATAGGAGGAGGGACCATGCCTCGATTCGATGGAACAGGCCCGCGCGGCCAGGGGATGTTCACAGGGCGCGGCGAGGGGTACTGTGTCCTGCGCCTGCCCGAACCGGGCGCGGATGAACCGGTGGTCGGCTACGCCGGGGTGCAGGGCGCCCCGGTAGAAGGCACGGGTATTGTCACGCGGGGACTTGGGACGACGTCTGCCGCGCCGATAGCGTGGCCCACGCGGACAGTGAGCCGCGCTCGGTGCTGTGGCATGGGCCGGCGCGTCGGAAACCGTGGCCGATGGATTGCGCCGATTCGACGCCGGCAAGAGCGAGAGCGTTCTGCCACGGCAACTGGGCATGGCTGGCGCAAACGGCAGATGGCTTGCAAGGGGCGGGGGTATGGAAACTGCTGACTCTTCCGAAGACCCGATTGACCTGATTGTGCGGAGTGTGCCCAGGCACATCTGGGTCACTATCGGCGCGATCCTGATCATGCTGCTCTCCAGTTGGCTATTCTTCAAACCGCCCACAGCGCCCGGTTCTGCCGGAACGTCCGCCGAATCAGGCAGCGAGACCCTGGAAGGGCGCGTGGTTGAAGTCGTGTCTGAAGAGACGATCTCCATGGACAGGCACGAACAGCCCGTCCAACAGGTCGTGGTTGAGATCACCCGCGGCAGCCAGCGCGGGCGGCAGGTCGAAATCCGCCACGGCGAGACGATTCTAATCGCCGAGGGCAGCCGCGTCCGCCGCGGGGACCGGGTGCTCGTCGAGTACAGCAACGGCCCGGTCGGCGAACGCTTCTACATCAGCGATTTCGTCCGCTGGCCTTCACTGCTGCTGCTCGTCAGCTTGTTTGCGGCAGCGACCGTCCTCGTCGGGCAATGGGTCGGCCTGCGCTCGCTGGTCAGCATGGGCATCAGCGTGCTGGCCATCGCTGGCTTCATCATTCCGGGCATCCTTTCCGGGCATGCGCCCTGGCCGGTCTGCATGGCCGGCGCGCTGCTGATGATGACGGCCACCCTGTATCTGACCTACGGGTGGGGCCCGAAAACCCATACGGCCCTGGCAGGGCTGACGATCAGCCTGCTCCTTACCGGCTTGCTGGCGACCTTCGCGGCCGACTGGAGCCATTTGACCGGACTGGGGTCGGAGGATGCCGCCTTTCTGACGCAAGCGGCGCCGACGCCGATTGACCTGCGCGGGTTGCTCCTGGGCGGGATTTTGTTGGGTGCAGTGGGTGTGCTCGACGACGTGACGATCGGTCAGGCATCGGCGACCTTCGAGCTGAAGCGCGCCAACCCGGAGCTGAGTTGGCGACAGCTTTTCCGACACAGCATGGCCATCGGCCGCGACCACATCGCCTCGATGGTCAACACCCTGCTGCTGGCTTACGCCGGTGCGTCGCTGCCGCTCCTGCTGCTGATCGCAGTGCAGACCCCTTCGCTGATGCAAACGCTGAGCCGCGAGTTCATTACTGAGGAGATCGTCCGTACCCTGGTGGGCAGCCTGGGCTTGATCCTGGCGGTGCCGATCACGAGCCTGATCGCTGGTCTCGTGGCACACAGGAAGTGATTGGAGGAGGCGTGAACCATGAATGGCGACTGTGCAGGAGGATCCGACCACGCGTGGCGTGGCCGGGTGATGGGGTGTAAAAGGCGTTCCAGCACGTGCGCGCCACCGGCGAAGTGACGCCTTCGGGCTGGGAACCGGGCCAGGTGACCCTCAAGCCCGGGCCGGCGCTGGTGGGCCGGGTCTGGGAAGTCTGGAAACCCTGAACGGATAGGATGGCGGCCTG
>PHCA01000037.1:3428-22275 GCA_002842085.1 Chloroflexi bacterium HGW-Chloroflexi-1
ATCGGCCTGCCGCTGAGCCGGGAGGAGCTGGTGGGCCGCCTGACGCTGAAGCTGAGCGCCGCGCCCCAAGAGATCGTGCCCGGGGTCTGGACGACGGGTGAGATCAGCGAGCGGGCCGAGTTCGAGGGCAGGAGCAAAGGACACCTGATGGCCGCAGAGGGTGAGCTGGTCGCGGACGCCTACCGGGACGACATAGCGCTGGTCCTGCTGGCCGGTGACCGCCTGGCGCTGCTCTGCGGCTGTTGCCATGCCGGCCTGCTCAACACGCTGGCGCACGTGAAGCGCACCTTCCCACAGCCGGTCGCGCTGATGCCGGCTTGCGCAGCAAGCACGATGCCTGCTATCTGGCCGCCTGATCGTTACCAGGATCGGACTTACACCGGCCTAAGCGCAGCGGCGCAGACTGATGACTTTCAGGACACACCAGCGGCTTGTTGGGCAGCGCCGACATCCACCGATTCGACTTCCTGGCCTTCACTTGCCACCGCCCACATTGTAGGCAGTGCCATGGCACTATCGGACTCGCACAACCCGGGAGACGTCGAGTACCGCATTACTTGGACTTATTGGGCACTACGAACGCAACGCTGAATCTTGCACGCGTAACGGCAACATACAGCCTCTCTGGCGCTTTCAACTTCGTCTCGTCTCTGTCTTCCAAGTACCTGAGCATCGGCTTCGTCGGGAAGATCATCACGCGATCGAACGTGCTTCCTTTAGCGACCCCGATGTTCATCGCTGGTAGCCCTTTGGTGTCAACATTCTTGTCATGCCGAAGGACGGTAACCGCTTGGTGCCTTTCGATGTAGCCTGCAACGTCATCCGAGGAGATCTGGAAGATGCCGTCGTGACCCGTGGGCGCCACACCGATCGACTTCGTGGCCGGCATCTTCGGGTAGATCGCATCAGCAAAGTCACAGATCGCCTGGTTGCACCGATAGCTACACTCTCGTGTCTCAAGTGTACAGATATCCGAGCGCTCAGCGAACCAGTCCGCAAGGCCAACACCTCGATACTTCTTGTTCCTTGGGCAGATGTTCGTTGCCAGCGTGTGCTGCCGGGGGTCGCCGACGAGCGTGAGCTTGATCGCTGACTTGAGTAGAAGGTCAAGCACGTCAAGGTCGTAGCCGACGAGATCCTGCACCTCATCAACGAAGATGTGTTTGAAGACCCTCTCTAACCGATCAACAACTGCCCCTTGCGTCTTCTCGTTCAGGGAGAACACGAAGTCGGACACACCGTCCCGATACATGTCTGCCCTGTCATCAAGGAAGTACCTGAGATTTGACTTCTTAGTGAACCGGTTCCTGCGACCTTGAAAGTTCAGCCCCTTGATCAACAGAGGCTCGCCCGTCAGCGCCCTCTGATAGGGTTTCGCGCACTGCGCGATGAGAAACGAGAACCAGCCCATCACCGTGATGTGAGAAGGGATCGCACCAACCTTCTGTTCGATGCGGCGCACAATGTGACGCTGGTTTTCGTTTGTGTACGTAGTTATCAGTACGCGCCCATCAGTGACGCCGAGCGCCGACTCTACGACTTGCTCGGTCTTGCGCGAGCCGGCTGCCGCAAGAATCGCAACGTTCTCATTCCCTGAAGACATCTCGGATGTACTCCGGCATCTCGATCGTGGTTTTGGACTCGAAGATTCTCAGCGCCGAACCAGTCTTGTCCTTCAGCATACCCTCGAGCAATTGCTCCTTAGAACCGCACTGCGTGCCAAGAGCAGCGTTCAGAATGTCCAGATCGTTAGCCTCCACAATTTGTGGTTCGAGAGTGTTGAGATCAGGGTTGTTCCCAACGTGAAGCGACACGACCTCGTTGTCGAGGTAACCGGAAAAGCGTTCCCTCACCTGCTCCAACGTCTTGCCATCATTGTCGGTGACCACCCACACGCGACGTTTGAGCCGAATCGCAAGATCAAGAAAACGCTTGTGAGACAGGCCGACGCTGATTACGTCGATGCCATCCTCGATAGGTAGCTTTCCTTTAACATCTCTGTAACCCCGCTGGATAACCAGTTCGTCTGATGGCCCCTCAACGAGAATTGCACCCTCAGCGAGGACCAGCCGGAGTGTATCGAATCCGGCCAACTTCTTAAAATAGTCGACCGTCTCTGCTGGCATGTCAGTAATCCGAGTAGCCGCTCCGTCGCCGAGGTGTACTAGGCTTTGTAGCCCCAGTTTGTTGAGGACGTAGTTGCTATGTGTGGCGACAACAAGCTGTTTGCCGGCACACCGTTCCTCGATGCGGTGGATCAACTTCCTAAGAGATGTATGCGAGAGGTGCGTCTCCGGCTCCTCGATTAGGACGACCTGGGCCTCATCCGCTCTTCGTCCGATCGCCAACAGTGTTTTCAGCGCATTCTGATCGCCCCTTCCTATCAGTTGAAATGGCAAGTCGTCGAGATGGGCCACGAGGCTGCTTTCCCAAGTGTAGCGCTGTGAAATATCAATCGCCAAGCTCAGTTTGCGGTCAGTAAGATCGTCGTCTTCGGCCTCTAGTCGTTTGTTGATCGCCTTCACCGTCTCCTTGTCGCTGAACTCCTCGCGTAGGCTTCGATACTGCCGCGATAGCTCAACGCGCTCCTTCGGGTCGAGATGTGTTCGGATGATCTCCTGTAGGTGATAGTCGACACCTGACTGGAGGCGAATGCTCGTTGGATCGATGACGGAGGCGGTCGCGGGCACACTGCGCACCGACACAGCATTGCCGGAGAAACCGAGCCAATCGACTTTGTAGTACTCGGTCGGGGCGAGCCGCACCGCTCCGGGTTCCCCAATGAAACTCTCGTACTCCTCGCAGAAGTCCTGCGAGAGCTTCGCCTGGATCCGCACGCCACAGGCATTCTCACCGTAAACGTTGTTGGTGCCTCGGAGGATTTCCGCCTGGTCCGCATCCTCAAGGAAGAGATCGATGATCATTGCCGGCGGGACTGCCTGGTCGCCGGATTGAAGCTTCTGGACGTACTCTCGTGTTGCGTCCAGGTTGATGAGGTATGGTGAAAGCTCTTGTGCCAGCGCTCTACCGTGAATTCGGCCAGTCAACGCGAGGTTGATCGCCTCGATCAGGGTGGACTTTCCGGTGTCGTTCCTACCGACAAGGATGTTGATGCCTGGCAAAAATTCGAGATCGAACTCACGGAACATGCGGTAGTTGCGAATTGCGATTTTTCGAATCAAGTTGATTTCTCCCACACACGCCAGGCTGTTTTGCTCGCGATTTCTCCGGGTCGAAGCCGGTGTCGATCGTTGCTGACATCACTCAGTCTGCCCAACTACTAGACATTATAGGGATTTGATTTTTGCGCATTTTGACCACTGGATATAGTGGCATGCGGAAAATTACCCCTACATGTAGTACGCAAGGGAGCCGAGACGTTAAACTCCTATAATGTCTACTGTGTATATGGAATAGATATACCCTGGGTTACTCAGGTATCCTCAGAGGCACTCCGGGTCACCCTCCAAGGTAACCGCGTGTTCCTCTCCAATCTTCACCTGCTCTGTCATCCGATTACCACGGCTGATCAGGTTGCCCAACCGCCCGATCCAACTGCATCAGGGTTCGTGCCTGACCAGGGGAATATATGAGGTCGCTTGGCTGGAATCGATCCAGGCCGCTCCGCCCATTCCATCTCCGGCCATCTGCCGGAGAGTACAGCCAGCCGTGCTTTGTTGTGGAGTAGACGATAGGACTTGGCCGCTCGAATTGTAAGATAGACCCCCAAAACTGTCAAGGTGTGGTTGCCGCTTGCCGCTGATCCGGCCGCCGTCGCCAACGAAAAGGATGGCAAACGCGCCAGCGGCGCAGGATCCAGCCAGCGCACCGCGATGGCAAAGAGCGCCCGGCGCTGGACGCGGGCGCTCGATGTGGCTCGCACGTGCTCATGACCGGCTCCCGCGCGTGCGCACCGCGTGCCCGACCCCGCGCAGCTCGGCCAGATCCCGCTTGATCGTAGCCCGGCTAACTTCCAGCGCCGCTGTCAGAGCCTGTCCTGAAGTCCCTCGTGAGCCTGTCGAACGGCCTGTCGAAGGATGGACGGCGTTGTCAGGCACCGACCCAGGCTGACCCACCACCCGTGACCGGCGACCGGCGACCAAGTGACGATGAAGCGTGACCCGCGCCGTTAGATCGCCTCACCGCATGCCCCAACCGGCTATCTCCCAACCGCCCACGTCAAGGTGTTTCTTGGCAGGCGCTGCCGTGGATACGAAGTGTCTATACGTGCTTTTCGATGATTTCCTTGATGTATTCCGGGATGTCCTTCTGAAGTTCCAGAGTTCGTTTCTTCAGTCGGTCGTAGACGGAAATCTCCTCCCCTATCCACATGATGTCCGCTCGACGCGCTTGCCGCATCGCCACGTGGTCGTAATCCTCGGGGAAGGCCCAGTAACACCTTTGGCAAATCTCCGTATTCTTCAACTCCTGCCAGTTGACACAGTGCTCACACGACCAGGATTTTGCGCGATTCGCAGACCCACACAACAACATGTACGTTTTCGGGTCGTTCATGTCCTCAGCGTTGTCACCGGCAACCTCGAAAGGTATCCGATGGTCTATCTGGAGCTCCCGCGGATCGAACTCCTCCAGATAGATGGCGCATCGACTTCGTTCTGCCAGAAAGTTTCGAGAACCTCGCCTTTGCAGGGTCACCAAACCTGTAGGCGCCTATCTTCCGTCCGTCACTCCCAGTAACTCGGAATGTTTCCAACGGTATACCCTGTTCTCGCACATCGCGAGCTGCCCTGGGCGGATGGTTGTAGCCGTATTTCTCCTTCAGCTCCTCGGTTGTAATGTAGCCGTGCGTCAGAATGTGTTCGATAACCGTGCGTGGCCGTTTTGCCGTGACGGCCTTGCACTTTTCTACGAAATCGTGAGGGAGATCATTCGTGGTCACTTGGGGCGACCTTCCATCAGACAAAGTTGCTCACCTCTGGTGTATCGATATATGATTGGACCGTGGGCAAGTTCATCGGCCAGGCTTGGGGAGAGATAGAGTGACTCGATTGTCACGTCATCCCTGCCGAGAAGAGTAGCCTGTGAGGAGCGACCCGCATACAACTCGATGAGCGTGAGGTTCAGATCATCGGGGAGCCGCTTGCCGTGGGTCTTGTCTCCGGTACGTCCATCATAGCTGACCAGGTATCGGATATCTCTTCGATTCAGTTCATCGAGCACCTGAACGAACTCGCAAAATTGCACGTTCTGAAGGTATCGGGTGTCGCGGTTTCCGCAGACTCCTTGATATGGCGGATCCATGTACACCAGGTCGGCCGGAGTGGCCTTGTCGAGAATGTCCCGATAGTTCATTGAGGTGACAGTGGTTTTCCCCTTGAGGTAGTAGGATGCACCCAGTATCTGCAGACGCATGGTCTCCGGTTTCATCCCTTGGCGGCGGTTATCTGGGCTCTGGTTGAACTCCCCCTGCGAATTGTAGCGCACAGATCCTTTTACACACCGGGCTAGCAGGTACAGAAACAAGTCTGGTCTCCCCGTCCGGTTGAAGTCCGTCCTGACTTTGTCATAGAACGAACGGGGATCGTCCAACTGCTCTTGCCAAAGAGTCTCGTACTGCGCGACGATCTGTGGGGGTGTTTCAATGATTGCACGCCACAAATCCATCAACGGCTTGTTGAGATCGTTGATGTGGTAATAGTCACCGAGTCCGTTTGCCGCGGCCGCGATAGTTATTGCCGCTGAACCAGCAAAAGGCTCGTAGAGCGTGGTGAGCTTCGGTGGAAAATATCGCAGAATTTCAGCGGCGAGGTTGCGCTTGCTCCCTTGATAGGGTATGGGGTGGGGCAGGGTCTTTGTCTTCATGCTGGCTCTTGAGTTGCTCCAACTACTTCCACCTCGCAAAGCGTAGCGCTGTAGATGGAATCATAGTCCAACACCGCTCTCGCGGCAAACCGTGTGACAGCACAACGGGGCGGCGGATGAGCCGCCAGACCGACGACTGGCGCAGCGCAGCGTCCGCTGAACTATTTTGGCCAGATGCGGTCCTTTATCACCTCAGAGGCGGATCAGGCGGATAGCGCTTATTCCGCCCCAGAACTGCATTCTCCGGCTCGCTATGTCAAGATGGTCTTGCGAAAACCCAGGATAACTTTCACGATGGCAATATAGCACACAATTCCTTGTCCGTCAAGCACCCTGCTGACGAGAAACGTGTCATGGAGCCCACTCCCAAAAAGCTCTGGATCAGGCCTGCACTGAGCTGTGTCGAAGTGTGCGCGAGGCCCTCCGCCTCAAACACTACTCCATCCGTACCGAAGAGGTCGTTGTGGACTGGCGCATCTACCAGTTGGGGGAGGCGCAGATAACGGCTTACGCTCTGAGCTTTTTGCCACGAATTGCACGAATTGCCCTGATTTGCCCTCTTCTTTCGTGTGAATTCGTGAAACCTGTCCTGAGGCCCCTCCTGAGGCCCCTCCCGAGTTCATCGAGGGGTTCATCGAAGGGCTCCGCCGAAGGATTCGTGGCAGATTTGTGGCGCTCCCCCAAGTTCTGTATGCGCCCGCGAGTCTTTCACGGCCAGGATCAGGGGGCCGTGGCCGTCGCCCTGCAGGACGCGGACCGTCATACCCAGATTGAGGCCCAGGTCTGCCAGGCGTTTGCGCAGCCGCTGGCCGCCGTGGATGGCAACCAGGCGCACCTCCTCGCCGGGGGAAACCATGGCCAAAGGCATCATCGCGTCCCTCTCATTCTACCACTTCGACTTCGATCTCTTGGGCTTCCGACTTGCGGAGCGAAAGGCTGTAGCCTTTGACGGTAAACTCGACGGGGTCGCCCAGGGGGGCCACGCGCCGGACGCTTACCTCACTGCCTGGCACCAACCCCATGTCCATCATCCGCCGCTTCACCGGTCCTTTGCTGCCCACGCGCACGACGATGCCGCGCTGCCCAACCCGCAAGGTGTTCAGCGGGACGTGCCGGACCATGATCTCATCTTTGACCTGCATGTTCGATGCCTCCTCGTTTTTTGCGATTGGTGTTGGCTTCCGCTGCACTTCAGCCGGGTACGTGCCCTCTTTCCCTTCGGTTTCGACCTGTACGGCCTCGGCCAGATTCCGCGCCAGCGAAATGTGCGCCGCCCCAACCTGGATCAGCACGCCGCCCTCCGCCGTCGCCAGCACCACCAGCCCCGCGCCGGGCCGGATGCCCTGTACGTCCAGAAACGCCCGCGCCGCCCCGTCCACATCACAGCGAACCACGTGCCCCTGTTGCCCGGCCGCCAGTGCCGTCAGCGCGATCACCGGCCGGACCGGCACCCGCCCGTCGTTCCGGGGAATGGGCTCCCCCCTCGGGTTGACCACAGGATACTCCAGGAAGGCGTCGAGCCGGTCGGCCAGATGGTTGGGCGTGGCGTGCTCCAACTGGCAGGCGACGTCGTGAGCTTCGTCATACTCGAAGCCCAGCTTTTCCACCAGAAGAACCTCCCACAGCCGGTGGCGGCGCAGGATGTAACAGGCGCGTTGTTCTTCCTCGTCGGTCAGCAGCGCACCCTTGTAGGGCTGGTAGACAACCAGGCCCTGATCCTGCAGCTTGCGGCACATCTCGTTGACCGAGACCGGCGAAATGGAGAGCGTGTCCGCCAGCCGGAAGAGCGGCACGGGTTGGCCGTTCTCCCGCAGTCGGGCGATGGTGACCAGGTACATTTGCACGCTTTCGCTAAGTGCCGCGTAAATCGTATCTATCATGTTATTGCCTGCCTGAAGAAAGTCAGGATTATTCTTTGAGACGGCTGGGTACATCCAGCCGCCTCTAGGACCATTTGCCCTCTTGCCGGAGGATCGAGTATACTGCCTGCGCTTACCGCTGATGAACAGTGATGCTGGACCCGCCTAAGAGGCCGGAGGTGCAACATGTGCATGTTCTGTGCGGCTGTGCCGACCGTGGCGACTTTAGGGCTCGCTGCGCGCGCGGAGCAGCAAAGAAAGGTCAAAGAAGCAACGGCGCGCGGCGAGCCTTGCCCGCGGACCGTCGTGTCCGCGGGCAAGGCCACGGCAGCCGCTCTGGTCGCGATCGTGGCGGTGGCCGCGGTCTACCACACGCATGTATCGAGCGTGTAGCACAGCGCAAGGGTAGCCCAGCTCGATGCTCGGGTCACGCGAGTGAGGAAGCATGACAATCATCGCAGTCATTGACGGCATGGGCGGCGGCATCGGCGTCCAGATCGTGACGCAGCTCCGTCAGGAGCTCCCGCTGGACATGGAGATCCTGGCGCTGGGCGCCAACGCGGTCGCCACCGACCGCATGATGCAGGCCAAGGCCAGCCGCGGGGCCAGCGGCGAGAACGCGATCCGTGTCTCCGTGAACCTGGCCGATTTCGTTCTCGCGCCCATCGGGGTGGTGATCCCCAACTCGATGATGGGCGAGATCACCCCGGCCATCGCCGAGGCGGTGGCGATGGCCCGCGGCTACAAGCTGCTGCTGCCGATCAATCAACCCCACTTCGAGATCGTCGGCATCGAGTGGAAGGCGCTGACCAAACAGATCAGCGCGGCGATCGCGGTCGTGCGGGAACGCGGCCGGTTGGCCGCATAGGGGCCGTGGGCGCTGCGCGCTTGTGCAATCTGCATCTGCACTCATCTGGGCAACGATCCCAATCATGCGGGAGCGCGGCTGCCATGCCGGGTCACTTTCTCCTCATTTCAGGGCCAGCGACAGCCCCGCCACCATGAGCAGCACGCGGTCGGCGACAGCGGCGATGCGCTGGTTGGCGCGGCCCAGCGCGTCCCGGTAGGCGCGGCCCAACGGGTAGGGCGGCACCAGCCCCATGCCTACCTCGTTGCTCACCACGATCCAGGTGGCTGCGCCCTCACGATAGGCTGCCAGCAGGGCCGATACCTCCCGGTCCACCGCCCCTTCCGCTGCCTGCGCGGCCGGCTCGTCGCCCAGCGCCAGGATGGCGTTGCTGGCCAGCAGCGTCAGGCAATCCAGCAGCACGACGCGCCGCGCCCCGATAGTCTGCGCCAGCGGCGCGCCGATGAGGGAGGAGGCCTCCAACGTCCGCCAGCCGGTCGGCCGCTCGGCCTGGTGAGCGCTGATTCGGGCGCGCATCTTGTCATCGAACGCCTGGGCCGTTGCCACGTAGAGCACGTCCAGGCCGCCCAACTCCAGCGCCAGCTTTTCGGCGTAGCTGCTCTTGCCGCTGCGTGCGCCGCCTAGAATCAAAGTCAGCTGCTTAGTCATGACTCGCCTCTCATAAGGCTTTCCCCATCTTCAACACGCCTCACTGACGCGACCAGCGCAGCCTGCGATGAAGCCAGGTCCGCCTCGTTGAATACCTCTAGTGTCACCACGCCGCTGAAGCGCGCAACCAGGAATGCGATGACCGGATCGAGTTGCTCAGCAGGAATGTGCGCCAGCGAGGCGTGGTCGCGCTCGGCGATGCCGTGCAGATGGATAACGCGCGTCCGCTCAACCCACCGCGCCAGGTGTTCCAGCGGATCGGCCCCTTGCAGCCACAGATGACCGATGTCAATCGTCCGGCTGACCAGCAACGCCTCCACCACCGGCGCGAACGCCTCCGGGTTCCACCGTTCCACATTCTCTATGCATAGCCGCTCCGGCTCATCCAGCCAGCCGCACACCACTTCCAGGGCGCGGCGGGCGTTGTCTTGCCAGTGGGTGAGCGCACGCCAGTTGCCAGGCGCTTGCGAAGCGCCTGGCAACTCCTCAGCTATGAGCGCGCGGCCGTCCAGGTGCAGCGTGTAGGCGAAGGGACGCAAGGCGCGTGTCGCCTCGATCACGCGGCGCGCCTTGACCAAGGAGATGTGCGTCTCCTCGTCGCCATCGCCCAGCCGAAGGTCGAGCGGCAGGTGGACGGTATAGGTCAGGCTCTGGTGGGCAGCCAGCTCGTTCAGCCGAGCGCACAGCGCGGCGTCGGGCAGGTTCGAGCCGTATTCGTCAGTCTCGAACAGCATTAACTCGATGTCGTCCACCTGGGGCGCCAAGAATTCGACGTTGGGCAGGATGTCGTCCGGGATGATGTAGGATGTGGCCCCGATGTGAAACATGATTTCACTCGCCGAACGCATGAGACCGGAACGCGGACAGCGCAGAGAGCGCGGACGACGCGGACGTTTTCCAGCTTTTATCCGCGTTTTCCGCATCGTCCGCGTTGTCCGCGTCCTCTTTCGTGATGGCTCTAGCACAGAGCATCATGCCAGGAAGCAAGCCACCACCAGCGCGGCCGTCTCGGCCAGTTCGATGGTCGCGCCATAAACATCGCCTGTCAAGCCGCCGAGCCGCGCCCGTGCCAGGCTCGCCAGGGCAAGCAGAGCCAGGGCGACTACGGCCCAGAGGATCGCGCCGCGCCAGAGCAGCCCCACGGCCGCCAGCGAAGCGCAGACGGTGGCGATGACCAGCTCGCGGCGACCCAGTCCGCGGCGGAAGAAATCCCCCATACCGCCCGGTCGCGCCGATGGATAAGCCTTGGCCGCGATCACCGAGGCCCAGCGCCCCAGCGCGGGAATGGCGATCAAGGCCGGGAGGGCGTGCGGGCTAGCCGTGACCCCTTGCAGCGCGGCCAACTTGATCAGCAGCAGCAAGATCAGCCCCGCCGCGCCGAAGCCGCCGAGGCGGGGATCCTTCATGATCTCCAACCGGCGCTCGCGGCTCACCGGCACGAAGAGCGCGTCGCAGCAATCAGCCCAGCCATCGAGATGCAGCGCGCCGGTCAGTCCGGCCCAGGTGGCCAGAAGCAATGCCGCAGGAAGCAGTGGGGCGTTCTCTGCCAGGCCCAACAGCCGCAGCAACCATGCCAGCCCCGCTAACCCCGCGCCGATCAGCGCACCGATCAGCGGATAGAACGCCATTGCCTGACCTGGCGGCGCGCCATCATCCACTGGCACGCGCACCGGCAGGACCGTCAGGAGGCCCAGGGCACGCAGGAAGTCGTTCACGTCAAGGTGCTCCGGCTACGTCGTGCGTATTGGTCCTTCGCTGATTCGCTCATCCGTGACCCTCGCTCACCCCGGCCTCGGTGAAGGTTGCCATCTCGTCCAGGATGCGCGCGGCCGCCTCGATGATGTGAAACGCCAGGACGGCGCCGGTGCCTTCGCCTAGCCGCAGGTCGAAGTCAAACAAGGGGCGCACCCCCAGCAGGTCGAACATGGCGGCGTGGCCGATTTCCACCGAGCGGTGCGAGGCAATGAGGTAGGGCCGGGCGGCGGGCGCCAGTCCCACGGCGATGGCCGCGGCCGCGCCGGAGATGAAGCCGTCAATGACCACCGGCACGCGGCGGCTGGCCGCACCGATGATCACGCCGGCCAGCCCCGCGATCTCCAGGCCACCCACCTTGCACAGCACATCGAACGCGTCGGCCGGATCCGGCCGGTTGAGCGCCAGCGCAGTCTCGATGGCCGCGATCTTGCGCGCCAGGCCCGCGTCGTCCACGCCGGTGCCGCGGCCGGTCACACTGGCCACCGGCAGCCCGCTTAGCGCGGCGATGATCGCCGACGAGGGGGTCGTGTTGCCGATGCCCATGTCGCCCGTGGCCACCAGGTCCAGCCCGGCCGCGATCTCCGCGGCTACCACATCCAGGCCCACCTGGAGCGCCTGCTCGGCCTCGGCGAGCGTCATCGCCGGGCCGCGGGTGAAGTCGGCGGTACCGTAGGCCACCTTACGGCGCACCAAGCCCGGGGCGTCGGCGAAGTCTGCCGCCACACCCACATCCACCACCACGACGCGTGCGCCGGCGTGCCGCGCCAGTACGTTGATCGCCGCGCCGCCGCGCAGGAAGTTGAAGACCATCTGCGGGGTGACTTCCTGCGGGAAGGCGCTGACGCCTTGGGCCTCCACGCCATGGTCCCCGGCGAAGACGAGGACGGCCTTGCGGGCCGGCACGGGCGGCGGACAGCGCCGCGTGATGCCGGCCAGTTGGATACTCAGGTCTTCGAGCCGACCCAGGCTGCCTTGCGGCTTGATGAGCACATTCTGGCGCGCTTGCGCGGCCTGCATCGCCGCCACGTCAAGCGGCTGGATGCTTTTGATGATGTTCTCTAGTGGCATGATGCTACTCCTTGGATTATGTATGATTCGGCCACTCGGTGAGGACCGTAGGACCCATCTCAGGGCAAACGTGCTGCCGGACGATAAGGCCGGGCAGCTTCGCGGTAACACGGGCTGCGACTTCCGCGGCCGCGGCGGGATGGCAAATCACTCCCACCAGCGTGCCGCTGTGGGCCCGGCAGATTCCCAGTGCGCCTACCGAAGTGAGCATCTCAATGGCCGCATCCACCAGTGCGCTGGGAAGGATCGCCTGGTGTGTCCTGGCGCTCAGGGTTGCAGCCTGGGCGACCATCTGCGCATCTCCGGTCGCCAGACCGGCTGCGAGCAGTCCGAACGCCTCGCGATGCGCGCCCACAGCTTTCTTCAGGGCATGCGAGTGATCGGCTCGGTTGAAGCTGAGGGTGTCCACACAGCCGCCCGGATCGAGCACCACGACGGCCAGGCGCGGCAATGGGCCGAGCGGCCGGTAAAACGCGGCATCGCGATGCGCGAACAGGGTCAGGCCTGGGAACATGATGCTGTCGCTCGGCTCCACCTGCGCTGCCAGCCATGCCACCTCTGCCGGGGTAAACGGCGCGCCCAGCGCCAGTCCCAGCGCGTAGATCGTCCCAGCAACATCGGCCGTGCTGGAGGCGTAACCCCGCCCGCGCGGCAAGGGGTTCCCGAGCCGCAGGGCGCCACCGACCGCCGGGTTCCCGCGCGCGGCCAAGGCCAGCCGCAAGGCATGCACGGCTTTGGGCGCGCCCGCGGGCAGTTGCCAGGCCCCCGGCGCCGCATCCAGCGTCACGCTCGTAGTCGCATACCAATCGATCGCGCACGACACCAGGCACGGCACGCCGTCCAGCGTGCCCTGGACCCACTCGCCGCAAGTGCCGGGCAAGCGGACGGTTACACTCGGTGCGGCCGGCGCGACGTCACAGGCCGATGATCGCATCCAGCCGCCTCACGTCCAGCGTCACCTCCAGTGCGTCGGCCAGGCGGTCGTAGCTGGCGGCCTTACGCGCCAGATACGGCATTTCAGCGCCCCGCGACTGCCAGCCCAGGCTCATCAGCCAGGCGCGGCGGAAGCCGTCGTTGTGAAACAGCCCGTGCAGGTGCGTGCCCCAGGTGCGGCCGTCCGGTGTGCACGCGCCATCGAAGGCGCGGCTGCCGTCCGCGCGGCGAAGCTCCAGCAGCGGCGCAGGCGTGTCGGCCTGGCCGGCGTGGATCTCGTAGCCGGTCAGCGCCTCGGCGGTGGTCAGCCAGGGCAAGCGGCCCAGGGGGTGCGCGGCGGCCTGCTGCGTGACCTTCTCTCCGCGGAAGACCACCTCCACCGGCAGCAGGCCCAAGCCGGCGGCCTCCCCGCCTCCTTCCACGCCATCGGGATCGCTGATGGCGCGCCCTAGCATCTGGTAGCCGCCGCAGATGCCGGCCAACGCGGTCCCATGCTGGCTCAGGCCGAGCATCGCGTCGGCCAGGCCCGATTGGCGCAGCCAGGCCAGATCGGCCAGCGTGTGCTTGGTGCCCGGCAGGATGATCGCGTGAGGTCGCCCCAGGGCATCCGGCGCCTGCACGAAGCGGACGCGCACCCCCGGCTCGGCCGCCAGCGGGTCGAAATCGTCGAAGTTGGCGATGCGCGGCAGCTTGATCACGGCGATGTCCACGAGGGGATTCGCGGCCGCGCCGAGGACGGGCGTGCTCGCCGGGTCGTCCAGCCCTGCGCCGTCTTCCTCTGGGATACCGTGGTCGTGCAGCCAGGGGACGACGCCGAGCACCGGCAGGCCGGAGCGTTCCTCCAGGATGCGCACGCCATCGGTGAAGAGGCCGGGGTCGCCGCGGAATTTGTTGACGATCAGGCCCGCCACCAGCGCCCGCTCCTCCGGCTCCAGCAGCCAAAGGGTGCCCAGGAGCTGCGCAAAGATGCCGCCCTTGTCAATGTCGCCGGCCAGCAGCACGGGCGAGTGGGCATGGCGGGCCACGGCCATGTTGACGATGTCCCCGCGCTTGAGGTTCAACTCGGCCGGGCTGCCCGCGCCCTCGATGAGTACCAGGTCGGCGCGTGCCCGCAGCCGCGCCAGCGCGGACGTGACTACCTCCCACAGCTCGGCCTTGCGGCGATAGTAGTCGCGGGCGGGGAGGGTGTCCAGCCGACGGCCCAACACCACCACCTGCGACCGGCTGTCGGCCTCCGGCTTGAGCAGCACCGGGTTCATATCCACGTGGGGCGGGATGCCGCATGCCTCGGCCTGGGTCATCTGCGCGCGGCCGATCTCGCCGCCTTCCGGC
This sequence comes from Chloroflexi bacterium HGW-Chloroflexi-1, assembly GCA_002842085.1. Taxonomy (GTDB): domain Bacteria; phylum Chloroflexota; class Anaerolineae; order CG2-30-64-16; family CG2-30-64-16; genus CG2-30-64-16. The sequence continues at coordinate 17,715 of PHCA01000037.1, forward strand.
GTGACCCCGGCGTTGTTGCTCATGTTCTGCGCCTTGAAGGGCGCCACGCGCAGCCCGCGGCGGGTATAGAGCCGGCACAGGCCCGCCACCAGCAGGCTCTTGCCCACCGACGAGGCCGCGCCCTGGATCATCAAGGTTTTGGCGGTCATGGTTGTGTATCTCTACCTGACCCCCCAACCCCCTTCCCTCGCAGGGAAGGGGGAGCCATACGCTCCCCTCGCCTCGCAGGAGAGGGGCTGGGGGTGAGGTCGCCCATCGCCGCCACCAGCCGGTCGTTCTCCTCCGGCAGGCGGGCCGCGACGCGGATGAAGCCCGGCAGGCCGAAGGACGCGCAGTTGCGCACCTGGATGCGGTGTTCCCGCAGCAGGTCGGCGCGGGCCGCGGCCGCGTCACCGACCTCGATCAGCATGAAGTGGGCGGCGGTTGGGATCACACGCCAGCCCTGGCCGCGCAGCCGCGCGGCCAGGTGGATGGCTTCTGAGCGCAAGGCCACGGTGGTACAGGCGACATGCGCCGTGCAGCCATCCCGCAGCGCGGCCAGCCCGCACGCCAACGCTGCCGCGCTCACGCTCCACGGCGGCTGGGCCGCTGCGCAACGGCGCACCACATCCGGCGCGGCCAGGAGATAGCCCAGCCGCACCCCTGGCATGGCGTAATCCTTGGTGAGCGAGCGCAGCAACGCAACGTTCCCGCGTTCGATCAGCGCGGTGCTGGGCCACGGCCGCGCCACGAAAGGCCGATACGCCTCGTCGAGCACCCAGAGGGCGTCAGGCGCAGCGGGAAGCAACGCCGAGAGCGCCTCTTTGCCCAGGTAAACGCCCGTCGGGTTGTTCGGGTTGCACAGCCAGATCAGCCGTGGGCGGCTGGCCGCGATGGCCTGGGCCAGCGCGGTCACGTCCGGCGCGAAGTCGCGGGCGGGATCGCTCTGCCAGGTGTGGATCGCGGCGCGCGCCAGACGGCTGGCGGCCGCGTACTCGCCGAAGGTAGGGCCGACGATGAACGCGACGTCGTCGGGCCGCAACTCCGCCAGCGCCAGCGCCCAGATCAGCCCTGCCGCGCCGTTGCCCACCAGCACGCGGTCGGGGGTGACCCCCTCCCGCTCGGCCAGCGCCTGGCGCAGGGGCGCCGCGCCGCGGTCGGGGTAGCGCGTGACGTCGCACGCGGCCAATGCTTCGCGCACGCCCGGTGGCGGCCCGTACGCGTTGGTGCTGGCGCTGAAGTCGAGCACGTCCTCCGGCCGCAAGCCCAGCGCAGATAGCTCGGCGTAGTCTGGCCCGCCGTGCGGTTCAGCAGCACACACGGAGGGCACGGATGACACGGAGCATACGGAGGGGGTGGGCAAGAGAGAATACTCCGGTCTATCAGTGCAGTTCGCGTTATCCGCGTCGTCCGCGTTCTGTTCTCGTCCCCGAATCATCCGCGGCCTCGTCTCTGCCCAACGTGCCAGGCACTTGCGAAGTGCCTGGCACGTGATGCCCATCTCACCGCCACCACGATCGTCGCCGCAGCCACGGCCAGGCCGGCCGCCACGCGGGTGATCCGGCGGCCGCGGGCCAGGGCGTCGGGCGTCACGGCCGCGGCGCCGCCAGCCAGCGTGTAGTGCCCGCGCTTGGTCAGCGTGACGCCCAGCGCGCCGGCCATCGCCGCCATGGTCTGGCCGGCGTTGGGGCTGGCGGTGTTGCCTGCCTGGGAGCGGCGCGTGCGCCAGGCGTTGGCCGCGTCCTCGCCGCAAGACGCCGCGGCCAGGGTCAGCAGCCCCGCGGCCAGCCGTGCGGGCAGCCAGTTCAGCGCGTCGTCGAGCCGCGCGGCCGGCTTGCCCAGCCACTCATGGGCCGCATCGTGATAGCCCCACATGCTGTCGGCGGTCTGTGCGAAGCGGTAGGCCCAGACCGCGGGCAGGCCGCCGGCCGCGTACGCGCAGAGCGGCGCGACGAACGCGTCGGTGAGGTTCTCGGCCACCGACTCCGCGGCCGCGCCGGCCACCTCTTCGGCGCTGAGGTCGCTCGTGTCGCGGCTGACCAGGTGCCAGCTCAGCAGCCGTCGCGCCTCCGGCAGATCGCCTCGCCGCAGAGCCGCTTCCACCTCGCCCGCGGCCCGATCCAGCCCGTGGCTCGCCAGCGTCAGCTTCAGCAGGCCGGCCTCCAGCAGCAGGCGGAGCGGCCAGGGCAGGCACCGCGCTAGACGCATCACGCCCCACGCCGCGGCCGCGCTCAGGCTCATGCCGGCCAGCAGCGAACTGGCACCCCAGGCGAAGCGAGCCATCTCACTGTCCGCCGCCCCTTGATCCCTGACTCCTGATCCCTGACTCCTGCCCTCTGATGCGGGCGCGTGCCGTTCGGCCCAGGCCAGGAAACGCCCCTGCCACGCGACGGGATGCCAGCGATTGGGCGGGTCGCCAACGATTTGATCGAGCCAGTAGGCCAGTAGCTGCACACCCATGTCGCCGTCCATTCACACCACTCGTGCTGAAGCCTGCAGGGCGGCGTGCAACTGCGAAAACGCAAGCCAGGCGCGCTCCAGCGCCTGCTCCGTGACAGACAGGCTTCCTTCCTCCCAGGGGTCTAGTTGGGTGCCCTCAGCATCCTTGAAGCGTCGGAACGCGTTCAACGTGGCCGAGAGCTGCCTCAACACCTCAGCCGACGCGATATGCCCAGTGCTGACAGCTCCGGCCAGATCACTGGCGGGCTGATCGCTGGATCTTCCGAGTCCTCGAGCTCTTGTCATGTGAATCTCCCGTGGAGCCTATTCCCGTGCGAAAACTCAACATCGGCTTGCGTGCATCACCCTGCAAGGTGCTTTTTGTCACGGCATGCCTCGACGAAGCGCGCCGCCAGGTGGGGCAGCGCGGCCCAATGCAGGTGGATGTAGGAAGCCAGCAGGGTCGGGGAAGCAAAGCCCTCCAGGCGAACCTGGTCATTGGCCCCGTTGACGACCCTGTAGGCAGCCTGTGCGGCCGGCCGATCCATCCACTCCGAATAGTGAAACTCGTGCCCGCGCAGGGTGACGCCCGCGGGCGCGAGCAACGTATCGACCAGCGTCACCACCTGCCGATAGCCCAGGGTCAGGCGCCCCGACATGACCGAGGCGCCCCTCAGCACGCCGACCATCGGGTAGGTCGCGCCGCTCAAGTCGGTGACCGCTTGCGTCAGGTACATCAGCCCGCCGCACTCGGCGTAGGTCGGCAGGCCGGCGCCAATCGCCAGCCGCAGGTCAGTGCGCAGCGCCGCGTTCTCGGCCAGACGGGCGGCGTACATCTCAGGGAAGCCGCCGCCGATGTAGAGGCCCCGGCAGCCGGCCGGCAACGCGCTCGCACGCAACGGGCTGAAAAAGACGATCTCTGCGCCGGCCGCGGCCAGCAGTTCCAGGTTGTCCTCGTAGTAGAAGCTGAAGGCTTCGTCACGCGCCACCGCAATCCGCACCCGGTCGTGGCTGTGGGCCCCTTCCACGCCCGCCGCCCCTCCGTCGGGAAGAGCCGATGGTCTCCCGGCAGCCTGCGCCACGGCCAGGAGCGCGTCCAGGTCCAGGTGCATGGCAACGTGATCGGCTGCCGCCGCGAGGAACGCCTCCCAGCGGCCCGGTTCGGCGGTCGGCACCAGGCCGAGATGCCGCTCTGGGATGCCCAGATGCTCGCTGCGGGGCAGCCAGCCGAAGCAAGGCAGCCCGGTGGCGGCTGTGACGCTGGCCGCGACGCCCGCGCCATGGGCAGGGCTGCCCGCGTGGTTCAGGATGAAGCCGGCAAGGCGGAGAGCGCGGTCGAACTCGCGATAACCCAGGGCGACGGCGGCCGCGCTGCGCGCCATGGAGGCGATGTTGAGCACCAACACCACGGGCGCATCGAGCAGCCTTGCCAGGTGGGCCGTGCTGCCTGTTTCATCATCGTAGCTGAAGCCGTCGTACAGCCCCATCACCCCCTCGACCACGGCCAGATCGGCGCCCCGGCAGCCACGGGCAAAGGCCGAACGCACCGCGGCCGGCGGCAGCATCCAGGTGTCCAGGTTGCGGCAGGCGCGCCCCGCGGCAAGCGTGTGATAGCTCGGGTCAATGTAGTCCGGACCGGCCTTGAACGGTTGGACAACCAGCCGGCGCCGGCGGAGAGCCGCGATCAGCCCGGCCGTGAGGGTCGTTTTGCCCGCACCGCTGTGTGCGCCCGCGATGACCAGGCGAGGTACCGCGGGCGGCGGTGGCAATGGCAGGGCTTCGGTCGGATCGTTCAGCGCCATCAGAACTCGATCCCCGCCTGCGCCCTGATCTGCTGTTGTGCAAATGGATGCTTGATCTCGCTCATCTCTGTCACCAAGTCAGCGAAATCCACCAGCGCCTGGGGCGCGTAGCGACCGGTGATGATGACGTGCTGCATGGGCGGCTTGTGCTCAGCCAGCCAGCCGATCACCGCGGCGGTGTCCAGCCAGCCGTAGTGCAGGGGATAGGTGAACTCATCCAGCACGATGACGTCATAGGCGCTGCCGGCGATCTTGCTCTGCGCCATTTCCCACGCGCGGACTGCTTTTGCCTGGGTCTGATCGGTGTCCTGGCTGGTCCAAGTCCACCCGTCGCCGGTGCT
>PHCA01000356.1 GCA_002842085.1 Chloroflexi bacterium HGW-Chloroflexi-1
TGCCCAGATTTCGCGTATATTGGGCGCGGATGTCATGCCGAACAGAGAGCTATCCGTTCACGAGGGATGCTGCTATGGACACGATCACACCTGCCGACCGACTTCGTCTCACCGCCTGGCTCATCGCCAGCCACCTGGCTGCGGCTGGCGTGACGGCGGTACTCGTCCTGCGTCTGCCGCTGCCGGCCGGCGCCGCGCTGGCGATCGGGGCAGGCGCGCTGGCGGGGTGGCTGCTGACCGCGGCGCTGCGCCGCGACGCTGAGGTGGCCGCCCTGGCCCTGGCGCAGCTCGTGGCTGGCCAGCCGATCGCCGCGCTGCCTGTGCCGCGCCTCAGCCCGCTCGCCGGCCTGCTCCGTGCCATCGCCGGCCTGGCCGGTCGCGAGCGCCAGGTGGTGGTCCTGCGCGCAGACCTGCTGCAGCGCACGGGCGAGACCGCGGCGCAGGCCGAACGCAACCGCCTGGCGCGCGAGCTGCACGACTCGATCAAGCAACAGCTCTACGCCATCAACGTGAGCGCGGCTGCGGCCCTGGCCCGCTGGGATGGGGACGCCACCGGCGCCCGCGCGGCGGTGGAGGATGTGCGCGGCAGCGCGCAGGCCGCGCTGGCCGAGATGCGCGCCCTGCTCCAGCAGCTTCGTCCCGCGCCGCTGGCCACGGCCGGCCTGCTGGATGCGTTGCGCGATCAGTGCGAGGCGCTGGCCTACCGCACCGGCGCCCAGGTCACAGTGGACTTCGGCGAGCCGGCAGACGGGCTTGGGCCGCCGCCCGCCAGCACGCCGGCGGTGGCCAGCGCACGCACCCTCACGCCCGACGAGCTGCCCGCCGGCGCCCAGGAAACGGTCTTTCGCATCGCACAGGAGGCGCTGGCGAACGTCGCCCGCCACGCGCGCGCCAGGCACGTGCATCTGCGGCTGGCGCGTGAGGAGAGCCGCCTGGTGTTGGAGGTCAACGATGACGGTCAGGGATTCGACCCGCAGGGGATGCCGGCGGCCGACGGCGCTCCTGCGTCGCCCCTGGTGGTGCAGCCGGCCGGTCTCGGCCTGGTGAATATGCGCGAACGGGCCGCCGCGGTGGGCGGGCAACTGCAGGTTCAGAGTGCGCCCGGCGCGGGGTCGTCCGTTCGCCTGTCCCTGCCGCTGGTGGCGCCGGCAGCGGTAGTGAAGGAGGTTGCCATGAGTTCCGAAGTCAAGTCGTTGCTGCGTACCTGGAGCGCAGCGCACACGGTCGCCGGTGTGGCGGCCGGCCTGGGCCTGGTCTTCCTGCTGGGGTTGGCGCCCCGTCTGGCTGCGGCCGGCGGTGGCCCGACGCTGTCGGCTCCACTGCTGGTCTCGGCGCTCCTGACGCTGGGGGCCGGTGCGGTGGCGCTCTACGTCGCGGACCGCAGCCGCCGCGCGGCGACGACCCTGGCCCTGACCCTGGGCGCCGACAGCCCCGTGCTCTTGCGAGCGCAACGTGAGGCGGACGGCCGGCAGATGTGGATCACCCTGGCGGGCATCCTGATCCTGCCCGCGGCCCTGCTCCCGGCCCGCATGCCGCAGTTCCCGATTCCGGCCCTGGTCGCGAGCTGGTGATTGACATCCTGGCGACGGTCTACCTGAACGTGCTGGTCGTATGGGGCGCCGCCACCTTCCTCCAGTTGCGGGCCTGGCGTCAGGGCGCGGCGGGGCGGGGGGTGCAGGCATGAGCGGCGCCTTGCGGGTGATGCTGGTGGACGACCACGCGGTAGTCCGCCAGGGCTTGCGCAGCTATCTGGAGTCGTTCAGCGACATCCGGATCGCGGCCAGTGTGGCCAGCGGCGAGCAAGCGTTGGCCTGCCTGGACGAGGTGCTGCCCGACGTCGCCGTGGTGGACCTGCTGATGCCCGGCGGCATGGACGGCTTCGAGACCATCCGCCGGCTGCGGGCGCTCTCGCCGCACACGCAGGTAGTGGTGCTCAGCGGCTACAGCGACGATGCGCGGGTGCTGGCGGCGCTGCGTGCGGGGGCCATCGGCTACGTCCGCAAGGAGGCTGAACCGGAACTGCTGCTGGCTGCGGTGCGGGCGGCCGCCCGCGGCCAGGCGGCCCTCGATCCCGCGCTGGCCGGCAGCCTGCTTCACGAGCTGGCGCGGTCAGGGGCCGCGGGGGCCGGTGGGGGGCCGGATGCGCTGACGGCCCGCGAGGGGGAGGTGCTGCGCCAACTCGCCCTGGGCCGCACCAACCGCGAGATCGCCGAGGCGCTGGTGGTGGGCGAGGAGACGGTCAAGACGCACGTCGGCAACATCCTGGCGAAGCTGCACCTGGCCCACCGCACCCAGGCCATGCTCTATGCCCTCAAACAGGGGCTGGTGTCGTTGCAGGAACTCGAGGGGTGACATCGGATCGGCCATGTCAGTGCGTGGGGCGTTTTTCACCATTGACATGACCCCTGTAACGTGCTATAGTCTGTCAGAGAAAGATTTGGGGGTTGATGAGACACTGCAACCTGAACCATGGCCTGAGTCAGGACGAAGGCGTCGCAGATTGAGACGGCTCGTATGCCCTGGCGTTCAGGCTGGGGTGTCCCGCTACCCCAAAAGCTTACCTGAATACCTATAGAATTTCCGTAGATAAGGGGGCACCGCGGAGGCAATCGGAATGACACCCAACGTGAGAAGCACACCTGAAGCCAAGAAGGCACAACTGATCGCCGATCTGACTGAAGCCCGGCGTGCGGTCTTGGACGCAGCCAGGGCGCTCCAAAGCGACGCGCGTGACACGCCGTT
>PHCA01000038.1 GCA_002842085.1 Chloroflexi bacterium HGW-Chloroflexi-1
CCCGGCCTGGCCGGCGACGCGTTGCTCTGGCTGGATCGCCTCTGGAGTTGGCTGCTCTGCCGTGATCTGGTGCGGCAGATCGGTTACGCCCGGCTCCGGCTGCGGGTCGCGCCGGAGGAGCAGCCGGCCGTCACCCGCCATGTGCCCGCCGTGATGGCGGAACTCGATGACCGGCTGAGGCATCTGGGCGGATAGACCGCATAGCGCAGCCTTCTGCCGCAGCCGATGAGCTGTCTCCGCTCAGTGTTCATGCCGGGCGCGGCGCCACGGCGAGTGAAAACGGGACGCGGACCTGTCCTGAGCGCAGTCGAAGGATGGACGCGGAGGCCGCGGACGACGCGGACATGATCAGGTTCTATCCGCGTTTATCCGCGCTCGTCCGCGGCCCTCTTCAAGGACAGACCTTTCTGATTTCTTTGCGTCTTTGCGCCTTTGCGTTGAAAACGCCTTTGCATTGCAAGGGCCTTTCGTTGCAAGGGGTTTGGTTGCGGCAGGAGTCGCGCTATGGACTGGATCGTAATTAGTGTGCGCGCGGACGGCGAGGCCGCCGAGGCGGTCAGCGAGCTGTTCAACCGCCTGAACAGCCGGCCCGATGGCCAGGGCGGCGCGGTGACCGAAGTGAGCGGTTTCGACCCGGTCGGGGAGGACCATCACCCGGTCGTCACCGTTTGCACCTATCTGCCGGCCGATGCGACTGACACCCCCGAACGCCAGCGCCAGATCGAGGAAGGGCTGTGGTACCTGGGCCGCATTCACCCGCTGGGTGAACCTCGGATGCGCCGGCTGGCGGAGGAAGATTGGGCCAACACGTGGAAGGCCAGCTACCGGCCGCTGCGCATCGGCCGCCGCTTCCTGGTGATCCCGGCGTGGCAGGTGGAGGAGATCCGGCCCGACCCGGGCGACCTGGCCATCGTCTTGGACCCGGGCATGGCCTTCGGGACGGGCCTGCATCCCTCCACGCAGCTCTGCCTGATGGCGATGGAGGCGATCGTGCAGCCAGGCCAGCGGGTTCTGGACGCGGGGTGCGGGTCCGGCATCCTCAGCATCAGCGCCGTGCGGCTGGGCGCGGCCGCGGTGGATGCCTTCGACAGCGACCCCATCGCGCTGCGTGCCACCGAGGAAAACGCCGCCCTGAACGCCCTGCCCGTGGCGATCCGCGCCGTTGTCAGCGCCGGCCCGGATGCGGGCGACTTCTGGACGCCGCCCGCCCGCCCGCGACCGGCGTGGGACGTCATCCTGGTCAACATCCTGCCCCACGTCATCCTGGCGCTGCTGGAAACCGGGCTACACACCTATCTGGCCCCCGGCGGCCGGATGATCTTCGCCGGCATCATCGAAGAACGGGAGCCGGAGGTGCGCGCCGCGCTGGCGGAACACGGCCTGACCGTGGTGGACCGGCTGGGGCAAGGGGATTGGGTCGCGCTGGTAGCGAGCGCACGATAGCATCTAAAGAATGAAGTTCTTGCACACCGAGCAAAAAATGTTGACACAAAGACGCAAAGGCGCAAAGCTCGGGTGTATTCAAAGATTCGAGCGGAACATGATCGGACAACGTCCCCTGCTATGAATGATCTACTGCCACCCTACCCACTTCTTGAATATGATCCGGCTCCTGAAGCGATCATCGAGCCCAGCCGCGTCATCGGGCCGATCGACGCGCCGGTGCATTGCGTCGTCTGCTTTTTCCAGGAAGTGATCACAGCGCTGGTGACCTCGGGGCGGGCCAGGGAGATCGCGTCCAGCAAGAGCGAGATGGGCCATCACCCGCTCTATGAGCTCGACGTGGACGGACGACGCCTGGGGTTGTTTCACCCGGGGGTCGGCGCACCCCTGGCGGCCGGTCTGTTGGAAGAGATGATCGCTCGTGGATGCCGGGTGTTCATCGCCTGTGGCGGCGCGGGTGTGCTGGATCGGGAGATCGCGGTCGGGCAGGTCATCGTGCCCACCAGCGCGATCCGCGACGAGGGCACTTCCTACCACTACCTGCCACCGAGCCGCGCAGTGACGGCCAGCCCTGCCGGGGTCATGGCCATCGAGCAGACGCTGAAGCGGCACGCCATCCCGTACAGCGCGGCCAAAACCTGGACCACCGACGCCATCTACCGGGAAACGCCCGCCAAGGTCCGGCTGCGCAAGGCCGAAGGCTGCCTGGCCGTCGAGATGGAAGCCGCGGCGTTTTTCGCGGTGGCCCAGTTCCGCGGGGTGACCTTCGCGCAGATGCTGTACGGCGGCGACGATGTCAGCGGGGGCGAGTGGGACGACCGGGATTGGGTCACCCGCACGTCGATCCGCGAAAAACTATTCTGGCTGGCCGCGGAGGCGTGTCTGTCCTTGGCGTGAAGCGGGCAGGCGCCAGGCACTTCTAATTGCTGTGGCCGGTCTCCTGACCGAGCCACGGTGGGACCGGCCACAGCCACCCCAGCGGCCCTTGTCTACCGGTTTCCGTGTTTCCTTGTCTACCTATCTACTACCCATGCATCATTTTTTCGTGCCAGCTCATGCTTTTCGCGAGCAACCCGTCACCCTGACCGGCGATCAAGCGCATCAGATCCGGCGGGTGCTGCGCATGCGCCTGGGCGACCGGGCCACGCTGCTGGACAACCTCGGCTGGGCCTACGAGGCGATCCTGGTGGCTGTGAGTGAAGGGGAGGTCAAATTTCAGACGGTCCGGCGCTGGGCTGCCGGCGGGGAGCCGCACACGCGCATCGTGCTGTTCCAGGCCGTGCTGAAGGGGGACCGGTTTGCCTGGGCGCTGCAGAAGGGCGCCGAGGTGGGGGTCAGCCTGTTCGTGCCGACCATTTGCGAGCGCAACGTGGTGGACGACCTGAACGCGGTCGAGGCCAAGCGCGAACGCTGGGAGCGCATCATCCAGGAGGCCGCGGAGCAGAGCGGCCGCGCGCGGCTGCCCGAACTGGCGCCGCCACAACTTTTCGCGCAAGCCGTGCAACCGGGCTCCGTGCCAACCGACCCGACCAAACCTGTCCCCCTGCGCTTGATCCCGTGGGAGGAGGAACAATCGGCACGGCTGCGGGATGCGCTGGCGGGCTGTAACTTCACGAAAGGCGCATGCATCCAAGTCTACGTCGGGCCGGAAGGCGGTTTCACCGAGGCCGAGGTGCGACTGGCCCGGGGTTATGGCATCCAGTCAGTCACCCTGGGCGCCCGCATCTTGCGCGCCGAGACAGCCGGCATCGTGGCCGCCACCGCGATCCTGTATCAAGCAGGGGAGATTTAGGAGTCTCACGCAGAGGAGATGGCGCAGGCCAGGTGATGAGTAATGAGTAACGTGTAATGGCATTTGGGTGTGTTCCAAACCAGTTGGAGGCAACCTGAGCGGAGTCCCGCATTGGTCCGCGGGGCGTAGTCGAAGGACGCGGCCTTGGGCAGAAAGACCGCTCCGCACCCTTCGACTGCGCCGGGTCCTCTACCCCGGCTCCGCTCAGGATGCTCCGCTTGGCCAGTCCACAACTCGTTTGGAATGCACCCATTGCATTTTCACGCACTACGCACTACGCACTACGCAATACGCAATACGCAGTACGCAGTATGCAGCCACGGACAGGAGCAATAGAGCACGATGGACGGACTTAACTTAAACTTCGGTTTGGGCGGCGGCAGCGAACCTGAAGTCGAGACGGTGTTGAATGATGCGCCACGCCCGGAAGTCGAAAACGTGATCATCATCGGCAGCGGCCCGGCGGGCTGGTCCGCGGGCATCTACACCGGCCGGGCCAACCTGCGCCCCCTGCTGATCACCGGCAATGAACTGGGCGGCCAGGTCGCCATCACCAACGAGGTGGAGAACTACCCCGGCTTCCCGGAGGGCCTCACCGGCCCCGAGCTGGCCGAGAAGATGCAGGCCCAGGCCCAGAAGTTCGGCACGGCCGTGGAGATCGACTACGTCACCGAGATCGACGTGGCTGGGCCGCCCTTCGGCGTCAAGACCGCCAGCGGCAAGCACTATCGGGCTAACGCCCTGATCGTCGCCACCGGCGCGTCCCCGCGCAAGCTGGGGGTACCGGGCGAAGAGCGGTTGACCGGCCGGGGCGTCAGCTATTGCGCCACCTGCGACGGGTTCTTCTTCCGCGGCAAGGAACTGGTGGTGGTGGGCGGCGGCGACAGCGCGCTGGAAGAGGCGTTGTTCCTGACCAGATTCGCGACCAAGATCCGCGTGATCCACCGCCGCGCTCAGTTGCGCGCCGGCGCCACGTTGAAACGCCGCGCCGAGTCCAACCCCCGGATCGAGTTCGTCTGGAACAGCGTCGTCACCCGCATCGATGGCGAGAACAAGGTCGAAAGCGTGACCCTGAAGAACACCGCGACCGGCGCAGTCAGCGAGCTGCGCACCGACGGCGTGTTCATCTACGTCGGCCATCTGCCCAACAACCAGTTCTTCCAGGGCAAGCTGGCCATGGACGAGCTGGGCTACCTGATCACCGACAAGTTGATGCGCACCAGCGTGCCGGGCATCTTTGCCGCGGGCGAGATCCAGGATCACCGCTTCCGCCAGGTGGCGACGTCGGTGGGCCAGGGCGTGGCCGCGGCGATGGAGACCGAAAAGTACCTGGCTGAACTCGAAGATCGCGCCTATCCGGGACACACGGCGTACATAGAACCCTTGCGAAGGTTTGTGAGCAGATTTTAGGCCGGAAGTGCCCTCGTCAGCCAAGAATCGCTCTATCGGTAAGGCTATTCGCAACCTTCGCAAGGGTGGCTGAGCAGTCATCGAAAAGGTACTAATTTCAGAGCCATCATGCACAAACGCATCGTCACCAAACTCGGTACCAGCGTGCTGACCGGTGGCACGCAGCATCTGGACCGCGCACACATGGTCGAGCTGGTGCGTCGATGCGCCGGCCTCCATCGTATCAGGACCCTTCGATGGACTCAGAGTTTGTGAATCTATCGGTGGTCAGCTGGGCTGTAAGTAATACCTGTGGTAATATCCTGGCGACCAGGAGGACCGACCATGACCCCAGCCAGGCCAACCGCCAAGAACAAGTATATCTCATCCAGGAGGTCGCAGTGTCAGAATTGAGAAGAGACCCGGTGATAGGGCGTTGGGTCATCATCGCACCGGAACGCGCCCTCCGCCCGGATGAGATCGACGCGCCCAAACACGCACGCCAGCCCGGGCCGTGCGTCTTCTGCAGCGGGCAGGAGTCCCGCGATCCGACTGAGATCTACGCGGTGCGAGCGTACGGCACCGCACCCAACACGCCCGGCTGGCAGGTGCGCGTCCTGCCGAACAAATACCCGGTGCTGCGCATCGAGGGAAGGCTGGTGCGAGAAGGGGTGGGGATGTTCGACATGATGACGGGGGTCGGCGCGCACGAGGTGATTGTGGAGACACCGGATCACGACGTGGAGCTGGCCGACCTGCCCGAACCCCACATCTGCCAGGTGCTCTACACCTATCGGGAGCGCATGAACGATCTGGGCGGTGACAACCGCTTCAAGTACGTGTTGATCTTCAAGAACCAGGGACACCAGGCCGGCGCGACCCTCTCCCACACGCACTCTCAGTTGATCGCCACGCCGGTCACACCCAAGCGAGTCAAGGAAGAACTGGTCGGCACACAGCGCTACTACGAATTCAAGCGGCGTTGCGTGTTTTGCGACATCATCAAGCAAGAGACCCGCCTGACCCCCGAACGGCTGGTACTGCAAAATGATCACTTCGTGGTGATCTCCCCGTTCGCAGCCCGGGTCCCGTACGAGACGTGGATCATCCCCAAGCTGCACAACTGCGATTTCGTGTCGCTCACCGAGGCGCAGTGCGGCGGGCTGGCGCATGCGCTGAAGCAGACCCTGCTCAAGCTGCGCACCGCCTTCGACGACCCCCCATTGAACTACTTGATCCACACCGCGCCGTTCCGCCGGCCGCGTGCCGGTTACTGGGCCACCATCCAGCACGACTTTCACTGGCACGTGGAGGTGATCCCGCGGCTCACTCGCCCCGCGGGTTTCGAGGAAGGCTCCGGCTTCTACATCAACCCGGTGCCACCCGAGGACGCCGCCGCGGAGTTGAGGGCCGTCACGCTCACGTAGCCTGTGTCCGGCGGAGTTGGAGGGAGGAATTGAAGATGGCCGATAGAGACAGATTCATGCCTCTGGAAGAATGGGAAGCAGAACGGATGCAGGATCCCGGGTTCGTTGCAGCCCTGGCGGCGCGCGAACCCGCTTACCAGGTCGCCCGCCTGCGCATCCTGCGCGACCTCACTCAGAAACAACTCGCCGAGTTGGTGGGCGCCAAACAATCCAGTATGGTGGTCTTCCCATTGGTAACTACTCAGCCCTCTGTCATTGCGAGCGTAGTTTGCGAAGCAATCGGGATTGCCGCAATCCCCACCATGGCGGAGATTGCTTTGCTTCGTGCCTCGCGTGGTAGGGGCGATCCCTTGCGGTCGCCCAGGGCAGGCGCAAGGCACTGCCCCTACGAATCTTTATCTGACTCACTATAGTTCCAGAAAAATACTCATCCCAGAACCTCCTGAGATGCCCAGAGAAACCGGCGACATTGGGATATCTATTTTTCTGGAACGGTCTTATGAGGTCCGCTAAAACGGTCGGAGGAGGACGATGATTTTAGACAAGAAAATAGAAGTGTTCCTGGCCATCGCCGAAGCGGGTAGCTTCAGCCGGGCCTCCAGACAACTTTCGCTGAGCCAGTCAGTAGTCAGCTTTCACGTGGATACGCTGGAAAAGGAACTGGGGGTCAGCCTTTTTCGCCGACAGGGGCGGACCATTGCCCTGACGCCGGAAGGAGAACTTCTCTATCAGGAAGGGAAGAAACTGGTTCAGGAGGCCCGCCGCCTGGAGGATGTCTTTGCGGAGCACTCGGCGACTATCGCCCAGCGCATCCACTTGGCCGGCGATGCGCTGACCTGTGCCTTCACCCTGCCCTGGACGCTGGCTGCGTTTCGGGAGGCGTATCCAAATGTTCTGTTCACCTACCAGCATCTAACTCGGGATACCCTGTTGGAGAAGCTGCTGAGCAGCGAGCTGGATCTGGCCCTCGTCGGCTGTCCTGTCCAGCACCGGAAGCTGGCGATTCAGGAGTGCTTCCGGGACGAGATCATCCTGGTGGCAGCTCCCGACAAAGCCCCTGATCGGATTGTGCTGGATGACCTGCGCCACTTGCCCTTGTTGTGGGTCACCAACGACCGCGGGCTGGAGTTTGTGCTGAGTCGAAGTCTATCCGAGGCAGGATTGCCGCTCAAGAACCTGAACATTTGCATGGAGGTGGAGGATCTGCCCATCCTGAAGACCTTTGTCCGGGCCGGGTTGGGTCTCGCCTTCCTGCCCCGGCTGGCGGTGGCCGATGAGCTGCGCTTCGAGCTGCTCAAGGCCGTGCCGGTGGAAGGGCTGGCCCTGGAACGGACGACTTATCTGGTCTATCGCAAAGAAAAGCAGCCACGGGAGGTGGTGGCCCGCTTTCTGGAGTTCATTCAAAAGCGGCGCTGGCCGGAGACGGAGGAGAAATGAAAAATGGGCGAAGGATAACTTCGCCCATTTTTGAGACCCAGGGGAGGCGCCCAGTCGGCTTGTGTTTCTACCAGACGCCCGTTACTGACCGAGCGTCGCGAAGATCTTGTTGAAGTCAGCCTTGGCTGTCTCAACAAAAACGCCGGCGTTCCCCATCACACAGACGGAGTAATCGCCGGCGGAAACGGCCCAGCCCTTGAATGGGGTCCACTTCATGCCGGTATGGGCGCTGAAGCTCTCGGCCTGCATCTTGCCCATCAGCGAGTTGGCGGCACACATCATGGCCACCATTTTAGCATACTCTTCCTTCAGAGCGCCCTTGAAGGCCACCAGGTCGCCCCCTACGCTGAACTCTCCGGCGACGATGGCGCCGGGAAGTGCCATCAGTTTGTCCAAGTTAGCCATTTTGTACCCTCCTCTTTGATATTGAGAATCGCCGCACCGGGTCTCTCCCCAGATCAGCTACATTCTACCACAGAATGGATACCGTGTCAAGTCTGCAATCGAGAAAATAGGGATATTCACCGAATGGCGGGTACATGTTAAGACCTGACAGGTTTCCCGAAGTAGCGTTTCAAGCCGGATTCGGTCTCATCAGAGGTGGATGTATGTCGAAAAGTGACCTCGAAAACCTGTCAGGTCTGGGCTAGTTCCCTTATCTTAATGACATTGACTTGCACATGGCTGTTACTTGGAAGGACGAAGAGTTAAGTCCATGATCCGCAGATAGGTCAGGCGTCACCCCAACAGCCCCGGCAATACCTCCAACAACTCCGGCAGCTCCTTGACCCTGGCATCTGGCACGATGTCGGGATCGGACTCGGGGCGATGCGCCACCTCAACCAGCACCGCGCGCATGCCCACGCCATGCGCGCCGGCCACGTCCGCCCGCAGTCGGTCGCCGACGTACAGCGCGGCCGCGGCCGAGACCCCCAGCGCGTCCAGCGCCGCGCGGAAGATGGCCGGATGCGGCTTGGCCACGCCGACCTCAGAAGAATAGATGCGAACGGGAAAGAAGTCGAAGATCCCGCGGCGGGCCAGCGCCTCATCCAGGTAGCGCCCCGGCTGCAACGTGTTGGAGATCACGCCCAGCCGCAGCCCGCGATCCCGCAATTGCGTCAGGACCTCCCGCGCACCCGGGCGCAACGCCGTGATCCCGCCGCCCCGACAGTAGGCCCCCGCGCTCGCTTCGAGCAGGCCGTCGTCCGCTTCGATCTGCAGCTTGTCGAAAAGGCCGCGCAGCACATCGTAGACGCTCAGTCCCTGCTGCTCGGCCAGCGCCGCCTGATACCGCGCCTCACTGCCGGTCGCCAGGGCGTCGCAGAAGAACTGCCGGTCCGGCAACACCACGCCCGCCGCGGCCAGCACATCGTACACCCGGCCGACCTGTGTGGCCAGTCGCGCCTCGTAGCTCCCGCGCCCTTCGCCCAGATCCACCAGCGTGTCGCCCAGGTCGAAGAGAATCGCGTCGAGTTTGGTCATCGTTGCTCCAGCACCGTGTCTCAGGGGTCAGGGGTCGGCGAATCAGCGAATCAGCGAATCGGCGAATCAGCGAATCAGCGAATCAGCGAATCAGCGAATCAGCGAATCAGCGAATCGGCGAATCGGCGAATCGGCGAATCAGCGAATCAGCGAATCAGCGAATCAGCGAATCAGCGAATCGGCGAATCAGCGAATCAGCGAATCAGCGAATCAGCGAATCGGCGAATCAGCGAATCAGCGAATCAGCGAATCAGGCCATCCGTTTATCCGCTTCAATCCGTTGCCACCCTGTCACCTTGCCAACGCCTGCGCCGCCCGCGCTGCCCGCGCCGGCTCGCACGGGTGGGCGGCCAGCGCCAGGTTCTCGCGCACGTGTTCCAGGCGCCCCATGCCCACCAGCGCCGTGGTCACCCCGGGCAGCGAACGGGTGAACTGCAACGCGCGTTGGGCGTCATTCGCCAGCGCCGGGAACGCCTCCCGCAGTGCGCTGGTCACCCGCCCCGGCGCCTGGGCCTGCATGATCGACGCGCTGGTCACGACCGCCAGTCCCAGATCACGGGCCGCGGCCAGGGCAGAAACCAGACTGCCCTTCACCGGCTGGTTCCGAAAGGTGGCCGATTCAAGAACGGCAGCGCTAAGCGGGAATTGCACGACCTGCAAATGGTGGTTGGGTCCGGCCACCCCGGTCGCCAGGCGCAGGATGATCTCCAGGCTGATGTAATCCGCGCTCATCGGCGGCCGGCGCAGGCCCTCCCAGGTTGCGATGCCGTAGCAACTGATGCGCCCCGCGGTGACCTCCTCCTCCAGCCGGGCGAAGGCCAGTTGCAGCCGATTGCGAAAGGTCCCGCGGTCCACAAACGCCAGTTGGGTCTCCGGGTTGTGGATGTAGTAGATGTCCAGGGTGTGGAGCCCCGTGTTGCGCAGGCTCCAGGTGATCTGCTGACTGAGATAATCCGGCGCCATGCAGTGAATGCCACCGGCCAAGTCAGCAGGCTCGGCCACGCCCGCAGCGATGAAGTTGTCGTAAACGTATCCCACCATGTCGGCGGGCCGCGTCAGCCGGTGGGCGATGAAGCCCCCTTTGCTGGCAATGATCAATTCGTCACGGCCGACTGCGCCGGCCGCGACCAGATCGGCCACAGCCTGACCCAGCGCGATTTCGCTGCGTTGGGCGCGGTAGTTGACCGCGGTGTCCAGGACGTTGCACCCATCGCACACAGCCTCGGCCAACGCGACGCGATAGCGTTGGTCCACCGCGTCGCTCAAATCGCCCAAATAGGTGCCGGTCCCGATGGACGACAGCTTCAGGCCCAACGCGGCGCGAAAGTGGTCCGCAGCCAACACCGGCCGCGCGCCGTCTGCCTGGATCGCAGCGTCGGTGGCAGAGCCGGCGAACCGTGCCGCATAACGCGCCGTGCCGGTCGCCGTCGCCCGGCCAGTCAGTCCCATGGCATCTCTCCCCTCGTCACCGCGCCAGCTTCTTCCGCCGCTCTTCCGCCTTCCGTGCGATGCGATTGAACGTGCCGGCGACACCCATCGCCTTCTTGACTTCGCGCAGCGTTTCCGCGCCGATCTCGCGCATCCGCAGGGTACCCGCGTAGATGATCTCGTCCACCAGGCCGCTTTGGGCCGCGTAACTGGCCGAACGCTCGCGGATCGGATCGAGGAACGCATTGAGAACGCTCGTCAGGCGGTCTTTTACCTCCACGTCGCCCACGCGGCCCGCGCGATAACGCTCCTTGAGCTCCGCCACGGTCGTTTTGTCGGGATCGAAGGCGTCGAGGTAGGTGAAGACCGGGTTGCCCTCCACCGTGCCAGGGATGTCGGCGCGGATGCGGTTGGGGTCGGTGTACATGCTGTGGACCTTCTTGCGCACCGCGGCCGCGTTGTCGCTGAGGAAGATCGCGTTGCCCAGCGACTTGCTCATCTTCGCCTGGCCGTCGGTACCGGGGAGGGTGTCGCCCTCCACCAGGTCGGCGGGGAGCGGGAAGACCTCGCCATACAGATTGTTGAAGCGCCGGGCGATCTCGCGGGTGATCTCGACGTGCGCCTGGTTGTCCTTGCCTACGGGCACCAGGTGGGCGCGCGGCAGCAGGATGTCGGCGGCCTGGAGCACGGGGTAGCCGAGCAGCCCGAAGGGGATGGTCTCGACATCCATCAGGGCGGCCTGGGCCATCTCCTTGATGCTCGGCAAGCGGGCCAGCCGCGGCACCGTCACCAGGTTGCCCAGGAGCAACGCCAGCTCATAGGTCTCGTGGATGGCCGACTGGAGGAAGATCGTGGATTTCGCCGGATCAATCCCCGCGCCCAGGTAGTCGAGCACCAAGCCGCGGGCGTTGTCTGCGATGGCGGCGATCTCCTCCGGGCTGTTCTTGGTCGTCAGCACGTGCAGGTCAGCGATGATGAAAAAGCACTCGTATTCATCCTGCAAGCGCACCCGATTGCGCAGGCTGCCCACGTAGTGTCCCAGGTGCAGCCGGCCAGTCGGCCGGTCGCCGGTGAGTATGCGACGTTTGTGCTCCATAACGTTTCCTCTGCTTGTGGATACCGAGTAATGAGTAACCAGTAACCAGTAAGTGATTGCGTTTTAACTCGTTACTCGTTACTCATTACTCGTTACTCCTTCTCGATCAACACAAAATATGAGCGCCTTGAGTATGCCACAGGCGCCAATCGCTGTCAAACAAAGGGCGCCCGCCAGGACTGGCAGTCATCGAGAGACCGAAAACGCGAGAACACCACCTTAAGAATTGACAATCACCCATAACTGATTAAAATGTTTGTTTAGGGCTAAGGACGGCTAAGGCTTAATAACTTACCCAATCGCTCCGGCAAATGTGGACAGCCTTGCGAAGGTTTTTGCCCCGACTTGGGCTAGAAATGGTGTCTTCGGGAACCTTCGCAAGGCTAATCGCGCAAGTTATTTAATCCTCAGTCCTTAGTGCGGATGAGTTCCCTTTCCTGCAAGGAGGGTATGACATGGTGCAGTTGAACAAGGCCCTTCCCATAACCGGCGAGTGGGAATGCATGGAGTGTGGCTACATCGAAGAGGGCGCCGAGTCGCGCCGCCCTTTGAAGTGCCCCGAGTGCAGCGCCCCGGCCAGCGCACTCGAGTTCTTCTCGTACGAGGATGAGGGAGAAGACTGGGACCGCAGCGAAGACGAAGATGAGTTCGACGATGACTACGAAGATGAAGAAGATGAGATCGACGATTACGATGAGGACGCGGAAGAAGACGACCGATAGCGACGGCCAAGATAGTTCCAGAAAAATACTCATCCCAGAACCTCCTGAGATTCCCAAAGAAACCGGCGAGATTGGGACATCTATTTTTCTGGAACGGCCTAAGGACTCATCGGGATTCCGCTCGTCGGGCGCCCGGGCAGCCTGTGTACATAGCTGACACCCTGGACCAACCGTTGTACCCCTGCGACCGCAGCAGCGGCAACGCGGCCATGATTGCCTTCTGATGGCGCTGCGAATTCTTCGTGAGGTCGTGGGGGTTTTGCTTTGTCTGCAATCACCCACATCCATAACTGGAGAGGAGTAAAATGATAGACGTTGCCGAACTGACCGAACTGAGCGAGGAGCCTCCCTCTAAAAGCGCTGAAGAACCTCCCCACCGGAGCGTCTCCCGGCGCGCCTCGATTTGGGCTACCGTGCCCGATCAACAGTGGGAGGATTGGCGTTGGCAGCTCAGCCACCGGCTGAATACGCTGGAGGAGCTGAGCCAGATCATCAACCTGACCCCGGAGGAAGTGGCAGGGGCCCGCAGCCCCCACTTCCGGGTTGATATCACCCCCTATTTTGCATCATTGATCGACCCCGACGATCCGAACTGCCCAATTCGCCGCCAGGTGATCCCGACCAACCAGGAGTTGGTCGCGTTCGACGGCATGTTCGCTGATTCGCTCAACGAAGACGGCCACAGCCCGGCGCCGGGCCTGGTGCATCGCTACCCCGACCGGGTGCTGATGTTGGTCACCACTCAATGCGCCAGCTACTGCCGCTACTGCACGCGTAGTCGCCTGGTGGGTGATCCCGCCGCGCAGTTCAGCCGCAGCGACTACGACGCGCAGATCGACTACATCGCCCGGACACCCGAGATCCGCGACGTGCTGCTGAGCGGCGGCGATCCGCTGATCCTGTCGCAGCGGATCCTGGAAGGGTTGCTGCGCCGGCTGCGCGCCATCCCCCACGTCGAGATCATCCGCATCGGCAGTCGCGTGCCGGCCTTCCTGCCGCAGCGCATCACCGCGGACCTGGTGGCCATGCTGCGCCAGTTCCACCCGCTGTGGCTGAACATCCACTTCAACCACGCGGCCGAGATCACGCCCGAGGTCTCTGACGCGTTGGCCCGGCTGGCCGACGCCGGCATCCCGCTGGGCGCGCAGACCGTGCTGCTGGCGGGGGTCAACGATTCGGTCGATGTGATCAAGGAGTTGGTACACAAACTGGTGCGCAACCGCGTCCGGCCCTACTATCTCTACCAGTGCGATCTGGTGGCGGGCGCCGGTCACTTCCGCACGACGGTCAGCAAGGGCATCGAGATCATCGAGAGCCTGCGCGGGCACACCAGCGGCTACGCCATCCCGACCTTCGTGGTGGATGCGCCTGGCGGCGGCGGCAAGATCCCGGTCATGCCCCAATACCTGATCAGCCAGGCGCCGGGCAAAGTCGTGCTGCGCAACTTCGAGGGCTTCATCACCACCTACAACGAGCCGAACGACTACACCGGCCACACCACCGCGCGGGCCGAACGGGCGCTGCTCCACCAGGAAGCGGGCCAGGAAGGGGTAGCCGGGCTGCTGGCCGGCACGGCCGACAACATCAAGCCGCAGGGGTTCGACCAGGTACACCGGCGCAATGCCGCGGAAGCGGCACGGCCCGTCGAAGCCGCCAAGCCGCTCGGCGCCATCGTCTGGCAGCCCATTCCGGGTCAGACGATGGTCGCGGCGCCGTCGGGGAACGGGCACAACGGGAATGGACATAACGGGAATGGGCGCCACGGCTAGAGTCTGTCAGATAACGATTTGGGGTTGATGAGACACTGCAACCTGAACGTCGCAGCTTGAGACGGCTCATAAGCCCCGGCGTTCAGGCTGAGGCGTCTCGCTACCCCAAAAGCTTACCTGAATATCTATAGACCCAAGACGATGTAGGCCATGGTCTGGACTAGACGCTTTAGCCGGTTTGTTGGTCGCGGCAGAAACCGGCTGAAGCCTCTAAACCGGAGCCGCCGGGTATTTTTTCCGGGTAGTTTCTCATGCCGCGGGCGGCGCCACGGCATGAGAATGTGGCGCAAGCTGGCAGCTTGCGGTACACGCCGATTCTCCGGGTAGTTTCTCATGCCGCGGGCGGCGCCACGGCGGATGAGAATGTGGCGCAAGCTGCCAGCTTGCGGTACACTAGTTTCTCATGCCGCGGGCGGCACCACGGCGGATGAGAATGTGGCGCAAGCTGGCAGCTTGCGGTACACGCGGAAAACTTCAAAGGTCTTTTGCCAAATGGAGACACCCGATGGGCCTCAACGTCGCCGTCCTGGCGAACCTGAAGAAAAACGCGCCCCACTATGACGGCATGCCGGCGGATGCGTGGGATGACCTGGATTCCGACATCACCATCGACGCCATCGCGGCCGCACTGGCATCGCGCGGACACCGCGCCACCTTCCTGGAGGGTAACCTCTCGCTGGTGGAGACTCTGCCGCGGCTGAAGCCCGACATCTGCTTCAACATCTGCGAGGGACACTGGGGCGACAGCCGGGAGGCGCACGTGCCGGCCATCCTGGAGATGCTCCGCATTCCGTACACGGCCAGCGGCGTGCTGACCCTGGCGCTCACCCTGGACAAACCGATGACCAAGCGGGTCTTGCACTTTCACGGCCTGCCCACGCCGGCGTTCCAGGTCTTCGAGCGTCCCGACGAGCCGCCAGACCCCGACCTGACCTTCCCGCTCTTCGTCAAACCCAGCCGGGAAGGTACCGGGATGGGTGTCAGCGGCAAGTCGATCGTGAATAGCGCAGCCGAGCTCAGAGACCGGCTGGCCGAGCAGATCGGCCGCTACCGCCAACCGATCCTGGTGGAGCGGTTCATCCGCGGCCGCGAGGTGACGGTGGGCGTGGTCGGCAACCTGACCGGGCCGGTGGCCTGGCGTGTGCCCGAAAATGAGCAGGCCGCGCGCGTCTTCCAGGGTCTGCGTTTCTTGCCGCCGCTGGAGGTGGACTTCGCAGCCTATCCCGAAAGCGAGGCGGGAGTCTACACCAACCGGATGAAGACCGAGTGGGCGCACAACTTCCGTTATCTGTGCCCCGCGCCGCTCGATCCGAAGCTGGCGCAGCAGCTCAACTGGCTGACGGCGGCCGTCTTCCGCGTCACCGGCTGCGTGGACGTGGCCCGCGTGGATTTCCGCCTGGACGCCGACGATGGGGACAAGCCGTATATCCTGGAGGTCAATCCACTGCCCGGCCTCTACCCCGGCCTCAGCGACCTGGTGCTGGAAGCGGACGCGGCCGGCATTCCCTACGACGAGTTGATCAACGCTATCTTCGACGCGGCCTGCGCCCGGCATGGCTTGTCCGCACTTGACACACCGGTGCATTCTGGATAAAATATATATCGTGGTTTGTATCAGGCTCATGATTGAGGTGGCTATGCAGAAGATTATCGGTGTAACGGAACTCCAGCGCAACTTCCGGGTCGTATTCGATGAGGTCGTCCAAAAGAGCGTTCCCTACGTCCTTACACGGGGCAGCCGTCCCGAGGCGGCTTTGATTCCCTATGACGAGTTCCTGCGCATCCAGGAATCGCAGGAGAGAGCCGTTGTCGCCCGGTTCGATCGCTTGCTGGCCCGTATGGCCGAACAAAACGCGCCATACGGTGAAGAAGAGGTTGCTGAAGACATAGCGGCCGTCCAGCGGGAGCGCGTTATCTGATGCGCGCGGTCGTGGATACCAACATCCTGGTACGCGCGCTGATCAAACCCAAAGGGACGGTGGGGCCGGTTCTGCAGACCCTCCGCAACAAATGGTACGTGCTGTTGTATTCCGACTCACTGTTGGAAGAACTGCTGGACGTGCTTCACCGGCCGCACATCCAGCACAAGTACCATCTGAGCGAAGAAGACATCGAGACGGCCCTGGCTGTGATCCTGTTGCGCGGCGAGGCAGTTGTATCAGATCGGCGCGTCACGATTTGTCGCGATCCGAAGGACAACAAGGTTCTGGAGGTCGCGACCGCGGGGCACGCGGATGTCATCGTCAGCGGAGACGAAGACGTGTCGGTGCTCAGCCCGTTCGAAGGAATCCCTATTGTCAGGCCGGCGGTGTTGCTTGCCATGCTCGATCGAGCGGCAGAATCGCTCCAGTGATACTTGAAGAAAATTCCAGGTAAGAAAGTTGGGTATTGCAAATTTGCGCATCCGGCCAAATTGTGGCATCCTCCGGCCAAAAGATGCCAGGAGTGTATCTTCTCACGCGATAGCCGTAATCCGGGGTGGCTGTGGCCGGTCTCCTGACCGAGCCACGGTGGCTCGGTCAGGAGACCGGCCACAGCGAGCGATTCCCCGAAAAATTATGGACAGATGGCGGCAACAGCATCGTACCAGGCCTGGGGAGGGGTAGCTATGAGCGTCAAGGTGTTTTGCAAATTCGCTGACTGCGTCAATTGGGACGACGGCCTGTGCGGGGCAGAAGAGCTCCGCATTGACCGAGAAGGCTACTGTGCAACCTACGAGGAGATCCCAGCAGAGGTCGTAGATGAGCTGGACCTGCCCCCGCGTGTCGATGATCTCACCTGGGAAGACGAAGATGACGAAGACCTGAAGATCGATGAGTTGGGTGAAGGCGAATGGGAGGACCTTGACGAAGAAGAGGAAGAAGAAGAAGAAGAAGAGGAGGAGGAGGAGGAGGAGCTCGACGAAGACGACCAGTGGGAATAAGGCCCGGCTTCCGGTCTGCCGAGCCGCACGCATCGTCCACCACGCGCTGCCCCCGATGATCGAAGGAGAGGCCCAGGATCGAGGTGGGCCGTTGGACTTCCTTGCCTGGCCCTGGATGGGCCAGGCAAACGATGCAAAGGATCCAACGCGCGTAGCTTTCCTATCTTCCCCGTAGCTGTCCCATCAGCGCCACCGGATCGAGGATCCTCCCCAACTCATAGCGCCTACCGTCGATCAATATGGCAGGTACAGACGATGTCCGTCTGGCCCCATCAGCGCAACCAGCTTGCTCCAGTTCATTGCGAAGCCCCACACCCAAAGCGCTAAAGAAATCCCCAACGCGACCAGCGCTGCCATATCCGATCGGCTTTTGCCCAAAACGGTCAACACGTTGATCATCCCGCGGCGCCGCGCCCACCCCCACATCGCGAAGGGTGAGAGGATGGGTACCAGGGCTAAATGAAAACGCGGTTCTGCCAGAACAAACAGATGGGGCAAAGCATAGCCTATCGCGAGTGCTACGATCAACCACACTGCTGGCGGATACGGCGACTCGTGCAGACCCCAGATGCTAAACACGACCACAAACACCCAGGGCGTTGTGAGCGCCAGATAAATCAGTATCAACCATGGTTGCGGCACATGACCCCAAAACCCCGCGCCATAAAAGTAGGATAGCTCCCGCTCCTCAACGCCCATGAAGTATGCCGCTCGACGAGCAACGCGCAACAGCGCCTCTTTGGGATTCGCTCGGATGTAGTCAATGGCGGACTGGATGCACCAGCGATCTCGCTCGGCGTCATCGAGGATTGATAACGGGATGACAGCAACTTCATGAATGAATCCGCCGTTGCCCTGAGGATGATACCCCACGAACAGGTTATATCCCAGGCTGGTCTCGACGAAGGTCGGGTGCTTCATGATGATCGTGTTACGAATGGCCCAGGGCAAGCACAGGCAAAGCGCGCCCAGTAGCAGCATGAGCGCGCCTCGCTGCCGAGCTTTTCCCCAACGCCACAACCACAACGCCGCGAGCATCACAAAAGGCGCCAGGATCGAGCGCGTCAGCACCGCCAGCCCTAGCACCCCACCGGCAAGCAAGGAAGGCCACCGCGCGGTGCTCTGCGCCGCCTTGAGTATGGACAGAATAGCAATGAGAAGCAAGGGGATAAAAAGATCCTCGGA
Organism: Chloroflexi bacterium HGW-Chloroflexi-1; assembly: GCA_002842085.1. Classification (GTDB taxonomy): domain Bacteria; phylum Chloroflexota; class Anaerolineae; order CG2-30-64-16; family CG2-30-64-16; genus CG2-30-64-16. The sequence continues at coordinate 18,094 of PHCA01000038.1, forward strand.
TGCCAACCCCAGAGGGTAGAACAGCATGATCGGATAGAAAGCCAGCACCAGACCGGCGCCTGGCGCCTCTTTGCGTCCCATGCGCAACTTGCCAGCCAAAACGGCGACAAGTGGCGCCAGTAGTGCGGATAGAACAACTTGCACCAGGCGGGCGAAGCCAAAACGACTGGTCCAGGGGACAAGCAGATACAGACCGGCAAGAAGAACGGGATATCCCGGTGCGCGAAAAGTGGTGAGCAGCCCCTCGGAAGGAAAAGTCAGGGTAGACATGTCGATGAAGCGCGACAGGTAGGGTCGTAGCTGCTCGACATCAGCCGCGGCATACCAGCGATACCCGTGCCCGCTGGCAAGCGAGCGGGCCAGCATGTCGTATTGGTACATGTCATCCAACGCAATTGGATAGTTGAAGTATATCACCACCAGGATGAGTCGAGGAAGCAAGGCTGCGGCAAAAAGAAACCACAACCACGAGCCAGCCAGAGGGCCATCACAATGGCTGCTCCTTGTCGTCCCCACCGCCGAAAGCAATTTGCCGACCTTCGTTGTCATGTGGCGCTATGCCGCCTCGCCATGCCCCTGGCGAGGGCTGTCCCCCAGGTCGCTCCGGTGACAGCACAGATGACCCCCACCAGGATGGGCGGAGCGATTTGCATCACCCAGGCATAGACGGGCGCGGGCTGGTACGAGGCAACCGCCTGCGCAAGCCCCCACAACAGCTCAGCAACCAGAAAGCCCAGAACGCAGCCGCCTCCGAAAGCCAGAGCGCCTGTGGTCGTGAAGCGCAATAGCAGCCGCCAGTCCCTGATCGCGCCACCTGCCAACAGGCTTGCCAGGGGCGCTATGGGAACCACCTGGATGGCCAGACTGGCGACGGCAAAAAGGAAGTCAAGGGAATCGTCGTGGAAGATCGGCTGGAGCCAACGGTTGCCTGCGAGAGCGCCCAGGCTGAAACTGAGGAAGCCGGCCAGGGCCAGGCGCGGCCACGCCCCTCGCTGCTTGAACGCAAATGCCAGAACAGCGCCGGCTGCGGCCCCGCAGCCACCGCAAAAGCCGTAGTATACAAGCGGCCAGGCCCACACCAGGAGCGACGGCGCGCCACAAGACCAAAGGGGCGACTCTGCGAGTGCGCGTAGCTGTAGGCAGCGCATGGCTTCCATCTTCTACTGTATCAGCCATTGTCTGCCAGGCAATTGCAGCAAGTTGACTAACACGAACATAACGCCATACGCCACTGCGCCTGGCCGATCCGCGCGATTCTGCGAGGACAGCAGTCTGGCTGATTTCCGATCGGGCCCCCGGGACAGCCGTAAGCGCAGCGCGGCCAACGGCGCATCGCGAAGCTCACGCAGACACGCCAGGATGAACCCGCCAGCGCCGCGCTCCATCTCCTCACGCAAAAGAGCGGCGAACACGGTTTTCATCTCTGCCCCAAACTCGCCGCGGAACTGCCGCGGGTAGAGCCGCAACAATCCTGCATAGAACCATAGGCACAACGACTGCATCCTCATATGCTCAACCCCTGCGCAGATCGCAACTGCGCGGCGCCGACCAGCGACTTGAGACGAGTGATCTCTGCCCCGAGCATACGACGGCCAACCGGAGTGAGCGCGTAGACTTTACGTGGCCGGCCCGTTTCGTCCATTTTCGGCTCATCCACGCGCTCGATCCACGCCTGCTCCAGCAGGCGCTTGAGCGCGCCGTAAAGGGTTCCGGTACTCAAAACCACGCGATCGTGGCTGAGGAGCCGGACATCCTTCATAATCGCATAGCCGTGTTTCGTTTGTGGCGCCAAACTCAGCAGGATGAAGTACGTCACCTCAGTGAGCGGCAGATCGGCCTCGACGCGTTCGTTCATATTCATGTCTCCAATCGCATACGTCGCAAGGCAATACGTAGCTATGCGACATATTAGCATAGCTGCTCTGTGCTGTCAAGAAGCAATAGGACACAGGCGCCCCCTTCTCGCTTTGCGTCCCTCACACGCGACGCGCAAAAAGGAATCCCTGCCCGGTTTTGCCAAACCGCCGCCGTGTTTTATAATGTGCAATTGTGTCGTGAATGGACTGGCTTGCACATAGCGCAACCTTCTGCCGCAACCAAACATGGCCGTCATTGCGAGGAGCGCCCTGAGCGGAGCCCGCCGTCGTTTGGCGGGCGAAGTCGAAGGATGCGGTTGCGAGGCACGAAGCAAAGCAATCCCTCACATGCGCAGGAGATTGCGGCAATCTCGATTGCTTCGCAGACTGCGCTCGCAATGACGCCAAAGATTCTCGCGATCGACGCGAATGTTACAGGGTAATACTATAGTGCGATTGCCGTCCGGGCTGAGTCTCCACGCCCACAGGGCGTATTCATCAGGAGGGTTTTGATCACATGGCAAAGAAGTGGGTCTATCTTTTCACCGAAGTCGAAGACGCCGAAAAGTACGTCGGCGGCTCTTGGGACGCGGTGCGCTCGCTGCTCGGCGGCAAGGGCGCGAATCTGTTCGAGATGACGCGCATCAAGCTGCCGGTGCCGCCCGGCTTCACCGTCACCACCGAGGCGTGCAACGCTTACCTGGCCGCCGGCGAAAAGTTTCCCGCGGGGATGTGGGATCAGGAGCTGGTCGCGCTGAAGGCCATCGAACAGGTCACGGGCAAGGGCTTCGGCGACGCGGTGAACCCGCTGCTGGTCTCCTGCCGCTCCGGCGCCAAGGAGTCCATGCCGGGCATGATGGACACCGTCCTCAACATCGGCCTGAACGACGCGACCGTCGAGGGCCTGGCCAGCCTGACGCAGAACCCGCGCTTTGCCTGGGACGCCTACCGCCGCCTGGTCGAAGGCTTCGGCAAGGTCGTGCTGGATATCCCCGACACGGCATTCGAGCACGCGCTGCACGGCATGAAGGCCACGGCCGGCGCCAAGCTGGACACCGATCTGACCACCGAAAACCTGCGTGCTCTGACCGCAGAGTACAAGGCGATCGTGCAGAAGCACAAGGGCTTCGAGTTCCCCCAGAACCCGATCGAGCAACTTCGCCTGGCGACCGAGGCCGTCTTCAAGAGCTGGAACGGCAAGCGCGCGAGAGACTATCGCAACCACGAGGGCATCCCCCACAACCTGGGCACCGCGGTCAGCATCGTGACCATGGTCTTCGGCAACATGGGCGACACCTCCGGCACCGGCGTGGCGTTTACCCGGGACCCCAGCACCGGCGAGCGGGCCGTCTACGGCGAATACCTGATCAACGCCCAGGGCGAGGACGTGGTGGCCGGCATCCGCACGCCGCAAAAGGTGGCGGCGATGGGCGAAGAGCTGCCCGAAGCCTACGCCCAGTTCATGGACATCTGCGACATCCTGGAAAAGCACTACCGCAACATGCAGGACGTCGAGTTCACCATCGAACGCGGCAAGTTATGGATGCTGCAGACCCGCAACGGCAAGCGCACCGCGGCGTCTGCCATCAAGATCGCGGTGGACATGGCGAACGAAGGGCTGATCAACCGGCGCGAAGCCGTGCTGCGCGTGACCCCCGACAACGTGAACTCGCTGCTGCACCCGCAGTTCGACGAGGCCGCCAAGAAGGCCGCGGCGAAGGAAGGCAAGCTGCTGGGCAAGGGCGTCAACGCGTCCCCCGGCGCGGCCGTGGGCCAGGCGTACTTCGACGCGGATCTGGCGGAGGAAAAGGCCAAGAGCGGGCCGGTCGTCATGGTCCGGCCGTTCACCAAGCCCGATGACGTCCACGGCATGATCGCGGCCCAGGGCATCCTCACCAGCGAAGGCGGCGCCACCAGCCACGCGGCCGTGGTCGCCCGCCAGTTCGGCAAGCCGTGCGTCGTGGGCGCGGCCAGCATCAAGATTGACATGGAAGCCCGCACCATGACCGGCGACGGCATCGTGGTCAAGGAAGGCGATTGGATCAGCGTGGACGGCGGCGCCGGTGAAGCGTTCATCGGCAAGATTCCGACCGTCGCACCGAAGTTCGAGGAACAGACCGACCTGATCACCCTGCTCCAGTGGGCCGATGAGATCGCCGCGGAGCCGGGCAGCCGCGTTCCGGGCGCGAGCAACTCGCCCACCCGGGGCCTGCAGGTGTGGGCCAACGCCGACTATCCGGCCGACGCCCGCCGCGCCCGCGACTTCGGCGCCCTCGGCATCGGTCTGTGCCGCACCGAGCACATGTTCTTCGAGCAGATCCGCCTGCCGATCGTGCAGCGCATGATCCTGGCGAAGACCAGCGAAGACCGCACCGCGGCCCTGGATGAACTGCTGCCCTACCAGCGCAGCGACTTCGACGGCCTGTTCGAAGCGATGACCGGCCTGCCCGTCATCATCCGCCTGATCGACCCGCCGCTGCACGAGTTCATGCCCGACGAGGAGAAGCTGCTGGAAGAGGTCATCGAGATGCGGGTGAAGGGCCAGACCGCGGGCCTGGCCGAAAAGGAAACGCTGCTGTCGGCCATCCGCGGCATGCACGAATCCAACCCGATGATGGGGCTGCGCGGCGTGCGTCTGAGCATCGTCATGCCCGAGATCGTGGAGATGCAGGTGCGCGCGATCTTCGAGGCGGCCTGTGACGTGGCGCTGCGTGGTTTCGACCCGCACGTCGAGGTGATGATCCCGCTGACCGGCACCGTGAACGAGCTGACGTGGGTCCAGCCCCGGCTGGAGCGCATCGCCGCCGCCGTGATCGCCGAGAAGGGCAAGCTGATCGATTACAAGTTCGGCACCATGATCGAAATCCCGCGCGCGTGCGTCACCGCGGCCGAGATCGCCGGGCTGGCCGAGTTCTTTTCCTTCGGCACCAACGACCTGACCCAGATGACCTTCGGCTACAGCCGCGACGACGCCGAGCGCAACTTCCTGCTCAAGTACGTCGAAGATGGCATCCTGCCCTTCAACCCGTTCCAGACGATTGACCGCGAGGGCGTGGGCCGGCTGATGGACATCTGCGTCCAAGAAGGTCGCAAGGTGCGAAAAAACCTGGAAATTGGGGTTTGCGGCGAACATGGTGGTGACCCTGATTCAATTGACTGGTGTCATATCATCGGTCAAGACTATGTGAGCTGCTCGCCGTTCCGCGTGCCCGTTGCGCGGTTGGCCGCGGCGCAGGCGGCGATCAGGCACGCGCCGAAGTAAGGCAGCGGATAGAAGCGGATAAGCGGATGGGTAAGTGCCAGGCGTCTGCCAGACGCCTGGCACTTGTTTAGAAAGTCTCTTTATCAAAAGCGATTTGCCCGAAATCCCGCCGGCATGGTAAAATCTCAGCAAGATGAATTGGATAGCACAAAGCCAGAAACAACGTTTTGTCAAGTGCATCGCCAACGACGGCGATGGCCTGTCGTTGACGCCCGGTCAATTCTATCGGGTTCTGCCCGACAAGGCGGAAGCGCACGACATGTTGCGCGTGGTTGACAATACGGGTGAAGATTATCTGTTTGACGCCAGCCTCTTCGAGAACGTGAATGATCTGTCTGGTTGGCTGGCCGATCTGACGATTAGCGTTACCGTCCCCATGAAGGCCACCATTCGTCAGTTCGCCAATCAGCGCGGCATCAGCATGGCCGCACTGCTGCGAGAGTGGATAGACGAACGGCTGGATTTGCCCGCGATGGCAAGCTGAAGTTCTATGCACCGGCAGCGCAATACCCTTTTGGTAGCTTGGAACCCTCCCGCCGGCTCGCGTCGGCAGGAGGGTTTTCTATTGCCGGTTCAGCCTGTGGTACAATTGTCATATGAACTCCGGCGTCATCTTCGACATCCGTCGCTATTCGATCCACGACGGCCCCGGCATCCGCACCGCGGTCTTTCTGAAGGGCTGTCCGCTAGCCTGCTGGTGGTGCCACAATCCCGAAAGCCAGTCGCCCGAGCCGAAGATGATCGTGCGCGCGAGCCGTTGCATCCGCTGCGGCGCGTGCGTCGAGGCGTGCCCCGAGGACGCGATCACCTGGGCTGATGGCCCGATCACCGACTGGGACCGATGTGAGCGATGCGGGACGTGCGCCGATGCCTGCTTCGCGGCCGCGCGGGAGCAGATCGGCCGCGAGATGACCGTGGGCCAGGTGATGGCCGAGATCGAGCGCGACATTGCGTTCTACGACGAATCGGGCGGCGGCGTGACCCTCTCCGGCGGGGAGCCGCTGGCGCAGCGGGATGGCGGCCTGGATGCAGCCGGCCGCTGGTTCACCGCGTTCATCGCCTGGCTGCCGCAACTGGACAGAATTGACTAGTTGTCGTATCATGCACACTGCACTTGACGAATATGATCGGGTGAATAAGCTGCATGAACTGGCCGGTGCTTGCTCACTATCTGATGAGAGAATGCCGGGAATTTCGGGAGTCTTGCGAAGACAAGGGTTGCAACTGAACCGATAGTTGGGTGCGTCTGTTAGCAGCAGTCAATAAAGACTCAGCCGACTGTGGAGGACAACGATGCTACAATTACAATCTAGTGGCATAGCAAACATGCTGTTTTGGGCAGTAATGCACGACTACCCGGTTGACAAAAAAGAAGTGCGAGAATTTGTGAGAAAAGTAGTCTCTCTCCATCGTCGCGGCGAGATAGAGCCAGATGCTCTTCATTTTGCGGTACGGCTTGCAATGGAGAGAGAAATCTCTGAGGGCCTGGAGAGGAAAATAGAGCGGACATCACGTAAGAGCTCCTTGTTTCGCTAGTGTCAGATTTCCAGGGAGGTGTGCCAATGCCTGACGACGATACGAAGCGCGATGGTGGCGAAAACCAGCCAGAGGTAATTGCGCCAGAGACTGGTGGCGCGGTTGGCAAGCCAGACAAGTCTGGAAACACCGGTGACGAAGTATTGGATATGCCGCCAGAGATAAGGCGCGATATCCAGGCATTCATGGCGCTGTTCCAATCTGGCGGAAGAGGTCAGAACCCGTTATTCAGCAAGTTCAATGATGCCCACATAGATAAGTACTTGGACTACATTCAGAGAGATGACGACCACGCCTATGAATTGAGTAGGACCAATCGGTGGTTCTACCTGGCGTATTTTGTTATCGCACTCGTTGTTCTCGGTGCTACAGTTGTCTACCTGCTGCCAAACCATAAGGACTTTCTTGATTCCATAATCAAGATTCTTCTTGCTATGGCTGGTGGCATAGGCGCCGGGTATGGCCTGAGCAAGCGCAAAGGAGACTGACACCCGTCCCGCCCCGCAGGTGTGGGGTCGGGACGGGGCAGCCCTGGTACCCCTTAGTATTGTGCGTTTCTTTCGACACACACGGCTCCCCAATATCCTGGCCTCTGCCAAACGTATCTCACACCAGTCGGTCAACCTCTCTGAAACGCCGGCCGCGCGCCTGTCAGGGGAGAACTCCCCTGGCTGGAAGCTAATGGCATGATCACCCCACGCGTTGCCAAACTCCGCCAGCAAAGCCTGGACGCCATCCCCACCATCTCGGCCGAGCGCGCCGTGCTGATGACCGAAGCCTACCGCTCGCACGCCGGCCTGCTCTCCGCGCCGATGCGCCGGGCGCTGGCGTTCCGCTACGGCATGGAGCACAAGACCATTTACATGTCGGCGACGGCGAGCTGATCGTGGGCGAGACCAGTACCGCGACCTGATCGTGCGCGTGGCCGGCTACAGCGACTATTTCCGAGACCTGAGCGTGGCGCTGCAGGACGAGATCATCGCACGGACGGAGCACCGGTCGTTCTGAATGATGAAAGCGGCCGCCGTTTATCGGCGCCGCCCGGCTACTTGTGGAGGTTCTCATGTCACTCACGGAAAACATCTCACTGAAAGCATTCTGGGACGCCCTGGAGCAGCGGTTGGCGGCCTGTTCCGCCGACGAGCTCCGGGCCATCCTGCGGGCCATGGCGCAGGAGACGCCGCCGGGCGAGCGGCCGGCCTTTCTGGCGAAGCTCGAACCGGTCGCGGAGGCGATCACCGCTCAGGCGATCACCGCTCAGCAGGAGATCGCACAAGAGGACCTGCTGGCGGACATCGAGGACCTGGTCAGCCAGATCGAGGCCACCCAGGCGGATGCCGACGACTGGGAGGGGGAGACCGAATGGGGCGGGCATGACGACGAGGACAGCCTGGGGCCTTACGCGGAGTTCGCAGAGCCGCTGGCCAGGCTGTTCGACCGGGCGGCGGCCGCGTTCGACACCGGTCATCTGCCCCTGGCGCGAGACGCCTACGCGGCGTTGTCCGAAGCGCTGACCCTCGAAGACGATTACGGCCGCGGCATACGGGCCTACGACGTGACCGGCGTGGACTTGCGCGAGGCCGGCGCCCGTTATCTGCGCGCCGTCTACGAAACCGAGCCGCCGGCAAGCCGGCCGCCGGCGATCCTGGCTCAGATGCTCCGCGCGCCGGCGTGGCTTTCCCAGCCGCGCCCCACGCTGGAGAGCCTGCTTCAGATCTCCCCCCGGCCGCTGCCCGATCGCGAGCGGTTCCTGGCGGACTGGATCGCCTTCCTGCGCACCCAGGAAGGCAGCGCCGCCGACGCCTGGCTGCGGGAGGCGGTGCGGTTGGCGCACGGCACGGCCGGGCTGGCCGCGCTGGCGCGGGATGAAGGGACGACGCGCCCGCGCGCGTACCTGGACTGGTTCACCGCGCTGGCGCAGGAAGGCAAATCGCGCGAGGTGCTGATCGCCGCCCAGGCAGCCCTGCAAACCCTGCCGGCCGGCCTCCCCATCCGCGCAGCCGTCGCCGATCAGTTGTGCGCAGCCGCCGCAAAACTCGATGAGCCGCAAGCGGTGCGCGCCGGGCGGTGGGAGGCGTTCCTGGCTAAACCAACCCTGCCGCGCCTGCTCGACCTGTGGGATGCTGCGCCGGCCGGCGCGGAGCGAACGGCGCTGCTGCGGCAGGCCATCCAGCATCTGGAGGACTGCCTGGCGCACCCGCCCAGCCAGCCGGTGGGATTTGCGATGGGCGAGGACGACCTGGAAAGGCCGGTCTGGGTGGGCAAAGGCACCATCGCGCACGCCGACCTGCTGGCGGAGGATTTCGACGCGGCGTGCGAGCTCGCCGGCCGTGCCGAAGTGTTGAGCTGGAGCAGCAGCGACCATCCGCAAGGGCTGGTTGTGCCGTTCCTTCTGGCGCTGCTGTCCGGCAAGACGCCCGGCGCGCTGCCCCCGAACCTGGCGCAACTCTGGCAAGGGGCGATCTCAACCAGCGCCGGCTTTTGGCCCAATGTAACGACGCCGGGAGATTCCGTGCCCAAGCGGCTGGAACGCATCTACGCCGAGCTGCTCGCCCGCGTTTCCCTGGACGACAATGAGGGGGAGACCCTCCTGGCCTGGTGTCTGGAGGTGGCGCAGAGGCGAGTGGCGGCCATCGTGAGCGGCCAGCACCGCAAGAGCTACGACAAAGCCGCTCTGTTGACGGTCGCGTGCGCCGAGGCGCTGCGGCTGCGGGGCAGGGTAGGGGCGGCCGGCACGCTGCTGGACGACGTCCGCGAACGTTTCCCGCGCCACCGCGCCTTTCAGACCGAGTTGAATACCGCGCTCCAAAAGATGGAGCGCGGCCTGCGGTGAG
>PHCA01000039.1 GCA_002842085.1 Chloroflexi bacterium HGW-Chloroflexi-1
CTCAACAGCATCTCGACTGGCATACCAGTTTTCCAACTGCTTCTGTTCCTCGGCTGCGAGCGTGTCCCCGCGTGTAGCCCGATCATGTAGTTGTTTAGCAAGATCATCACGAATCATTTTGGACTCCTTTCAGCGGAATGTCGCCAAACTTACGTTCCACGACACCAAACTGTCGGGATAACGCCCTCATGGGTGGTGTTACCCGCAAGTTCTGTGTCGGGTAACCAATGTGCCCTCTTCACCTTGGCGCCTTGTCAAGTCTATCCTCTCTCGACAATTCCTTGAACCTGCCGGCCGGCCAGCGCGAGCGCGTCCTCCACGGAACGTTTTCCGGTGATGCCGCTCTGCACGGCCTGCCAGAGGGTGTCTTCCATGCGCGGGTACCAGCGGGTCTTCGGGACTTCGAGCATTGAGTCCCGCGCCGTTTCGGCAAGGTACTGAAGTCTGCGCATCTCGCGGGAGCCGGGCCTGGCCTCTGCTTCGACGCGGCGCTGGACGGCTGGCCGCACGGCCAGGGCGCCCTGGCAGGCCTCGAAGTACTGGTTTTCCTCGTTCGTCAGGAAGCGCAGCAACTCGAGCGCGGCGGGCAGATCGCGCACGCTGCGTGGGATCGCAAACATGAAGATGCCGGCGTATACGCGCCGCAGACCCGCGGGCCCAACCGGGTAGAGCGCGACGTCAAAACGGTCGGCCACCGCGGACCTCTGCGGGTCGCAGTACCGATGGTACCCGCCTGGCCAGTCGGTGACCATTGCGACCTGGCCTTCGCAAAAGTAGCGCGCCACGTCATCATAATACAGGTCTGGCAGGTTGGGCGGCGTGGTCTTCCACGTCAGGTGCAGGTCGCGCAGAAAACCCAGCGCCCACTGGCCTGCCTTGTCAGTAAACGCCGGCTGATTGCGCTCGTCGAGAAGCCTCCCCCCGGCCATGACCATCAGTTCGTACCACGTCCCAAAGAGGCCGGAGAATCGTCCGGGATAGAGCGTGCCGTAACATGCGGGAGGCGCGGAGAGGAACCGTGCGACCTGGCCGAATTCCTCCCACGTTCTGGGCACGTCCAGTTCCCGGCCGAACTCGGTTCGGAATTGGCGTCGTTTACGGCCATCCTCCAGCAGGTCGCGCCGGCAGTAGAGCAGGCGCACGTCGATGTTGCGCGGCAACCCCATCAGGTGGCCGTCTATCGTAGCCAGGCGGATGGTGGCAGGAAGGAATGCCTGTGCCTCGTCGGGGCTGAGATGTTCCTCCAGCGGCAGAAGCCACTGTTTCTGCGCGGGCGCGTATTTGTTGTGCGTCACGATCAGGTCGTAGTCACCCGCGCCATCAGTGTAGACCTGGACGATGTGATCGTTCAGCTCCGGGTGGATCAGTTTTGCGCCGATCTCCACCGCGCAGCCGGTCTCTCGTTCGAAGAGCGGGAGGCGGTTGTAGAGCCCGTCGTACATCGGCCCACCCACCAGTGCGATTTTGAGCCGCTTGCCGGTCATCAGGTCGCCTCCTGCTGCTGTACCTGCCTCATCTCGCACACCTCTCCATCCGGCCCCTGGAAGTACACGATGAACGTGCCAGGCCGGACCTGGATCGGCTCGCTGAAGAAGTGCACGCCTTTCGCTTTCAGATCGGCGTAGTGTTGCCGCAGGTCGCTGACGCGGAAACCGATGTGGATGAACCCGAGGTCGCACTGCCGGCGCTCGAGGGGGCGTCCGACCGGCTCGCGATACTGGAAAAGCTCGAGGACCGTCTCGCCCAGTTTCAAATGGACCACCTTCGCCTGGCAGCCAGTCAGGCCGTTCACGGTACCCAAAACGTGATCGGAGAAATCCACCTCCATCACCACTCGCATCCCGATCAGGTCCCGGTAGAAGGCCAGCGAGCGCTCCAGGTCCGACACGCTCAAGGCCGTGTGCTCGATGCAGTGAAACAACTCTCCACCTCCTCGTCCTATGCTTCCCGCTGTACGGCTCGACTGATGGCCGAGCGGATTTCCTCGTCGGAAGGGATCGCGGCTTTTTCCAGTGCGAGCGAGACCGGTTTCGGGGCGTCAGCCGCCGTGATCCGCCGGATGGGGCAGTCCAGATAGTCGAAGAACCGCTCCTGGCATTCCTGCGCGATCATCGCGCTGATCGAGCCGCTCCGCGTGGCCTCGTCGGCGATGACCAGCGCGCCGGTCTTGCGGAGGGACTGCCCGATCAACTCATAATCCACGTGCGCGCGGTCCAGGACGCGCAGGTCGATCAGCTCGACCGCCTCGTCTTCCTGAACCAGGGCAGCGATGCGCGGCACGAGCGCGCCGTAGGTCAGCACTGTCACCTGCATGCCCGGCTTGACGAGGTGCGCGCGGTCCAAAGGGAGCAGGTAGCCCACGTCGTCCGGCGGCACAGGCCCCTTCCGCTCGTACAGCGCCTGATGCTCGAGGATGAGGACCGGGTCTTCACAGCGCATGGCCGAGTTGAAAAGGCCGATGTAGTCGTAGGGCGTGCCTGGCGCGACGATCCGCCAGCCTGGAAAGAGCGCGAATAGCCCGGCCGGCTCCATGGAATGCTGGCCGCCGTAGCCTGCGCCGATGGCCACGCGGGTGCGCATGACCAGCGGCACGGGCATATCGCCGCCGTACACGTGCCGCAGCATGGCGATGTGGTTGAAAATCTGGTCCGCCGCGACCAGGACGAAGTCGGGGAACATGATTTCGACGACCGGCCGCATTCCGGCAAGCGCCGCGCCGAGGGCGAACCCTGAGAAGCCGGCCTCCGAGATGGGGGTCGAGAGCACGCGGCCAGGGCAACGCTGGGCCAGCCCCTTCGTGGCCCGGTACGCCCCGCCGCCCATATTGCTTACTTCCTCACCCAGCACAAAGACGCGCGGGTCCTGCTCGAGCTGGCGACCGGTGACGGCGGCAATCGCTGCCACGTACGTCATCTCGCGCGCCGGGCCGCTCGGCGCGTCCGGCGCATACCGGACGCCGGCGAACTCGGCTCCGCTGCTTCGAACGCCCCGGCAGACGCTCTCCGGCGCCGGCCACAGCCCGGCTCGGATGCGCACGCCGTCCTCTGTGCAGAATGTGGTCGCCTTCTGAACGATTTCCTCGGCCATCGCCGCGAGGCCGGCCGCCTGCTCGGACGACAGAATGCCGCGGTCCAGGAGCGCGCGCCGGAACTCCGGCAGCGGGTCGCGCGCCCGCCACGCCTCTTCTTCTTCCTTCGAGCGGTAGGCGAACCCGGATCCGGGCAGATCGCCTGCGTGGTGGAAGAAGCGATAGGTGAGCGCCTCGATCAGGTAGGGGTGGCCGCCTCGGCGGAGCGCCGCGGCCGCCGCCTCTACCGCGGCCTGCACCGCCAGCGGATTCATCCCGTCGACGATCCGCGCGGGCATGTCGTATGCGGCGGCGCGCTGACTGAGCCGGCCTTCGTGCAGGTGCGTCGCCGCCGACACGCCAGTTGCCACGGCGTAGCCGTTGTTCTCGATGAGGTAGATGATCGGGGCTTCCCACAGAGCTCCGAGGTTGAGCGCCTCGTGGAAGATACCCTGGTTGACGGCCCCGTCGCCGAAGAAGGCCATGAGGATGTCTCCCGTCTTCGACAGCTTCTGCGCCCACGCCGCCCCGGTGGCCAGTGCGATCCCGCCTGCGACGATGGCGCTGGTGCCGAGCACGCCAATCTCCGGCGCCCGCAGATGCATCGAGCCGCCCCGGCCGCCGCACCACCCCGGCGCAAGCCCCATGATCTCCGCCAGCGTCCGATCGACCGCTTCCTGAAGCGCCTCGGGGGGCTTTTCAGTCAACGGATTGAAGCCCGCCGGGCAGATCGCATGAAATGCCTTGGCCAGGAAATGATGATGGGCCCGGTGCGTCGAAACGATCTTGTCTTCCGGCCTGAGACCGGCCATCGCGCCCACGGCCACCGCCTCCTGGCCGATCGAGCTATGCACCGGCCCATGCACCAGCCCCTTGCCTTTCAAGAAGAGCAGCGTTTCTTCGAATCGGCGGATGGCCTGGAGCTGAAGAAGCTGGAACGCGAGACCGGCGGCTGTGTGACCGGCCCAATCGGCCTCGTTGACCCGCACCTCACACCAATCGAAGTTGATGGTTTTCGTGATGTAGTCTGGCATGAAAAAGCCTCAATACCCCAGGGTAATCCCGCCGTCGCATTCCAGCACCGAGCCGGTCGTGAAGGCCGAGTCCTCGGTCGCCAGGAACAGCGCGGCCTTGCCGACCTCGCGCGGCGTGCCGATCCGGCCGACGGGATGCTGCGAATAGATGTACCGTCTCGCCTCAGCGGGGTCTGTCTGCTTCTCGAACCACTCTTCCACCAGCGGCGTCTGAATCCAGCCGGGACAGATGACGTTCACCCGTATGCCATAGGGCGCCAGGTCGATCGCCAGGTTCTTCGTCATGGCGATGATGCCGCCCTTGGTCGCCGCGTACGCGCAGGCGTTCGGCTGACCGACCAGGCCCACCATGGAGGACATGTTGATGACCACACCAGTGCTCTGCTTCAGGTGGGGGAGAGCATACCTGGTGCAGAGGAACATGCTCTTGAGGTTGGTGTCGAGTAGGGAATCCCAGTCCTCCTCGGTCAGCGCCTCGATGCCTTTGGAGTTGTGGTAGCCGGCGTTGTTGACCAGGATGTCAATCCGGCGCGCCTTCCCGACGACCTGGTCGATCATGGCGCGGACGGAATCGGATTTACTCACGTCGCAGACGACGCCATCGGCCTGCCCGCCTGCCCGGCGAAGCTCGGCCACCCTGGCGTCGATGTCTTTGGCATGGCGGGCGACGACGAAGCAATGCGCCCCCTCCTCGCAGAACACCTGGCAAATGCCCGCGCCGATCCCCTTCGAACCACCTGTGACGATGGCGACCTTCCCTTTCAATCGCATTGCAGCGCCTCCATTCAGGCTAGGATGCCGCCGGTCACGCAGATCGCCTCGCCGGTCACGTACGAGGACATGTCCGACGCGAGAAAGAGCGCGACTTTGGCGACTTCATCCATGGTGCCGATCCGCGCGAGCGGCGCCATCTCGCGCAGGCGGTTCACCTCCTGCGGCCCGAGGCTCGTGGTCACTTCCGAGTCAATGATGCCCGGGCAGATGGCGTTCACGCGCACGTTCGCGGGCGCGCCCAGGAGCGCGAAATGGCGCGTCAGGCCAATGAGCCCCGCCTTGCTGGCCACGTAGTCCGGCCCGACGGCGATGCCGCCCTGGAGCCCTGCCAGTGAGGACATGTTGACCACCGAGCCGGACCGCTGCGCCAGCATCGCCGGGAACACGGCGCGGGTCATCAGGAAAACCCCGCGCAAGTTCACCCGGAGCGTCCGATCCCAGCCGTCAAGCGACAGCTCTTCCGCTTTCACTCGCGACACGATGCCGGCGTTGTTGACGAGGATGTCAACCCGGCCGTGCGCGTCGAGCACGTCCTGCACGAAGCTCCGGATAGACGCCGGGTCCCCGACGTCCAGGAAGCGGGCCTCGACGGGCGCGCCGTCTTGGCCAAGCTCGGCCGCGGTCCGGTTGGCCGTTGCCCCATCGATGTCGCCGATAACGACTCGCGCCCGCTGCTCCGCCAGGCGCGCGGCGATCGCCCGCCCGATGCCGCGTGCGCCGCCGGTCACCACGGCCACCTTGCCGCGCAGCTCTTCGAACATTCACGACCTCCTTCTTTTTAAAACATTCCTGGCAACCCCAAAAATGCGTCTCCACGCGAACTATTCTTCGGCGCTGCGTTCCTTTCATAATCAACAGGGACTATCTGCCAACTCGTGCTGGTCACTTCCTCGGGCGCCAATATGAAAACGTCATCTTCCTGGGTGTCGAACTCTATGGTTCCCTCCCCGAAAGAACCGATATGGCGGCCATTTTGATAAAGATGCGCCCTGGGCCATGGATTCTCGATGTGGCAGTTTGTACCGCGGCGACTCACCAGAAAAACCCAGAGCGGCTTGCCATGCTCTAATTCCGACGAGACAACAAATCCCCCCGTAGCATGAAGCGTAAAGCGCGCATTCTGCGTTTCAAACGCTGCCGGCGCCACGCGTATCACCCCATCGTGGCTTTGCAGCAACGACTCATTCATGGCGCACGCCAACACCGACATCGGCTCCATCCCCATGTGTCTGAAAGGCCAGGTGGGGAAGGGGAATCGGTGTTCCTGCCGCTCCTTTTCCGGCAGAGAGGCATCCTGCACCAGGTTGGTGCGGAATCTCAGCGCGGCATCCGCCCTCATCAGGTCCATCAGGCCGTAATGACCGAACCCATTGCGGTAGAGCTGCCACCGGCCGGGCCAGAGCTTCAGTGTCTCCGCGACTTCGCGCGCGAGCCCAAGCCTTGCGAGGACTATCGGTGTCGGGTCCCAGCCCACGCCGCAGATGCCGAACAGTTTCGCGGTGTTGACCGCGGCCTTGAACTGCGGGGAATCGCCTTGCGAGAGGCCGATAAGGCCGGAGGGGAACATGGTCGAGAATTCGACCCACGGGAATATGCCGTCGTTGCACTTGAGGTCGCCGAACGGCGGGCTGACAGGCGAGGCGGCCGCGGGGTTTTCGAGCGCGTTTATCATCTCGCAAGGGCCGACCGGGCCGGCCGGAGCCTGGTCGGACGGTATGAAGGACGTGAGCATCCGTCCCTCTTTGGCGCCGAGGCCGGCGGCGAAGACTTCGTCGGAGTCCGTGGCGTCTCCCTTGAAGATGCCGCGAGCGAGCTTCAGAGCGCCGTTTTCCTCCACCAGGAACCTATCGCGTCCATTGATGACCGGGAGCGGGGCGAGGTTATCGAGGATGTCTTTCCATTTTTCGGCGCGCGATTCGTCGACGCCGGCCTCGTGGAGTGCCTCGATTGCGGTCGAGAACAGCACTCGCGCACAGACCAGTTCGGATATGCAGTCCCGCAGTTTGATCCACCCTTCGTATCCTGAGCTTTCTGTTGCGTGGTACTTGCCGTCGTCGCCCTTCTCGAAAAGCGACTCGAAGAATTTCGCCGCCTCGAGCACGTAAGGAAGCGCACGGTTCTTCAGGAAGGCCGCGTCGCCGGTGAACTTATACTGCCGCCAGAAGTCCATTGCTATCTGCGCCACGGGCGTGTGATTGAGAAATTCGCTTTTAGAATTATAACCGCGCCTCTCGCACACATCGGAGACCACCGCGCCGTCCACGCCGAAGATGTCTCGGGCATCCTCCTTGGCGTAGGGGAGCGAGTTGAACCGGTAGTCGAGATACGAGTCGAGGAGTTCGTGGTGGCCTGCGGCGTTCAGCGGCCAGTAGATCTGCTGCTGGTTCCAGTGGAAATAGAAGTCCCAGGGCTGCACGTCCCTGTTCCAGCCCCAGAGGCCGTTTATAAAGCGGCCGGGGTACTTGCCGCGCTGCGAGGAGTTGGCGTAGTACATCGCCAGGTGCCACAGGTTGTCCAGATAGTCATCGCCGTATTCCATCAGCGAGCGCAGCCAGAAGGTCTTCCATGCCTTCTTGTGCGCAGTGAGTAACTTAACCAGTCCCTTTTTCTCGGCGGCGTCCAGCTTCTCTCTCACCGCTCCAAGCGGGTCGGACTCCAGGGGAGGCGTAACGGCGACCACGAAGGCGCACTTCTTCCCGACGTTGCCCGAGACGGTGGCTTTGGCGCAATGGGAATGCTCCTTTGAATAGTGCACCGCTGCCCCGCCGGCATCCATAACTTTGCACCCCACGGCAAATCTTCCGCTGGTAAGCTTGTGCGTAATATAGGTGCCATCCTCGTCGGCGGACGAACAGGCGCCAGCGAGGCCGATACTGGCATCACGGTTTACGAGGGAATACCAGTGCGAGAACGTCCTCGAGCCGTATCTCTCGACGTAGATTTCGACGGGAACATCTTCCTTGAGATTTGTCTCTGTCTCACAGCAAATCGTCCCATCGTCGTGACTCACAAACGCCCTGAAGGCAACCGAGCCCAAGGGACCCGCGGCAGCGAAGCTCAAGCTGGCGTCGGCCAGACTGATCCGGCCGCGAAAATCGGAGAGGTAGAAGAGATCGAAAACCGGCATGTTGAAGTCCACTATGATGCGGCCGGCGTGTCTCAAGGTAGTGCTGTATTCCTCTTCTTCAGCCTTCCAGTTGTGAAAACGGCCGAAACTGGCGTCATCCCACAGATCACACTTGTTGACCGCCATCACAATCCTGGACGGCTCGCACCAGCACAGCACGCCCACGTCACCGTTGCCGATCGGCATGCCCTGCATGGGATCGCTGGGCGGACTCAAGTAGACCACATCATGTTTCGCCACTCGGCCGGGCCAACCGATCTCCCAGGTACAGGTCTCAGGATTAAAAGCAGAATTCATCATTATTTATCCTCACCGATTACGATCTGGTCTCGCGCTTCCCTATTTTTCCTTTTGTGCAATCCTATTCCCAGGCGAGGGGGGACTGTTGAAAGAGCCCGTCAGCTCGCGGCACTTGCGGACGATGTAGCTCGTCAGCGCGCGTCGCAACCAGGCGAGTCGGCCCGACGACACGGCCGCCTCGATCTCGCGCTGCATCTCGTCCATCCCCGCGATGAACCTGCCCGACTCGCGCACGGACTCTATCGCCTGCACGGCGCGCCGCGCGTCCTCCGCCAGCCCCCGAGCAACATCCGCCGGCGGCGTCGCGACGAACCCCCTCACCCCGACGTCCGCCGCCATCGCATACGAGCGCAGCTCGTACGGGCCGACGACGACCTCCCAGACCTCGCCGGCCGAGCGCGCCTGCCCGGTCGCCAGATCGGTCACCTGGCCAGGAGCCCTGGTGAAAATCAGCCTGACGGGAACCGGATAGTAGTCCCGGTTGACAAGGTAGAAGTAACGCCGTCCGTCGCACACGAGCGTGCGGACGGCAACGGGATCGGCGCTGGCGCCAACGGTCTCGAACTTTTCTTTCGGCAGCGCGCGGTAGGCGCGGGCGAAACGCTGAATGTGGGCGGAGTGCGCCTTGTCCAGGAACAGGCCGCCGCGCGTGATGCGGCAGGCGTCGAGCTCGGCGACGGCGTGCGCGTAAGGTTCGAGGAAATGCTCGCCGCCCGGGAACAGCGGTATTATCCTCAGTTGCGAGTCCCACCAGAATCCGTCCTTCGGATACTCCAAGTTCATTCTGCATATCCCCTCGGCGGGCTGGCCGCTCATGACCGCCAGCTCGCGCGCCTGCGGGTCGTCCGGCTCGCAGTTGAACCACTTGTGCTCTTTGCCCCAGGCCTCGGCCCAGCAGTCAAAGACGAAAGCGCCCGGCCGCCGCTGCTGCGCCACCGCGAGCAATGATTCTTTGTCAAGAAAAGCATGGTCGCGATACATGCAAGACGCCTCGATGGGCCGGTTGACGCCCCCCGTAGAGGCAGGCTCATGGCCCCCCCAATCTCGCGCGAGCCCGAAGCCCAGGTCCAACTCGATGCCGGGTTCATCCCGGTAAAGGCGAATATCCAGGCCGCCTTCGCGGAAGAGGTCGAGTGCGCCCGGCCGCGCCCGGAATTGAAGAGCGGCTCCCATCTGCCAGGCTACGAGCGCCGGCACTGTGGTCTCGTCCCAAAGAGTCAGCGTCACTCGCAAATCAGGCCGCGCCGCCACAACCGCGTCGCGGATTCGGCGGATAAGGTCGCGGATTTTCAGACAGCGCCACGCCAGCCAGGCCGGCCGGCAGACGGAGGTCAGGAATTCGTGCCGTTTCGAGAAACGATCGGGCGCCTTCGCATCCACCGGCACGCTAATCCCTGTCTCCTTCTCGAACGTCCCGACCGTGTAGTCGTCGTAGCCAATCTTTGTCGTGAAGAACCACAGGATGGTCGAGTGCCAGATGTTGAACGATATGCCCTTGAAGGCGGGATATCGCGCGTAACGCTGAGCGATCTCGCCGGCCAGACCGACAATCGCCTCCTGCACGACGGGATGCAGCGGGTTGAAGATCGGCCCGGGAGGGAGCTGCCCCGTCTTCTCGCCGTAGGCCCACGGGAAATCAGGGGGTACCCTGGGACAGGAAGGATACTCCAGCATCCTGGAATAGTCCAATGCGTTCAACCCGCACGTCCAGTCCCCCGTTCCGGCCTTCACTTCGTCGCACCAGAGCATGTTGTTGATTGTGTCCGCGCCGGCCTTGATCGCCTCGAGGTCGATGTTCATCTTCTGCATGAGGCTTCCGAGCCGCAGGAGCGTCAGCGTCGCCTGGAACTCGAGCCCTTCCTCGCCGAACCGTTCGAGCATCGGAGCGATCCACTCCGGCGGATGCGTCGTCCAGCGGACATACTGCTTGCGGTCGCGCGCCGCGACCACGTCAAAATCAAACGCATCGGCCGGCTCCCGTTCGGACGGATACTGCGGCCCGTGGTACCACACTATAGGATAGGCGAACAGCTTCTGGCCGGAGTGGCGCATGTAGGCGATGACTCTCTCGACCCACTCCTCCTTGCTCGCCGCCCCCTCGCTGGCGCCGGTGCCGGAGGGGTCCTCATACTGGATGCCCAGTTCGCGGCGCGACCCGTCGCCGGGGTCGCCAGGGACATCGAACGCAGCGATCTCGTCGAGTTCGTATATCTCGATGTCGGCGGCGGCCGCCGGCTGCCCGTCGCCCCAGGTCATAAACGTGATGCTGCAATCGTCCCAGCGCGGCCAGAATATCTCGCGGATCTCCTGCATTCGCCCGGTCAGCGGCTGCGAGAACCCGGTAAAGACGCTGGTCGTCAGGTCGTAGGTGGTCCCGTCCATTATGCACATCGACCTGGACTTGTCGTCCGGATAATGAATGACGGCGAGGTGCGGCCGGCCGACGTGCTTCACGGCGAAGCGGTAGCCGAAGCGCGACTGAAACTTCCCTTCGGCCTCGCGATACCGCCCGAGCGGCGTCTCGGCCACGCGCACGTCACCGTGGGCAAGGTAGCTGCTCGGCAGGTACTCCCGCGTACAGTCGATGCGCGTGACCAGGCAGGCGGTTCCTTCGGGCAAATTGTGCTTCGTTTCCATGCAAGTGTCTCCGTTATCAAATGTCTCTATTATAAGGTGTTCCCCCCTGCGACGCGATTAT
>PHCA01000357.1:0-618 GCA_002842085.1 Chloroflexi bacterium HGW-Chloroflexi-1
CCAGCCTGCGGAGGCAGGCTTTGCAACTGTTGCCGCGACTTCCAGTCGCCAAACTACCCCTGCTCCTCATCTGGAATCCAGGTCTGCTCCCAATCTTCCCACAGATCATCCTCCGCATGGTGCTCTTTCTGCCGCTCGATGTAGCCCTGCACTACCGGCACTTCGCTCTTGCGCAGGGTGAAAGCGCCGTAGGCCCCCTGCCACTTGAAGAATTGGCCCGGCGCGATCTCATGGGTGACCAGGTGAGAGGTGGAGCCTTTTACCTCTTTGGCCAGCGTAGCCACTGCCACGGTTGTGTGCAACCGCACCAGCAAATGGGCATGGTCGGCGATGCCACCAATGGCCAGCGGTATGCACTTCAGCTCGCGACACTTCTCGGCAATGGCGGCATAGAGGCGAGGTTCGATGGTTTCGGTGATCAGCGGCAGGCGATCCCAGGTCGCCCAGACCAAATGAAGGTAAAGTTGGGTGTAAGGAGTACGCATGAAGGTTTTTCCTCTTGATCGGCGGTTGGAAACCGCACCAACAACTGCGAAGTCGGCCTGCGCCGACTAAATCAGCTCCAGCCTGCGGAGGCAGGCTTTGCAACTGTTGCCGCGACTTCCAGTCGCCAAACTA
>PHCA01000357.1:657-2182 GCA_002842085.1 Chloroflexi bacterium HGW-Chloroflexi-1
GGAAACCGCACCAACCACTGCGAAGTCGGCCTGCGCCGACTAAATCAGCTCCAGCCTGCGAAGGCAGGCTTTGCATCTGTTGCCGCGACTTCCAGTCGCAAATCGCCTCCCCCCAGAGTTGGCGGGTCAGGGGGGACCGCCACTTCAGCACCAGGATGACAACAGCCACGTCACGCGGCCGGCCGATTGCGCCAGAGATCGGCCAGCCGTGTCACGGCGGCAATCAACACGCCAAGGGGTAACACGATGTAGAATAGCACAAACGCCAGAACGAGCAAGATCTCAGACACCACAACCTTCCAATGCCACAGTGAGATAAGGACCCCTACACGACGATGACCCGCACGGGTCGACTGCTGCTATTATACCACACGCGGCCACACGTGAAATAGGTCCAAAGTACTGCGACGCCGAGAAATAGACTCGACATCTTCCCATTCTTACGGCTCACCTTGAACACATCCAGGCCAGATGGCCTCTATATCGCCGACAAACGCCGCAGATCCTCCACCAGAAAGTCGAGGACCACCGGATAATCGCGGTGCTCCAATCCCTGCGCCACGCTCCAGCCCAGGGCCGAGACCGTGTAACGCTCGCGCTGCAATGCGCCAACCTCATCGGCCGGCGCCAGAGGTTTGACCAACCGGGGATGGTTCATACGCCGCGCCAGGTAAGAGAACGGCAGCAGGAGGTCGCTTGTGGCCTGACGCCAGCGCCCCCGCTGCTGCCAATGAGTCAGGCGCCGCTGGAATTCACCCTGCGCTTCCGGGCGCACGATCAAAGCCGAAAGCATGATCAGCTCCTGAAGCAGCAATTCGTCCTGCTCACTGCGGATGGCCCGATCTGTGGATCCCCACGGTACGCTCTCCTCGCCCCGCAGGGCCAGCGCACACAGGTTGGACAGGGACACATAAAGGGCAAACCTGTCCGCGTCTCGCAGCGAAACCAGGGTCTGATCGAGCAGATCGGCGACCTGGTCGGTTACGTGTGGAGATTGCAAAAACGAACGTTCGTCGTTACTTAGGGCTAAGGACTTGACAACTTACCCATTTGCTCTGGAAAATGAAGGGAGGATTCGCCTAAGTTATTTAATCCTCAGTCCTTAGGGCTAAGGACTAAATCACTTACTCATCTGCTCCGGCAAATGAAGGGGGGACTTGCGCAAGTTATTTAATCCTTAGTCCTTAGCATAGCGTTCACCAGACGCAAGACATGGAGATAATAGCAGATGTAGGCATCAGCCGCACAGTAACGACAGGCGTCGTCGATGCGGCTTGCCAGGTGTAAGAATACGCGCCGCGGGTCCTGGATCTCAGCACGGATATCCTGGGGTAATGACGACAGGAGGCGCACCACCTCGCCTCGGGCGTCACCAGCCGTCCCGGCAACTGCAACCTCGAGGCGACGGTGAGGCCGGAACCAGCGGGCCATGACATACCCCACGATGCCCAGTGGCAGGATCACGTAGAACAACCAGAAGGCCGCTGTGGCCCACATCAGGGATCACCGTTCGCGAACATAGCGC
>PHCA01000040.1:0-7049 GCA_002842085.1 Chloroflexi bacterium HGW-Chloroflexi-1
GCGAGGAGGCGTTTTTTGCCGACGAAGCAATCGGGATTGCGGCAATCCGAGATTGCTTCGCAAAAAACGCTCGCAATGACACGGCGGCTGAGTAGTTACCCCGGAGAGCGCTAATGCCGTTTGTGTGTCTCGAGTTCGATCACGCCGCTGCCGGCCGTGGGAATGCAGAGCAAGATGGCCGGTTCCAGGCCGCGAGGTTCGTAGTAGTGCTCGATCATCCGGGCTTCCAGGCCGGCGATGTGATCTTCCTCGACCAGCGCCATGACGCCGCCACCCAGGCCCGCGCCGGCCAGTTGCGCGCCCATCACACCGTCGGTTCGGAACGCGATATCGACCATCAAGTCGAGCTCGGGCATACTGCAGGCATATGAGCCGGGTTGCAGATGAAGTTGAGCTGCCAGGACCCGGTCCGGTTCGCCGCTTTCCAGGTCGGCCATCAGGTCGAGTAAGTATGCGTTGCTGGCTGGCCCACGGTACGGGTGCATGCGGAGATCGTTGTCGTGTTGCACCACGCGATCGCCGGCATGTGATATGCGCATCAGCTTGCCCAGGCCGGCTACGTCCCTGGTTCGCAGATACTCGGGGCAACGGCGACTGCGCTCGCATTCCGCCAGGCCGTAGAGCACGACCCCGCGAATGGGATATTCTGTCGTATCTGATGCCTTTTCCGGCCCGATCAGGGGGCGAAGCACGCCCTCGGGCAGTAGCGCCATCAGGTCCGCGCGTGTCGCTCGTTCGGGCAGTTTGAGCAACATGCGATAGATGTCGATAAGGCGCAGCGGCAGATGCCGGGTGTTGATGTCGCGCAGGTGGGAGATCAGCGGCGCATACCGGGAATACAGACCCCGGATCAGATGAACGCCCAGATGATAGCAGGCCACGCGCTGGTTGAACATCTCTCTGGCCGCCGCGGCCTTTTGAGCTTTGATGTGCGAGTTGCAGAAGACCAGGCGGTAGCCCTCGGGGAATGGATTAGCTTCGCCTACCAAGAACGGCAAGAAACCGACGTTGATCACGGCATCGCGCTGGGCGAATTTCATCGCCGCGTGATCGGCTGCACCGCCACGTGTTCCGACGAACCACTCCCCTTCGCCGCACAGGTCAACAAATTGCCTCGGTCGAACGTCCAGGCCATTCAGTGCAACGATGGCCTCGGCCGTGGCCACGACGATGGCTGAAGAAGAGCTCAACCCGGCGGCGATGGGGATGCTGCCCGAGACAACCATGTCCAGGCCGCGGATCTTCACATCGGGGTAGCTCTTTTGCAGACGCAGGAATGCCGCGCGGACGTATTGCGCCCAATCACCGCCATTGCGTGATACCATCTGGCGAACCGCGTCGCTGTTGACCAGCGACAACCAGTCGTCCCAGGTGAGCTCGGCCAACAGCTCACTCATGGAGAACCGCCGGGGTCCAAACTGGTCTGGCTGGGTGTTGTAGAGATGGACCTCGTCATCCTCTCGCAGCGCTGCCGCCACCAGTACCTCGCGATCGACGGCCATCAGATTGCAGTTCCCGCCCTGGTGATCGACGTGCCGGCCCATGATATTGATGCGGCCAGGGGCGCGTGTCAGCAATACCGGTCGCTCCGCGCCCAACGTCTCCGCGCATACTCGCAGCAATTTTCGATAGGCGTCCCGCCGTTCGACAAGCAACTCCGGGTGATCTCCGTAGATGTAACGGAGCTTTTCGTTGAATTGGCAGGCCAGCGGCTGACTGGGGTTGTGTTCGGCTGCCTCGACGATCTGCTGCCACTCGTGTACAGGCCGGTAAGTCGTGCCGAGGTCGATTTGTGGCACGGGGTGTGGCATTTCACGAGTGCGCAGCGCGTTTTCGATCTCCAACAGTTCGGCCGGGTTGTTGAATCCCATCACTAGCGCGGGATTACTGATTTTCAGTGTCCCGATGCGGTACATGGGACGTCCATCTTGGCGAGCCTGGGCCATGATGTTGATGATATCGGGCAAGTACTCCTCGCGTTGCGCGTTGTCATCGCTGAGTTGGGACAGCGCATCGTAGAGTGCTTGCGCCTTGACCAGGTAGACCGATTGATTGGCTTCGTCGGACCGATCCGCCTGCTCGGCCGGTACGATGAAGTTTGGGTCGGCCGCGTTGCCCATACGGAAGACGACTCTTGCCTCTGGCGCCAGGCCCAGGATGTCTTGCGCACCCAGGAGCTCGCCCTCCGTCAATCGCCTCCATAGGTCGCCAAACGCGATTGCGGCCTTCGGTGGGTCCGAGAGCGCTTCTTGCATGACCTGCAATGCCTGTCGGCCCAGATCAGGCGCATCATCCAGCGCCAACCGACGAATGTGGGCGAGCGCTTTTCTGGTCACCACATCACGATGCTCGACGACGCCGAGAACTGCGCCATCCGGCCCCCTTAGCACGTGGCCCAGTTCGGATTGACCGCGCGGGCCGACCAGGAAGACCATGTCGCTGGCGGTGTTGTGGTACTGGGCGATCAACTGCTCGACCACCTGCGGGGCTAGTAAGCGGTCTCCGGCCACGACGAGCACCGCACCCTGGTAGCCCAGGTCGGCTAGCATCCGTGCGCCTTGCTTAGCCGCGTGACCAGTGCCGCGTTGCTCAGCCTGGTAGGCGAAGATGACGCCTTCGTGCGCTCGTCCCACGGTTTCGATAACCTGTCCCGCCAGCGCGCCGACTACCACGATGTGACGTTCGATCCCACAAGCCCGGTAGGTGTCGATAGCGCGATTGATGGCTGGTCGTCCGTTGATCTCGAAACAGGCTTTGTGGCGGTCGGCAGAGTGCATTCGGGTGCCTTTACCGCCGGCTAGAATGATAGTTGTGATTGGATCCATGGGTGGCGATGACTCCCTCAGTTGTCAGTAATCCGGGCTGGCTGTGGCCGGTCTCCTGACCGAGCCACGGTGGCGTTCGGGGCGTGTTCGCTGTGGCCGGCCTCCTGACCGTGCCACCCGTGAGCCTTTAGGCGGAAATCAAGCGCAAAAACCGGCTAAAGCCTCGATTCCAATGCACTCGTTTGATTTCCGTTCAGTACACACCATTTCCGCCTCCGCGGCCGGATACAGCGCGTCGATCTCCTCCTGGACCGCGATGGTGCGCGCCAGCGCGGTGATGATGCGACAATAGGTGCGGACGTCCTCCAGCTCCAGCCGCCGCTCCCGCCGGTCCTTGAGCCACTTCTCGCACACCTGATAGCCGCCAATCCGGTACTCCCAGACCTCCGCGGGCACGGGTGCGAAATACTGCGCTTTGTTGATGTAGACCCGTCCCGCGGCGGCATCGTAGCGGAAGCCCTGACCCTTTGACCTGGCCACGCGGCCGTCCCCCTGGCCCTCGAAGCGCGCCGCGGGCGGGTCGAGCTCCGGCGATTTGAGCAGGTGCAGCGCGACCAGGCGTCCGCCCAAGGCCGCCAGCGCCTCGAACAGTTCGCGATCGGCGGTGAAGGGGATGCGCGGGAAGTCCAGGCGCAGGAATTCGGCGTATTTCTCGCGGTATGTCGGCGCGTAGAGCACCGCGTAGACGTAATGGAAGATTTCCTCGGGCGTCGGCTGGCGGCGCGCCGGTCGGCCTCGGGATAAAGGTAGAGGGGCAGCAGATAGCCACGTTCTCGCGTGCGATTGGAAACCATGCAGTCATCCGTAATGCGGTTACTGATCATCGCATGGTTCCACGGAAGGCCTGCGAGTTGCCGGCAGGTCATAAGCGCCACGTTCTCTCCTGCCAGCATGTGATGCATGACATCGGGACGGGGCATACAGATAAATCCTCGAGACCTGCCGGTGTAGTAGGTATGGCGCACGTCGAATGGCCGGTAGAGCACAGACACGACCTTCTCCCGCGCTGGGCCTGAATCGAGCAGGTCCTTTTGCGCCAGCGTTACTTTCCAGTCACGTGCGTCCTTGCCAAGGTTGTACCCCTGGCGAGCAAGCTCTGGATCCATGCGGGAGAAGACCGTTACAGTTTGCCAGGCTTCTTCCGGCGACCAGTGGATCGTCAGGCTATCGCGCGCAGTGACGATACCTACGCTGTTGACGGGGAAGACCTCGGTGACGGGAACGAAAGTGTTGTAGGAGACGGACAGTTCCTCGTCCCGCGGCACGAAGAGGTAAAAGGGCGATTTGGGCTGTAGCTCCTGCCACTCCGTATCGGCGACATCGTGTCCTTCGAGCCAGGCGTACTTCGCGTCCCGCGCGCCCCAGATCTCCGCATTACGCACGCGGGCGTCATGCTTGCTTCCGCCGCCGCGCTTGATGAAGAAGGCGATGGCGACCCCCTGGCGGATGTCGAAAACGTTTTCGTCCTTGCTTCCGTCGGGGCTGCGCTCGCGCTTGAGCGCGTTGCCGTGCAGGTCGAGCACGTAAGGCTTTGCCGCATCCCGCGAAAGGTCGGGTTGTCCAGGTAGCCGTGGTTGGTGATCATTCCGATCACCCCGCGGCCGGCCGCCTCGATCTTCCACTGGGCGAAACGCAGGAACTTGACGTAGTCGTCCTGGAGCCATTTGGGGTTTTTCTCGCCCAGCGGCTTGCCATCCACTTGCTTGTAGTCGTCAATCCGGCTCAGAATCCAATCGCCACGGTTGACCGAATGGCCGGAATACGGCGGGTTGCCGAGGATGACGAGGACGGGCGTCTGCTTTTTCACCTGGGCGGCCAGGCGCGATTCCTCGGCGAGGGATGAGAGGCCCGGCAGGCGGCTCTGGGCCAACTCCTCCATGTCGAGGGTGTTGGTGAGGTAGAAACGCACGCGCTCGTCGTCGGCCAGGCGGTGGCCCAACTCCTCCAGGAAGAAGCTCATCTTCAGGTGGCCCACCGCGTAGGGCGCCATCATCAGCTCGAACGCGTAAAAGTTGGGCAGGATGTGGCCGCGAATGAACTCATCGCGGGCGCCGGACCCGTACTTGCCCTCGAACTCGGCGACAGCCTCCTGGGCCGCGCGGGCGACGAAAGTCATGGTACCCGCGGCCGGGTCCAGCAGCGTCACGCCGTCCGCTGCCAGGCCGTCCGGCACCCCGAACTCGGTCTTGAGCAGCCGGTGCAGGGAGCGGACGATGTACGAGACGACCGGCTCCGGCGTGTAGTAGACGCCGCGGCGCTCGCGTTCTGCGGGGTCGTACTGTGCCAGGAAGGTCTCGTAGAAGTGGACGATGGGATCGCTGCCCCGGCCTTGCCTGTAGTACGCGGCCAGGATACCCGGCGCATCGGCCACGGCCAGCACCTCGGCGATGTCGTCCACGATCCATTCCAGCTCGGCCGGCAGGTCGCCCAGGGAGATGAAGCGGAAGAGATCGCGCAGTACGCCGATGGTGCGTGGGATGCGGTCGAACGCGTAGAGGTTGGCGAAATCCTCCGGCGTCAGCGCGCCGATGAGATATTGCTGGAACGCCTCGTAGAAGCCGGTCAGCGGGCCGGGCGCGTCGCGCTCGTCGGCCAGTTGGCGCGCCACGATCTCGCGCAGGAAACGGGTGCGCTTGGCCAGTTCCACGGCCAGCGATTCCGCGGTGAAGGTCTTGGGCAGTGAGAAATCCAGGAAACGGTCGAGCAACGCCGTCAATTCGGCAGGCTTTTCAAGGGGCGGGGTTGTTTGCAACCGAGTCAGGATGAAGGGTCGCGCCAACAGCACCGAATCCACCCGCTCGCCGTCCCGGTAGAGGCGGAACTCCAGGAAATTGGTCAGGATCAGGTTGGGAAAAGTGGCCCGGTAGCGCCGGAGCTGCTCCGACTCCTCGATCCGGTCCAGCCGCTCCTCGGTCGGATTCTTGGCCTCGATGTAGCCGACGATGCGGTCGCTGCCGTTCCAGAGGCGAAAGTCCGGGTTGCCCGCGTCAGTTGGTTTGGGCTGGGTGGTGACATGGACGTGCGGCCGGCCGGTCGCCGTGGCCGTCTCCGCCAGCAGATGGCTCAGCGCGGGGTAGAAACTCTCCTCGCGCGCGTCCCCGCGTCGGGCGATTTCCGTGAGATCCTGGAGGTACTTCTTGAGGGTGGTTTTCATCTTAGCAAAGAATGCTACCACAGGGATGGGAAAAGGCCAAACCGCCGCGAACGCGGGCGCCGGACACTTGGGTCCCGATCGCACTACTTTGACAGCCGGCGCCCTTCCAGTGCATAATCGGTCTGTATCGTGGCATCCCGAAGTGCCACCGGAGGTACCCTCTCAACAATCCGGGGTAGCTCAAGGCGGATCCGTGATCCGCCGCTTGCCCGCCGAGTCACGGGCTCGGCTTGAGCAGATTTGCCCCCGCCTTTTTGAGAAGATACCACCGGGCTACTGGCCATTCTCGTAAGGAGACACCCATCCATGACTCCCGATCCTTTCACCCTTTCCCCCGACCGTTGCTTCAGCCCGGACCCGGCCCAGCGCGGCGTGGCGCGGGAGCTCTACAACACGGTCCGGGACCTGCCGCTGGTTTGCCCGCACGGTCACGTGGACCCGCGGCTGCTGGCCGATCCCGCCGCGGCCTGGGGCACCCCGGCCGATCTGCTGATCATCCCCGACCACTACGTCTTCCGCATGCTCTACTCGCAGGGCGTGCCACTGGAGGCGCTGGGCGTGTCGACTCGGGACGGCTCACCGGTGGAGACCGATCACCGCGCCATCTGGCAGCGTTTCGCCGGGCACTTCCACCTGTTCCGCGGCACGCCCACCGGTCTCTGGCTGGCGGCCGAGCTGGCCGGGCTGTTCGGGGTGACGGTCAAGCTGAACCGCGACACCGCCCAGACGATCTACGACCAGGTCGCGGCCACTTTGGCGACGCCCGAATTCCGGCCGCGGGCGCTGTTCGACCGCTTCGACATCGAAGTGCTTTGCACGACCGACGCGGCCAGCGACTCCCTGGCCTACCACCGGCAAATCCTGGCCTCGGGCTGGGGTGGCACGCCGGACGCGCCCAAGGTGCGCCCAACGTTCCGGCCGGACGCGGTGATCGACATCGAGCGGCCCGATTGGCGGGAGCAACTGGACGCCTTGAGCACGGCGTGGGGTCGCGAGATCACCTCCTACGCGCTGTTCGTGCAGGCGCTGGAGGACCGGCGGGCGTTCTTCAAATCGATGGGGGCCAGGGC
>PHCA01000040.1:7099-19213 GCA_002842085.1 Chloroflexi bacterium HGW-Chloroflexi-1
GGCGCTGCGCCTCGGCCCGCCGTGGTGGTTCCACGACAGCCTGAACGGCATGCGCCGCTATTTCGACCTGGTGATGGAGACCGCCGGGTTACAGAACACGGCCGGTTTCAACGACGACACCCGCGCCTTTCCCTCGATCCCGGCGCGCCACGATCTCTGGCGCCGCGCCAGCGCCGACTGGGTGGCCGGGCTTCTGGTGCGCGGGCTGATCGACGAGGAGGACGCGCAGGAGATGATGGCGGATCTGGCGTATCGTCTGGCGAAGCGCGCGTATCGGCTGTAAAGATTGCGGATTGCGGATTGCGGATTGCGGATTGCGTGCTGAGCCTCTGGGGAGTACGAAATACGGAACACGAAACACGAAGCACGAGGCGTTCGTCAACACTCAGCGTATCAGCGGATAGAAGCGCTGCCAGGGCTTGCTCCAGAAGGTCCACACGGCCGGCGACAGGAGGCTATCCGGGCCCCGGCCGGCGTCCAACGTCAGAGTGTACTGGGTAGCCGGCCGGAATAGAGCGTGCGCGATCAGCGCCTTGACGCCGTCCTGTGAGATGACTGCGAAGCTGAGCGGCGGCTCGAAGCGCAGTTGCAGGGTGTCCCCGGTGATCGGTCGGGAGAAGGTGAGGATCAGCGGCGCGTCGAAGGCGAGCACCGGTGGGTCGGGCAGCCAGAGGACCGGCTCGATCTGGGCCAGCACGGTGATGGTGATCGGTTCCGACGCGGCCTCGTTGCCACCTGCGTCGAAGGCCAGGGCTTGCAGGATGTGCGGGCCAGGGACGTCCGGGGTCCAGGTGAAGGTCGAGGACGCGCTGGCCGCGGCGACAGAAGCGCCCCCCCATCCCCCCAACTCTGGGGGGAGCCACCCACCCCCAGGATTGGGGGCCGGGGGGCGATTTTCGGAACCGTGCATGGAAGCGCCCCCCCATCCCCCCAATGTTGCGGGGAGCAACTCACCCCCAGGATTGGGGACCGGGGGGCTATTCTCAGGGCAGGTCTGCATGGCGACGGTCTGCCCGTCCACCTGCCAGGCGAGCAGGGTGACCCCGACATCGTCGGTGACGGTGGCCGTGAGCGTGATCGGCTGTCCGAGCGGTGCGAGCTCCCCTGCCGCGATCAGGCTGACTGCCGGCGGTGTGGCGTCGCCGCCGTCCCCGATCACCTTGCGCGGGTTGTCGGCCACGGCCGCCAGGTAGGTCACCGCCGCGACGTTGCGCCGGGTCTCCCGGCCGATCACCCGTAGAGCCAATCCACCGCGTCCCCCGAGGTGGTGTACAGATCGCTGGCTTGCTGCGCCGTGTATCCGTTGGCGCCGGCCATGTGGCCGGCCAGACTCACAAAAGCCCGCAAGTCATCGGGGTCCATGTCCGGCGGCTGGTCCAGGTAGGTGTAGCCGTATGGGTAGAGGATCAACTCCGCGTAGGTGTGGAAGGTGATCGCGGCCGTGATGTCGGGGTGGGCCAGCACAAAGTCCCGCACGACCTGGGTCTCGGGCTCGGAAAAGGCCGCTGGGCCGCGATAGGTCTCGCTGGAGGGGTAGGGGCTGGAACCCTCGCCGCCCCAGCGGTAGCCGTAATTGCGGTTGAGGTCCACGCCGTAGCTGCCGTCGCCGTTCGGGCGGCGGTTTTTGCGCCAGTAGAGGTAGTAGCCGCCCGCCACGTCGTACTCCCCGCCGTCCGGGTTGACGTTCGGCAGCACCCAAATCTCCCGCTGGTTCACCAGGTTGGTCAGCGCCGGGTCTACGCCGTACCCCGCGGTGAAAAGCTCGATCACGGCCAGCGCCATCTCGACGGTCAGATGTTCGCGGGCGTGGGTCAGGGCCAGGAAGAGCACGGCCGGCTCGCTCGGGTCGTCCAGGTCCGGGTCGTCGCTGATCTTCACCGCCGGGATGGGGCGGCCCTCCAGGCTGAGCCCGGCCGTGGTCACGCGTACGATGTCCCCGTGCGCGTCGGCCGCGGCCTGGATCGCCGCCAGCATCTCGGCGTAGTTGTGGTAGTCGCTGTCGGCGGGCGGGAAGTCCAGTGGCGTGACCGACAGCGGCTCCAGTCCCTGTGCGAGCAGCCGGGCCAACCCCGCGGGGTCCACGATGGTGGTGATGGCGTCAGGGCCGACCGCGTCGATGGCGATGCCCCGCTCGATGAGGGCGGTCCGCGCGGCGCGGTCCGGGGCCGGCAGCGTCACCTGGTACAGGGGCGGGGGCGGAGCGCCGGCAGCCGCGCCGACCGGCAGGGCGCTCACCAGCCAGATAGCCATGACGAGAACGATCGTGTTGCTCCGACGGATGCGGGACATCGTGCTCACCTCCCTTTGGGATTGGCGTATTGTACCACAAATCTGCTTGCAATACCTGGTCGGTGTGATCGTCGCGGTCTGAGATGCGATGCGTGTCACGTATTGCGTATTGCGTATTGCGTAGCCGGTGCTTTTGTGCAAAACGTAAGACGTAAAACGGAAAACGCACTACTACAGTTGGGCGTAAGTCCTTTGGCAGTTGCAGAACACGCCGCCCAACTGTTTAAAGTACTTTGCGCACACCCTTCAACTGCATAAGGATTTCCGCCGCAAAGTACTACGCAATCGGCGCCCGGCGCCTGCTTATCCTATGACGTTACCAATCTTCGACACCCGATTACGCCCTTCGGTCCTGGTTGTGGTACAATAAGTGCCTGCCGGGCGCGGGTGTCTTGCATCCTGTCACCCGGTTTTGCGCGGCTATGGGTGGGATGCGTTTACAAGTAACTTGTATCTTCTCAATAATCCGGGGATGCTGTGGCCGGTCTCCTGACCGAGCCACGGTGGCTCGGTCAGGAGACCGGCCACAGCGAGCGATTCCCCGAAAAATTCGGGTCTTGTCCGGTGAAAGGAAAGAACCATGTCGCAAGAGTACTACACGGTCGATATTTGCGGTCTGACGCGCAACTTGCCGTTGTTCGAGGTGGCGCCGGGGGTGCGGATTGCCATCTTCAACATGCTGGGTGACACGCCGGTCGTGGAGGCCATTGCGGACAGTCTGGCCGGCCGGCTGCCCAAGGACGCGGATGCCCTGATGACCGCCGAGGTCAAGAGTATCCCACTGGCGCACGCGTTGTCGGTGCGCATGGGAATCCCGTACGTGATTGCACGCAAGACGCGCAAGCCCTACATGGTTGGCGCGACCAGCGTCGAGGTGCTGTCGATCACCACGGGCGCGCCGCAGACCCTCTGGCTGGACGGCAAAGACCTCGACCTGGTGAACGGCAGGCGGATCATTCTGGTAGATGACGTGATCAGCACCGGCAGCACGTTGATCGGGATGCGTAAGCTGGTGGAATCGGCCGGTGGCGCGGTGATTGCCGATGCGGCGGCCTTCACCGAGGGCAACGACCCGGAGAAGTGGCAGGACGTGATCGCGATCGGCAACCTGCCGGTGTTTTTGGGCGAATGATTCCCGAGGGGCGCCAGACACCCGAACTCTCAGTAGATCATAGTTTCAAGCTCCGGGCGGGTCCGTGACCCGCCCGATCACGGATCGGGCGGGAGCAAATCGGGATCTACTGAGACTTACGTGTACATAGTTTCAAGCTCCGGGCGGGTCCGTGACCCGCCCGATCACGGATCGGGCGGGAGCAAATATGTGGATCGATAAAGTCGCGGCCATCGAACGCCGTTATGATGAACTGAACCAGGAGATGGCGGACCCGGCGGTGGCTACCGACCCGGACCGCCTGACCGAGCTCGCGCGTGAAGGGTCCGAGCTGACCGAGATCGTGGGTCTCTACCGGGCGTACCGCGCTGCAGAGACGGAATTGGCCGGCGCGCGGGAATTGGCGCACGACGGCGACGATCCGGAGTTGGCCGAGCTGGCTGAGGCCGAGGTGGCGCGGCTGCACGCGGATCAGGAAATCCGGCTGGAGCAGTTGCAGCGGCTGCTGGCGCCCAAGGATCCCAATGACGAGAAGAACGTGATCGTCGAGATCCGGGCGGGCACCGGCGGTGATGAGGCGGGGCTGTTCGCGGCCGATCTGTTCCGCATGTACACGCGCTGGTCCGAAGTACACGGCTACAAGACCGATATGCTGAGTCATCACGAGACCGGTGTTGGGGGCTTCAAGGAAGTGATCTTCCAGGTGCGGGGCCGCGGCGCGTATTCGCAGCTCAAATACGAGAGCGGCGTGCACCGGGTGCAGCGCGTGCCGGTCACCGAGGCCCAGGGCCGCATCCACACCTCCACGGCGACGGTGGCGGTGCTGCCCGAGGCGGCCGAGGTGGACGTGGAGATCGGCCCCAACGACGTGCGGATCGACGTCTTCCGGGCGACCGGCCCGGGCGGTCAGAGCGTCAACACCACCGACTCGGCGATCCGGGTGACGCACCTGCCCACGGGTCTCGTCGTGAGTTGCCAGGACGAGAAGTCCCAGTTGCAGAACCGCACGAAGGCCATGGCAATCCTGCGGGCGCGGCTGTATCAGGCGGAGCGGGAGCGGCTGGCCAACGAGCGCAGCGCGGCGCGGCGCAACCAGGTCGGCACTGGCGAGCGCAGCGAGAAGATCCGCACCTATAATTACCCCCAAAACCGGGTGACCGATCACCGGATCGGCAAGACGGTCTATCATCTCACGGCCGTTTTGAGCGGTGAGCTCGACGAGTTCATCGAGGAACTGGCCGCGACGGAGCAGGTAGACAGGCTACAGACGATAGACGAGGAGTGAGTTGAAAGCGAGCCAATTGAAGAATCTCTTGCCCACGCCGAGCTGGGAGGCTATTCCCGGCAATGGTGGGGGCGAGGAGAGGGATCAGCCAACGATGACTGAACCCGGTGTGGACGTAGCGCCGTTCCCGTTCGTGTGGTCACTGGATCGGTCCAGCGACGTGGGGCGGGCCCTGTTAGCTGCAACGCGTCGGTTGCGGGAGGCCGGTTCGGACACACCGCAACTGGACAGCGTGGTGTTGATGGCGCACGTGTTGGGGGTGAGCAAGACCTGGCTCTATGCCCACCCAACCCGGAAACTAGCGGAAGTGGAAATTTGCCGGTACGAGGTGCTGGTGCGCCGCCGCATGTGCCACGAGCCGGTGGCGTACCTGGTGGGCTACAAATCGTTTTTCGGCCTCGACATCACCGTCGACCGGCGGGTACTCATCCCCCGGCCGGAAACGGAACTGCTGGTCGAGCGGGTTCTGAGTTACGTGAAATATCTGATCCGCGAGGGCCGCACCCCGCGCATCGCCGACGTTGGCGCCGGCAGCGGCGCGATAGCCGTGGCGTTGGCAGTCAATGCGCCCAAGGCGTTCATCTACGCCACCGACGTCTCGGAGGACGCGCTCGCCGTGGCCGCCCAAAACGTCTGGCGCTATGGCCTGAGCGAGCAGGTGCAGCTTTTGCCGGGCAACCTGCTGGAGCCGTTGCCCGAGGCGGTGGATGTTGTCGTGGCGAACCTGCCCTACGTAACCTCTTCAGCGTTGCCAGGTCTGCCGCGGCAGATACGCGACTACGAGCCGGCCCTGGCTTTGGATGGCGGGGCCGATGGCCTGAATACGTTCGACGCCCTTTTCGATGCCCTGAAGTCGCCGGCCGGTCAGGCTAAACTGCGTCCTGGGGGTCGGATCTATCTCGAGATCGGCGCGCATCAGGGTCCGGCTGTCCAGGCGCTGGCGGAAAAGGCCCTGCCCGATGCCAGCGTCGAGGTGCAGGTGGATTATGCCGGCCTGGACCGGATCGTGGTCATCGAGCTGTAAATGTCTCATTATCGTTTATTGGCCTTGGACATCGATGGCACGACCGTCGTTAGCGGCCGGCCGGCGACGCCGCGCGTGCGGGAAGCAATCGCGGTCGCGCAGGCGCGCGGGGTGCACGTGATCCTGGCCACTGGCCGGCCCTATCGATCGGCGATCCAATACGGTGTCGATCTGGGCTTGTCTACACCCTTGATCTGCTTTCAGGGTGCGCTCGTCAAGGAGGTGACTGGGGGCGCTGCGACCCTCCTGGCCGAGACGGTACCACCCGAGCCCTTGGCCGAGGTGGTAGCCCTGGCCCAAGAGCGCCAGCTTGACCTCACTATCTACGGCGAGGACACCATCTATCTCTCGTCCATGTCTCGCCCCCGATCTTTCTACGACTTGTGGTTTGGCCTATCAACCCGGCGAGTGCCCAGCCTGGATCAGGCGCTTCAGATCCTACGCACCCGGGGGACTGCCCCGTTCAAGGGCCTTTTCATCGGCGAGCCGCAAGACAACGACCGGCTGGCCCCTGAGCTGGCGGCTCGTTTTGCCGGCCGGCTGACGGTGCTGCGCTCCCATCCCCTGTTCGTCGAGCTGCTCTCGCCGAAGGTGTCCAAGGGCCGGGCGGTAGCATTCCTGGCTGAACGCTACGGCGTGCCCCAGGCGGAGACGATCGCGGTCGGCGACTCGGGCAACGACGTGAGCATGGTCCGGTGGGCCGGCCTGGGTGTGGCGGTGCGGAATGCCACGGCCGATGTGCTCGCCGCGGCCGATTGGGTCGCCCCGCCGGTGACCGAAGATGCCGTGGCGGTGGTGATCGAGCGGTTTATTCTAAATGGAAGCTGAGATCAACCGAGCGGCTGCTCTGTTGCGGGCCGGCGAGTTGGTCGCCTTTCCGACCGACACCGTCTACGGCGTGGGCGTAGTGGTTTGGGACGCGGACGCGGTGGCGAAGCTCTATGCGGCCAAGCTGCGCGCTCGTGAGAAGGCGATCCCTGTGCTGCTCGCCGATCCCGGCGACGTCACCCTGATCGCGCGGGACCTGCCGCTGGCAGCCATGCTCCTGGCCGAACGGTTCTGGCCCGGCCCGCTGACCCTGGTGGCGCCCAAGGCAGCGCGTGTCCCCGATGAGGTCACCGCAGGCGGCGATAGCGTGGCCGTGCGCGTGCCCGATCACCCGCTGGCGCGGGCGCTGATCCGGGCGGCCGGCGCGCCCCTGGCTGTTACCAGCGCCAACCTGGCGGGCCAGCCCAGCCCGGTCACGGCGGAGGAGGTGGCCGTGCAACTTGGCGGCCGGGTTGCCATGATCCTGGATGGGGGACGGTGTCCCGGCGGCGTCCCTTCTACCGTCGTGGACCTGACCGGGCCGATCCCCGTCATCCTGCGCGTTGGGCCGATTAGTCTGGAACAAATCTTGGAAGGAGTGCAGCAAGATGACAGTCTATGAAACGGCAATGAGCAAGCTCTACCGATTGCCGGAGCCGCTTATCCAGGAAGTGAGTAATTTCATAGACTTCCTGCTGACGAGAAGCGACCACACTCGCTGGCAAATGTGGAGCCAGTTTACTGAGGGCCTCGCATTGGCCGAGTCGGGCATGTCCGACTACTTGCCTGACCTGGAAGATTACGAGAACCGTCTGGCTCGCGGAGAGATCCGATGGTAGCAGTCACGCGTGGCGATGTGGTCTTGTGT
Source organism: Chloroflexi bacterium HGW-Chloroflexi-1 (assembly GCA_002842085.1). Classification (GTDB taxonomy): domain Bacteria; phylum Chloroflexota; class Anaerolineae; order CG2-30-64-16; family CG2-30-64-16; genus CG2-30-64-16. Next base: position 14,484 of record PHCA01000040.1, read on the forward strand.
GACCTCAACCCGACAACAGGCACAGAACAGGCAGGGATCCGACCGGCTGTTGTTCTGCAAATTGATCGCGCCAACACTGTCAGCCCTCACACGATCATCGCTCCGTTTACGACGACGATCCGCCAGGTGATTCTATCTTCTCACGTCTTCGTTCCGGCGGGGATTGGAGGTCTGAGCCAGGACTCTGTGGTCCTTTGTGAACAGATTCGGGTCATAGATAAGAGCAGGATTATCAGGGTTTTGGGCCATCTGGACCAATCTTACATGGACAGCGTAGGGAAAGCGGCGTGCACAATCCTGGGTTTGTGAGGTCGGTTCTCCCTATGCTCATCGGCATCGACGCCAGCCGAGCTACCCTGGCCCACCGCACCGGCACCGAAACCTACTCGTTGCGTCTGATCGAGGCGTTGCTCCGGCTCGATTCGGGGCACCGGTTCCGGCTGTACACCAACGGCACGCCACCTGCCGGGCTGTTTTGGGACGATGTCGCGCCGTCAGGTGGCGAGGTGCGGTCGATCCCATTCCCGCGGCTGTGGACGCACCTGCGGCTGAGCGCCGAGATGCTGCGCTACCCGCCCGACGTCCTGTTCGTGCCCGCGCACGTGCTGCCGCTGATCCACCCGCGGCGCAGCGTCGCCACAGTGCACGACGTCGGCTACCTGTTCTACCCGGAGGCGCATCACCCTGCCGACCGGCGCTATCTCGACTGGTCCACCGGCTGGAACGCGCGGCGGTCGGCCGCGGTGCTGGCCGATTCCGCGGCGACCAAGGCGGATCTGGTCCGGGCGTATGGCGTGGATCCAGGCGGGGTGCACGTGGTCTACCTGGGGCGGGACGCCGCGTTGGCGCCCGTGCGCGATGCGGACGCGCTGGCCCGTGTCAGGGCGCGTTACGGGATCGGTGAGCGCTACCTGCTCTACGTGGGCACGCTGCAACCGCGCAAGAATCTGGCCCGCCTGGTGGACGCGTTCGCCCCCCTGGCGGGTGACCCGGCCCTGGACGGCGTCCAACTGGTGTTGGCCGGCAAGCGCGGCTGGCTGGACGACGACCTGGCGCCCCGCGTGGCGCGGCTGGGGCTGAGCGAGCGGGTGCGCTTTCCGGGCTATGTTGCCGACGCCGACCTGCCCGCACTGCTCAGCGGCGCGCGGGCGTTCGTCTTTCCGTCCCTTTACGAAGGCTTCGGCATCCCCGTGCTGGAGGCCCAAAGCTGTGGAGTGCCTGTGATGACCAGCAACAATTCATCCCTGCCGGAGGTGGCCGGCGACGCGGCGCTTTTGGTCGATCCGCACGACGTGGACGCCATCGCCGAGGCCATGTGCCGGCTGGTCACCGACGACGCGCTGCGCGCGGAGCTCGTTCGCCGCGGCTTCGAGAATGTCAAGCGCTTTTCGTGGGAGAAGTGCGCGCGGGAGACGCTGGAGGTGTTGGAAGGGGTAAGTAGACAAGTAGACAGGTAGACAGGTAGACAGGTAGACAAGGAAACAAGTAGACAGGGAAACCGGGGGAGTGGAGTGGTAGATTGGTAACTTGGTAAATTGGTAGCCCATCTATGGAACGTACTACGTACTACGCACTACGCAACACGCAGCCCGCAATACATATCACGCAATACGCCGTCCGCATCCTTGGCGTGCGCGTGGACGCGCTGACCTATGACGACCTGCTGGAGCAGATCGCCGGCTTTATCGCCGAAGGCGCGCCGCACCAGATCTGCACAGTCAATCCGGAGTTCGTGATGGAAGCGCGGCGCAATCCGGCCTTCCGCGCGGTGTTGGAGCAGGCCGACCTCTGCCTGGCGGACGGGGTCGGACTGTTGTGGGCGGCCCGGAGACAGGGACGGCGCCTGCCCGAACGGGTCACCGGCTCCGACGGCGTGCCGCTGATCGCCGCGCGCGCGGCCGAGGCCGGCTGGCGGCTTTATCTGCTGGGCGCGGCGCCGGGTGTGGCGGAGCAGGCCGCCGAAATCCTGACCGGACGCTACCCCGGGCTCCAGGTGGTCGGCGCCTACGTGGGCTCTCCGACCGACGCCGACGCGCCGGAGATCATCGCCCGCGTCCGCCAGGCCAAACCCGACGTGCTCTTCGTGGCCTACGGCGCGCCCAGCCAGGATCTCTGGATCGCCCGGCGCCGCGACACGCTGGGTGTGCCGGTGATGATGGGGGTAGGAGGCGCGTTCGATCACATCACGGGTATGCGCCGCCGGGCGCCAGCCTGGGTCCAGCGGTTGAACCTGGAATGGCTGTTCCGGCTGATCACCCAGCCGTGGCGCTGGCGCCGGCAGTTGGCGTTGCCGTGGTTTGTGTGGGCGGTGATGCGGGAGAAAGAGGTAGCGGGTATTGGGTATTAGGTATTGGGTATTGGGCGCACCCAACATAATATCCAATACCTGATACCCATTCAGCGGAGAGTTGATTGGGTCAAGTACTAACTCTGGAAGCTGCGCTGGCATGGCGCCTGGCGCAAGCGGAGGCCGGCCGGTCGGTCGCGCTGACCAACGGCCACTTCGACCTGCTGCATGTGGGTCACGTGCGCTATTTGCAGGCCGTGCGGGCGTTGGGCGATGCGCTGATCGTCGGGCTGAACAGCGATGCCTCGACCGCGGCGCGCAAGCCCGGCCGGCCGATCGTGCCGCAGGAAGAGCGCGCCGAGCTGCTGGCGGCGCTGGGGTGCGTCGATGCGGTCGTGATCTTCGACGATCTGACTGCGGAACGGCTGGTTGACGTGCTCCGCCCCGACATCTACGCCAAAGGCGGCGACTGGAACCGGCCCGGCGGACCGCGCCCGCCCGAAGCCCCGATCGTCGAGCGCCACGGCGGCCGCGTCGCCTTCCTGCCCTACCTGCCCGACCGTTCGACGACGTTGATCATCCAACGAATTCGGGCGTTGCAGAGCGACAGGTATTAGGTATTTGATGAGGACGCGCGCTACGTGGCGGGCAAACACAGGACGTGTGATGAGTAGCTTTACAAGCGATAATCCGCATTCCGAACATCCTAATACCCAATATCCAATACCCAATACCCGTTCGGAAATCGGCCTGGCGCGCTCCGCGGGCATCTTGGGGCTGGGCAACATCGCCAGCCGGGTGATCGGTCTGGCGCGGGAGTCGGTGATCTCCGGCTACTTCGGTTCGAGCGGTGAGCTCAGCGCGTTCAACCTGGCCGCGCGTGTGCCCACCATGATCTACGATCTGCTGGTGGGCGGCATGTTGAGCGCGGCGCTGGTACCGGTGTTCAGCGACTATGCCCGGCCGGAGCGGCGGGAGGAGCTGGCCCGCGTTGCCAGCGCCGTCTTCAGCCTGATCGCGGTGGCGATGGCCGCGATCGTGATCCTGCTGGAGCTGTTCGCCGGGCCGATCGCCGGTGTTTTGGGGGATTTCGAGGATCCGGCGTTGCAGGGTGTGCTGGCGAGATCGCTGCGGGTGATCGCGCCGGCGGTGCTGCTTTTCGGACTCTCGGGCGGCGTGACAGGGCTGCTCTACTCGCTGAAGCGGTTCAGCTACACCGCGCTGAGCGGGGCGGTGTTCAATCTGGGGATCGTCATCGCCGCGCCGTTGCTGGCGAACCGGATCGGGGTCTACGCGCTGCCGCTGGGCATCATCGGCGGCAGTCTGCTGCAGTTGGCGGTGCTGCTGCCCGGGCTGCGCGACCTCCGGCTTGGACTGTCCGCGGCGTGGGAGCACCCGGCCGTGCGCCGGATCCTGCGGCTTTACGTGCCCATCGCGCTGGGGCTGATCGTCACCCAGGTGCAGATCATTGTGGACGGCCGCTGGGCATCGGCCACCGGCGAGCAGAGCGTGAGCTGGATGCGCTACGCTACCACGCTGATCCAACTGCCGCTGGGGCTGGTGCCGGTGGCGGTCTCCCTGGCCGCGCTGCCCAGCCTGTCGCAGCGGGCCGCCGCAGCGGATTGGGAGGGCTTCCGCGGCATCTTCGCCCGCGGGCTCCGGCTGGTGCTGGTGTTGTTGATCCCGGCCGCGGTGGGGCTGTGGGTGTTGGCCCAGCCGGTGATCCGGTTGCTGTTCGAGCACGGGAGCTTCCTGCCAGCGGACACCGTCATGACGGCCAAGGCGTTGCGTTTCTACCTGTTGGGGCTGATGTTCGCCGGGGTGGATTTCCTGCTGAACTACACATTCTATGCCCGGCAGGATACGCGGACCCCGGCCATCGTCGGCGTGATCGCGGTGGGCTTCTATTTCGTCGCAGCGCTGGCGCTCAAGGGGCCGCTGGGGTTCCTGGGGCTGGTGCTGGCCGATTCGGTGAAGCAGGCCGGCCACGCGCTGATCATGACCGGGCTCCTTTTGCATAGCGTCGGCCGATTGCGTGGCCAGCGGATCCAGGGGACGGCGCTCAAGGCGGCCGCCGCGGCGTTGGCGATGGGTATCGGGGTGTGGTGGCTCATCGGTTGGCTGGGTGCGCGTGTGCCGGCCGGTCTCGCGGGCGAGGTCGCCGTGGTCGCCGTGGCTGCCGGCGCGGGCGGCGCGTTGTATCTGTTGGCGTTGCGCCTGCTGGGTGTGGAAGAGGTGGTCGCGCTGGTCAACTTGCTGCCCCGGAAGTTGAGCCGGCCCGGTGGTCCCGGCAAACGGTCAGAGCGGGGCTGAGTCAACGAGCGAATCAGCGAATCAGCGAATGGGCGAATCAGCGAATCAGCGAATCAGCGAATCAGCGAATCAGCGAATCAGCGAATCAGCGAATCAGCGAATCAGCGAATCAGCGAATCAGCGAATCAGC
>PHCA01000040.1:19350-26784 GCA_002842085.1 Chloroflexi bacterium HGW-Chloroflexi-1
GCGAATCAGGCCATCCGTTTATCCACCGTGGCTCGGTCAGGAGACCGGCCACAGCGAGCGATTCCCCGAAAAATTGAGAAGATACCACATTGACGTTGATAGATCGCTGCGGTATAATGCGGGCATAGAGATCATCGAGAAAGGAAGTCTGATCAAATGGCCAAGAAAAAACAAAGTCGGCGCGTGCCGCGTAGCAGCACGCCGCGCATGTATGGCAATGGCAAGCCGTCTCAAGCCGCGGCGCCGGCCGAACGCAAGGATCAGCCGGTCGAACGCAAGGGTCAGCCGGGCGGCGCGGCGCCGGTCGTGAAGTCCGCGGGCCTTTGGTCTGCGGGCCGGACCGACTCCAGCCCTGCGGCTTTGGCGAAGGAATACCACTACGTTTTCGCCGACCTCCGCAGGTTGGGAATCCTGGCCGCGGCCACGTTTGCGGTTCTAATCGCCTTGGGGTTGATCGTCCGGTAGCGGCCGGCAGTTTGGCAGTTTGCTTTCCGCACGGTCAGGAGAAGCACCAAACGCAGCCGGCGCTGGGGCGGATCAAGAGTCCGCTGGACAACATGCAGTTGTAAGAGTGGGCGGGGGCGCGGCGCCCCTGTTGGTTACCCGACACGAAACTTGCGGGTAACACGGCGCGGAGGGGTGTTATCCCGACAGTTTGTGTCGTGGAACGTGTGTTAGCGGCTCGTGCATGTTGGCTTTCCACTCTATCGTTAGCCGTATCCTCTCAGTTTTTCGGGGTATGCTGTGGCCGGTCTGTGACCGAGCCCCACGGTGGCTCGGTCACAGACCGGCCACAGCCCCGGATTGACAACCTCGCCGACATTTGGGCCTGGATTGTTATACCAACCTTGGTCATCTGAAGCGACAAGAATCAGATAATCACCCACACGCAAGTCGAATCGTAGAGTGTACTGACCTTGCTGGTTTGCAGTAAATTTGATGCCTTCTTCAGGATTACCAGGAACTGTAATCTTGCCCAGTGATACTGACACAACAGGTTTGGGCGTTGCTATTGGCGGCATTCGAGTAGGTGTTGGTGGTTGCGCTGTCGGACTGGCAGCAAGCGGGACTGGTGTCGGCGTGACAGTTGCTACTATTCGGATGACAGTCGGCTCCGATTTAGGAACATCCTGATAACTATAAATGGAACGTCCAGTAAGTTGCTGGTAGACATTATCACCGAACAATAGAGCAAGCATTGCAGGGCGCATACAGAACTTGGGGGAGCGCCACAAATCTGCCACGAATTTCACGAATTCACACGAAAGAAGAGGGCAAATCAGTGCAATTCGTGCAATGGCCCGGTGCAGCCGCTGGCGGGGGATGTAGCGCACGAGAAATTTTGTCATGCTCTCAGCGCTCAAAAGCGGTTTCAGTGGTAGTCTGAGCCTCCTCTCCACACCACAAAATGTACAATCAGCCGTAGAAAGCGGGTGATAGATATGCAGGCCATGCGAGAAGCTGAGAGATTGCTGACGACGATGACACGCGCCGAAAAGGCCCAAATACTCCAATGGGTCGTACGCGATCTGGGCGACGTGTTCCCGGGCATCGAGAGCAACCCGGACATCTGTGGGGGTGAGCCCTGCATCGTGCGCACGCGTATTCCAGTATGGGTATTAGTGCAGTCCAGACGGCTAGGGTTGAGTGAAGCAGACCTGCTCCGTGCTTACCCCACCTTGCGGGCGGAAGACTTGGCCAATGCCTGGGCCTACTTGCGCACGCATCGGGAGGAGATTGAACAACAAATCCGTGCGAACGAGGAAGCGTAAATGGCCCGGCTATATTCCAACGAGAATTTCCCGTTTCCCGCGGTGGAGGAGTTGCGCCGATTGGGGCATGATGTACTGGCCATTCAAGAGACGGGTCAGGCCAATCAATCGCTATCTGATGACGCGATATTAGCATTTGCCCATGCGGCAGGGCGAATACTATTGACTAACAACCGCCGGCATTTCATTCGCTTGCATCGTGAACAACATGAGCATTGTGGTATCATCGTATGCACGGTCGATCCGGATTTCATCGGTTTGGCGCAGCGGATTCATGCGGTGCTGGAAGCGCAGGCCCAGATTCCAAGATCACTCACCCTTGCGCTTTAAACCATCGTGCTCCACCAGCGCAGGGGTCAGTGATTCAGGCGGGTCCTGCTCGCGGCGGCGGGTGGGCGCGGTTCAGCTTAGCCGTTCTCTGCTATGCCGTTGTAGTCGCAAGTCGGGTCGCGCACGTCGTAGGCAGAAGTACGCAATGACTATGAGGCAATCGCAATGAACCCCAACTTCGAGTGGGATGAAGAAAAAGCCGAAACGAATCTCAAGCAGCACAAGGTCAGTTTTGATGAAGGCGCAACGGTTTTCAGCGACCCGTTTTCAATCACCATACCTGACCCAGACCATTCCACAGACGAGGAACGCGACCTTGACATCGGTACTTCGGATAAGGGGCGCATACTGGTAGTGTCCTACACGGAACGTGGCACGAACATACGGATTATCAGTTGCCGTAAGGCAGAGCCAACAGAACGGAGACGCTATGAAGAAGGCAATGACCAGGACGATACAGACGATAGAGGATGACACTATGCGCGCCGAATATGATTTCACGGGCGGGGTGCGCGGCAAACACTACCGAGCCATGCAGGGTGGGTACACCATTACCGTTCATAAAGCAGACGGCACAAGCCTTGTCAAAGAGGTGAAACCTGCGGAAGGCGCGATCATGCTAGAGCCAGATGTCCGAAAGTATTTTCCGGATTCGAATTCGGTCAACGCGATTTTGCGTTCCTTGATTCGGCTCATTCCTGCCCAGCAAAAAATGCACGGCGCATAAACGCAGGAGTACCGAACACACGCACGAGCGGAGAATACACGCCCCTCGACAACGGCACGCGCGCGGTTTTCTGGCGCGGCGGCTTGACGAAAGAGGAAGGCGGTTGCATTTCGAAGCGTGCCGTTGCGGGGGGCTACGGCGTTTGCAGACACGCCGTTAGCGAACCAACGGGAGAAATCTTATGGCTACATCCTTGAGGAAAATGCGAGCATACGAGGAAGCGATTGAGTTCATCGCTGCCGGAACAACCCCGAGAAGTATCGTTGCCTTCCGGCCGTCTGATGCCGCAAAGAAACGTGTCGCGGATCTGATTTACCGAGAGAAAACCACGGGATTGACTCCCGACGAAAAATTTGAATTAGACCACTACATGCAGTTGGAACATCTCATGCGGCTGGCGAAAGCGCGGGCGCGCCGACATCTTGCCCATGAGTAGCTATATCAGTGATGGCCTGCGGGAACTGGTCGCCAGGCGCGCTGAGCATCTCTGCGAGTATTGCCTTATTCATGAGGACGATACCCACTTTGGATGTCAAGTAGATCACATCATCAGCGTGAAGCACGGCGGTCCTACCACAGCAGAAAACCTGGCGTACGCTTGTGCCTTTTGTAATCGTCAGAAAGGCAGTGACGTTGGATCCGTATGGGAGACTGGCGAGTTTACGCGCTTCCTTAACCCACGCACCGATCATTGGGCCGATCACTTTCGTCTTGATGGAGTTGTCATCAAGCCGCTTACGAAAATTGGTGAGGTCACGGCCCGAATCTTGGATTTCAACAACACCAACCGCCTTTTGGAACGGCAGGAATTGATAGATTTGGGAAGGTATTCACCCGCGCCTGCACTGAAGCATCTGGTGAAGTAAACCCGCGTGATCCGCAAACATACGCCCCCCGACAACCCTTCGACGATCTCAGGGCAGGTGACACACGCGCGGCTCGCCTACGGCGTGGCACAGAGGGTTGGGTTAACGGAAAGTGTGTTCACCTCATAGCATGCCGTTGCGTGGTGCTCCAGTGTTTGCGGACACGCCGTTGAAATTGGAGCGCTGCACATCAAATAGCGGAGAGGATCACATGCGTTACCGATTGTCAATTGAAGATATGGAGCCAAACCACTGGGTAGCGTGGGTACTTGACCTTCCCGCTTGCTTTAGTTCGGCGCAGACGCCAGTCGACGCTGTTGCTCTTGCACCTGGACGCATATCGGCGTACTATTCATGGCTCTCAAGCCACGATAGTTCATTGCCAGTCATCACCGAATCAATTGAGGTGGAAATTGTTGAGACCTTTCACTCATTCGCGAGTACCCAAGACCAAGAGTATCTTGTCAACGCTTTCTTTGAAGACGATCGCCGTCCGCCAAACTACTGGGATGTTGAGCTGGCACTTCGGTTGTTACAATGGACGCGCCAAGACCTGCTGAAAGTCGTGCAGTCAGCAACACAAGAACAGTTGAGTAGGCCAATGGTTTGCGAAGTGCGCGGTTCAATTGCTGGAATCATCAAACATATCGCAGGCGCAGAAAACTGGTACTTTGACCAACTGGATTTAGCGCTTGACCGAGCACAACTACCTGATGACCCACTTGATATGCTCAAAGCCGTGCGCACAAACACGCGGGCGCAACTCGTGAAGTTAATGGGTAATGAGCGTATAACCAAAAACTGTGACGAACTGTGGTCAGCGCGCAAAGTGATTCGACGCACACTCTGGCACGAACGTGACCATACACAGCACATCGCGCACTTGCTCGCACATTTGTAAACAACCAACGGACACAAACTGAAAGTGCGCGTCTGCAAACACCCGCCCCACGCCAGGCGGGGGAAGGGCTGGCGCGCGGCAAAAGGACGTTGATTCCCACCGGCCGCCGTGGGGCCAGGAGCGTTAGCAGTCATGCCGTCTCAACCCAACGCGGTGTCCAACCGCCGCGAGTGCACGTGTGAATTCATGCTCAATATGCGCTTGATGGTTATGTTGCTATGAAACCAAGAGTATACATCGAGACATCCATTCCCAGTTTCTACTACGAGGTTCGCACCGAGCCAGACATGGTGGCGCGCAGACAATGGACGCGCCAATGGTGGGACAACTACAGGGATGACTATCTCCTTGTGACCAGCGTTGCAGTGCTGGACGAGCTCGGCAGTGGCGACTACCCGAACAAAGAAGAGATCGTTGCGCTTGTCAACGGCTTGCCGCTGATACCCGTTGAGCCAGCCATTATCGAAATCGTTCAGGCTTACATCCGGCATAAGGTCATGCCAAATGACCCCGTTGGCGATGCTCTGCATCTTGCATTAGCCTCTTACCACAAGTGTGACTTTCTGTTGACCTGGAACTGCAACCATTTGGCGAACGCCAACAAGTTTGATCACATCAGGCGCGTGAACGTTATGTTGGGCTTGTATGTGCCAGCGCTTGTAACACCACTGGAATTACTGGGAGGACAAGATGAGAACGAAAGATGATCCAACTATCACGCGCATCAGGGAAGCCCGCCAGCGCATTTCCGAGAAGTGTGGTCATGACCCCCAAAAGGTTGTGGATTACTACATTGAACTCCAGAGGAAATATCAGCACCGTCTTGTCATAAACGCAGCGCAAAAGAAGATACGCACTGAACCTGGAAAGCCTTCCAGGGCTGCCACAACCCCTGCCTGCTCGGCAATGGCCACGCAATCGCAGCAACCACACACGACAGCCTGAACACGCACGAACCGCTATACTGGTCGGAAATCAAACGAGTGCATTAGAAGCCAGAACCGCAAGCTGTCATTGCGAGCGTTTTTTGCGAAGCAATCTCGGATTGCCGCAATCGGGGCGGCGGAAGGGCCTGCCCTGAGCGAAGCCGAAGGGACGGTGCGCAGCACAAAGGGAAGTTGACTCCCGTCGCCCGTCGTGGGGCTCCAGCGTTGACGGACGCGCGGCACGGCGGCGGGTGGCGGCGTTCCACGACACGAAACTTGCGGGTAACACGGCGCGGAGGGGTGTTATCCCGACAGTTTGTGTCGTGGAACTCAGCGCTGCCCGACAACGAGGATGACCGGAGATGAAAGTCGCAGGCTTTATCTGGCTCGAGAACGTGGTCGAGAAACTGGAGACCAACACAACGTCTTCCCAGAGGAAGTCGAGGAGGTCTTTGCCGGAGAGCTTTGGTTCGCTTGAGACATTCTGGGAGTTCTGGGACACCCACAGCAGCGCTGACTATGAAGATCTGATGGAACCGGTGGAAGTGGAAGTAGAGCCGTTCGCCGATAAGATGTATTGTGCCATCGCCAAAGATGTGTTGCTGCAAGCCAGAGCTCAAGCACATCGGCAAGGGGTATCCACCGAGACCCTGGTCAACCTTTGGCTTCAAGCAAAGCTGGCCGAGTTAGCCCAACTTTCAGGCATCCGAGATACCGGTGGGTTGGTGAGTCAGGCGGTGAGCTAAGGGCCCGTCAAGAAATAAGTTCCGTTTCTGGCTCGGTCGCAGACCGGCCAGAGCGGGAAGCGGAATGCACTTCCGTTTCTGGCTCGGTCGCAGACCGGCCAGAGCGGGAAGCGGAATGCCGTTTCTGGCTCGGTCGCAGACCGGCCAGAGCGGGAAGCGGAATGCACTTATCGTCCTATGTTGTCGGCCCTTCGTCTTTTTTTGTCATTCGCACCGGAAACCACGCGGCCACGGCCAGCTCCACGGCGACGTGGCAGCCCAGGCACAGCCAGAAGTTGCGCGTGAGGACGAAAAGGGCGGTGGTGGCCAGGGCGAGCGCCCCGTTTCGCACGACCGTTTCCCGTTGGCCGGCGACGCCCAGGGCCGCGCTGGCAAACGGATTCAGCGCCCACTCCAGCGCCGCCAGGCCCAGCCCCAGCCAACTTCCCCAGTAGATCGGTTGTGCCAGCAGCGGGCGAAGCAGCCCGGATAGGGGCACGACCGGCAGGGCAACCCCGGCCAGCCAGCCGATGGCCGCGGCGCGATAGAACGCCAAATGCCACTGAGCCAACGCCGCATCCAGCGCTGCACGGCCGGCGACCAGGGCGCGCCGCAGCCCCCCGACCGGCGTAGCCGCGCCAGATGACAGGGTCCGCCGATAGACCAGCCAGCCGAAAACCGTCAGCCCGCTGATGCTGGCCGCCAGCAGGCCGCCCGCGGTCAACGCATCGATCCAGTTGAGCTCGCTCAGCCCCATGAAGTAGGGGGAGAGCGCGCCGTTGGACCACGCCGCGACGGGCGGCAGGAACAGGAAGAGCGAGGTCAGCAGCCAGCTCAGCGCTGGCAGGCCGCTCCAGGCCAGCAGCCCTGCCGGGGGCCGGCCGCGGCTGATCAGCCAGGCCACGTTGGCTGCGATGAGCGCCAGCGCCAGGCTGCCGGCGACCCAGGTCACGGGATCGGTGAGGTTGAATTGCATCGGACGCCGTTCGTCAGGGAGAGTTGATCGGCCGGGGGTCGATCTGCCACCCGGCCAGGTTGTCTGAAGCGGGATTGTACCCCAGATCCCAGTCCGTGGCAAAGCAAGGACGTCAGGGCGCCTCGAAGCCGTCTGTCTCTGCCCGCCCTCACCCGGGCGATCCGGCCCCAAACAGGCGCATGCCGCCAATAGATTCGTTGGCGCGCCAAAG
>PHCA01000040.1:26821-28721 GCA_002842085.1 Chloroflexi bacterium HGW-Chloroflexi-1
GACCGTGCCCCCGTTGGAATGTCTCCCGGGCCAGGCCGCCAAAGTGCTGGGGCCGGTCTCCCGACCGTGCCCCCGTTGGAATGTCTCCCGGGCCAGGCCTTATTGTCGTTCGAGCGACTTGTCTTGTCTTGCTGGGCGGGTCTTGGCGTGAGGCGCAGGAAGATTCGATGCGACTTTGCCCAGTCCTCGCTGCCGCGCTTCATTCGCTTCGGCCTCGAAGGTTCGAAGCTCCGGCGGAACGGTGTTCCCAAAGGCGGGCGGCAATCTGCGGAAGGGGCCGCCGAACAGCCAGCGCACGAAGCTCTTAGGCCATGCAGTCCAGATCTGTTTCATGGAATACCTCCGTGATCAGTTGGTCAAAAACGGTCTTCATTATTATACTTGTCACCTTGTCACCTTGTCACCTTGTCACCTTGTCAAGTATAGGTTCTACTGCACCTGCTCCCAAACCTCAGAAAAGTGGATCCCCAACGCCTCCAGCTCGTCCAACACCGGCTCGTAGATCGCCGGCAGGACGGGGATCTGGACGCCGGGCAGGTCGATCTTGCCTTCCAGGATCAGCCGGACGCCGGTGGCCGCGGGCAGGCCGACGGTGCGCGCCATCGAGCTGTCGCCGTGCGGGATGCCGAAGTCGACCATGGTCGAGGTGATCTTCTCTTGTCGGTCAGGATACGCGGCCAGGAATTGGTGCTGCATCAGGAGCATGTCGCGCTCGCCGGGCGCATAGCTCATGGTGGCCAACATGCGGGCGGTCAGGATGTCGATCGCCGCGCCGCGCGGCAGGGGCAGCGGGTTGTCGCTCAGCAAGCCCAGCCAGACCAGGTTCCGCATGACCGGCGAGTCCTCGGCGATCTGTAACCGGCCGACCAGGTCGGCCGCGAGGTTTTCCCTTGAGCTGCCGATCAGCCGGGCGGTGAGTTGGGCGAAGGTCAGCCCGGCGAGGTCGTCCCGCGGCGTTTCGTCCAGCCAGCCCAGGTCGATCAGTTTGCTCAGGGTATCGCACCAGCCCACGTTGCGCAGGGTGCCGCGGAACATGCTCCGGGCCGTGGTGATGCCGTAGGTCTGCATGTAGGGCAGGCTGTCCCGGTTCGGGTACCCCTCGAAGTCGATGACTTGCCCCTCGACCTCGATCGGCACGGTCCAGCGGTGGTCGAACAGCTCCGGGCCGGGCACGGTCACATCCTGGCGTTCGCGCAGGTAGTGGGCCGAGTTCTTACTGGCCAGCAGCACCCCGCGTGGGCTCCAGGAGAACTTGTAGCCCAACGGGTTGGCGTTGGCTTCCGGCGCGGGCAGCCCGCCACACCACGAGGTGAAGCTAACGATCTCGCCGCCCGCTGCCTGCACCTGGTGGATGACTCGCATGGCGGTCATGTGATCGATGCCCGGGTCCACGCCGATCTCGTTGAGCAGGATGACGCCCGCGGCTCTGGCGTCGCGGTCGAGCGCGGCCGTCGCATCCTTGACATAAGAGGTGGTGACCATGTGGACGCGATGCTTGACGCAGTGCTGCGCGACCACCGGGTGGTAGGCGTAAGGCAGCAGGCTGACCGCCAGGTCCGCCTGGCTGATCAGGCGCTCCATGGCCGCCGCGTCGTCCGAATCGAGCTGGAGCGCGGCGCCCCTGGGGTGGCCCTGGACGATCTCCTGGGCCTTGCTCAGTGTGCGGCTGGCTACGGTGACGTGAAAGCCGGGTTGGTCCAGCAGGTAGCGGACATGCGCGCCGGCCACCATGCCGGCGCCCAAAACGAGCACCTTCTTCATCGACGACATCCTCCTCGATGTATGCTTGACAGGATGACATGGTGACGGGGTAAATTGGTAAATTGGTAACGGGGTAAATTGGTGACAAGGTGACAAGGTGACGGGGTAAATTGGTAAATTGGTAACGGGGTAAATTGGT
>PHCA01000040.1:28753-34521 GCA_002842085.1 Chloroflexi bacterium HGW-Chloroflexi-1
ACCAATCCACCAATCCACCAATCTACCAATCCACCAATCTACCAATCACAAGTACTGCTCGATATACCGATAATCAGGCGCGAGCGCTCCCTGGTGGACGATCACCGCCCGTTTGATCTCCGCCGGCAGGTCCAACTGCTCGAACGGCGCCCTGAAGTCGGTGCGGGCGATGGCCGGGATGAAGGGCGCCAACACGGCGCTGAACTCGGCCGACGCGTCGCGGGGCAGCTCCGCGGGCAGGATGTCCACCGCCATCACCACCGGCCCTGCCCCTGCGTAGCCGTCGGTTGTTTCGCCGGTGAAAGGGTTGTACACGTAGACCGGCGCGTCCTCTTCGGTCGCGCGCACGGTGCACTCGATGGACCCCTCGATGTCGCAACTGATGTCGCCGATCACCTTCAGCCGGGGTGTGCCTCCGCTGTAAAGCGCCCGGAGGCTATCCCTGGTCACCAGCCGAGGGTAGCGCTCGTCCCAGTAGATGCCGTTGACGATCACCGTCAGGTAGGGCAGGTAGCGCTCGAAGATGCTCCGATAGTCCTCCGGGCAGTCGAAGTAGCGCTGGCAATCGAACGGTCCGCCAGGGGTAGTGGGCTCGACCATGTGCTCTTCGCGAAAAGTCACGGCGTAGATGGCGTTCCGGGCGGGCCCGCCCCCCTCGATCAGCGCTGCGAGCGCCTCCGGCTCGATCTGCTCGATCGACAGCAGGTCCAGGATTTCCCACGCGCCGTGGGCGACGTTGCCATAGCCCGTCACGCCGATGACCAGAGGTGTCACTGCTTCCGGCAGCCCCTCGGCCCGGATCGCCGCGCCCACTTTGGCCACAGCCGTGGTCGCCTCGGCCAGGTCGCGGTACGTGTGCGGGTGGCGGATGGCGGCGAGCGGGGTCGGGGCGCCTTCCCACGCCAGGCGTTGGCCCAGCGCCCACAACGTTTCCAGCATCCCGGCAATCCCGGCGAAGCGGCCGAAGAAGATCAGCCGCCGGCCCCGGTCATCCGCGATCTTCTCGTAGTCGATCAGATTGCAGCCCAGGTCGAGCATCCGCTGGAGCATCGGCATGTTGTAGGGCTGGCCCTTGATCACGTGGGCAAAGAAAACGTACGTTTTTCCCGGCTCGAACTGGTCCAGCGGGATTTCCTTCACGCCGAAAATGGTCGAGCACGGCGACAGGTCTTCTTGCACCACCGCGCCCGCGGCCCTGAACTCATCTTCCGAAAAGGCCCGGTTGGGGGACGGCTGCACGTAGACCTCGACGCCGTGCCTGTCTTTGAGCGACCTGGCGTCTTCCGGCGTGACCGGGACGCGGCGTTCCCAGCGGCTCTTGTCCTCGCGACGGATTCCGATACATGGTTGCATGGACTATCCTCCTTGATAGTTCCAGCCCGCCCGACCGTGAACGGATCGGGCTACGAAGTGCAAGGCCCTACGGGCCTCAAGGTTATACTGCCCACGGGCATAAACTGCGTTTTTCGAGTAACTGCAAAAGCTGCTTTGTCACCCCTTCGCTTCACTCAGGGCAGGCTCTGAGCGGGTTGGTCCCGTGAAGCACGTTGCGGCGAGAATCCAGCGAAGGGTCTCGCTGCGGGAAGAGATTCCTCGCTGGATGCTCAGCGTCGCGAGAAGTTAGGGGCAAACCCGCTCAGAATGACAGACGCCCAAAAGCGCACTTTGTGACCGTGCCGACTATAGTCCCGACGGGGCTTCCATCTCGCGGCCGGATGGCTTACAGCCTCCGGTGGGACAGGTTGGCGGCGAATCTGACATTGCTGAAATTCTATCACGTTCGGCGTCGTTGGGGAAGTTGGAGGGGTGAGGAACTCCGTGATGAAGGTGGCGATCCAGGCAAGTGGCTGGAGGGCGTCATCGCGTCCGGGTGGCGCGCGTCTTCTGAGGGAGCTTCATCAGAGCGGCGGCGTTGGCTGTGCGGAAGTAAGAGCGGTAGGCGGCGGTCTCGTCGAGCAGGGCCTGGACCCGGGCGCGAATCTGGGAGGTGTCGGTCGTGTTCTCGCTTCCTCCAGGCGCGAGCTGGAGCTCGTCGGCGGCCGCGTCGCTCACGAGCCGAATGTGCCCCCGTGCGGCCAGCCACGCGATACCGGCCCGGATTGTCTCGGTGCGCTGGGCCGTGGCGGCTGCCAGGTCTGAGATGTGAACGCGTCCGCCGCGGGTGTTGAGCGCGTACCTGACCAGCCCGGCCAGCCGGCGCAGGAACGCGTCCGGGCTGCTCGGGCCGGGATCCAGGCCGAACAGATAGACCCGCGCTGGCGCGACCTGGGCCAGCGCGGCGCGCAGCTCAGTCGGCCCCGGCGGCGCGGTCCAGATGACCAGCGTTTCCGTGCGGGGCAGGTCCTGGCGGTCGTGGCCCGGGATCTCGGCCGCGGCTTCCCCTTCGCGCCACACCGCGACCGCGCCCTGGGCCACCAGGTCCGCCAGGATCGCCCGAGGATTTGGCGCGCCCCGGTGGTCGATCACCTCGATCTTCGCTTGCGGCGCCAGCCCCCGCGCGGCAGCGGGGGCCAGCTCGCCGGCACGCTCGCCAGCGCTGGGCCGGGCGTCCACCCACTCGACCTGGATTTCGCGCTCCCCCCGGTAGTCGCTGGCGCGCACGACGTAGGCCAGGTCGAAGGTCCCCTCCGGCGGCGGCTGGCTGGCGCCGTCCCACCAGATGACACGCTGGACCACCTCCTCGGCGTCCGCCACCACCAGCAGGCGATGCTCGTCGTTGCGGCCCACCGTCCGGTGGTTCTCCAACCGTAAGTTGTGGGTGGCCAGGGTGAGGGGCGGGTTGCCCGGCCCGAAGGGCGCCAGCCGGCCCAGGTCATCGACCAGGTCGAGGGTCAGGTCGCCCAAGGCCAGGTAGCCGTCCACCTCCAGGACAGGCGCCCACCGCGCTTCGCCAAGCATGGCAGCGACCGTGCGGGACAGGCCGCGGCGGAACTCGGGGATGCGCTCGGCCGCGATGCTGAGGCCGGCCGCCATCGGGTGGCCGCCGTACCCGGCCAGCATCTCGGCGTGGGCTGCGATGGCCGCGGTGATGTTGCAGCCGGCCACCGAGCGCGCCGAGCCGCGGGCCAGCGCGCTCCTGTCGAGAGGGGAGGCGGCAGGCTCTGCGATGAGCACCGTCGGTCTGCCGTAGCGCTCGACCAGCCGGCTGGCCACGATGCCGATCACCCCGGCCGGCCACCCGACCCCTGACAGCACCAGCGCGGCATGATCGAGCAGCGCCGGATCGCGGGCGAGCTGCGCTTCGACCGCGCCGTCGACCTGGTCGCACAGCAGCTTGCGCCGGGCGTTCAGCCCTTCCAATTCGGTCGCCAGGATGCGGGCGCGGATCAGATCGGTCGTGGTCAGGAATTCCACTGCGGTGTTGGCGTCGGCCAGCCGGCCCAGCGCGTTGAGCCGCGGCCCCAGCACGAAGCCGATGTGCTCCTCGGAGAGCCAGGCCGGGTTCAGATCGGCGGTCTCCATGAGGACGCGCAGGCCCAGTCGCTCCGTCCGGCGGAGGGCTGCCAGGCCGCGCTGGAGCAGATAGCGCGTGTCGCCGGTCTGCACGGCCACGTCGGCCACGATGCCCAGCGCGACCAGGTCCAGGAGACAGGCCGTGGCGGCGGGCCGGCTCGCCCGGTCGTACAGCTCCTCGGCGAGCTTGTACGCGACGCCAACGCCGGGCAGCTCGTGCAGGGGGTGGGACGCGGGCAGCAGCTTGGGGTTCACGATCGCGTGGGCCGCGGGCAGCTCCGACGGCAGGTCGTGGTGGTCGGTGACGATTACATCCACCCCGCGGTCGCGGGCATAATCCACGGCCGCGTGGGCCGCGATCCCGGTGTCGCACGTCAGGATCAGGCGGGCGCCGACGTCGATGATCTGCTGCAAAACCGGCAGGCTGACGCCGTGCGATTCGGCCGCGCGCACCGGGATGTGGTAGGTGACGGCCGCGGCCAGGTCCCGCAGCGTGGTGACCAGCACCGTGGTGGCGGTCTGGCCGTCCACGTCGAAATCACCCCAGACGCAGATCGGTTCGTCCTCGCGGATAGCCCGTTCCAGCCGGTCGGCCGCGCGGGCCATGCCGGGCAGATCGGTCGGCGCCGCGGGCGTGTAGTGGTCGGGGTCGAGGAAGGCCTGAGCCGCCGCGACCTCGCTGATCCCGCGGCGAGTCAGCATCTCCGCGACCAGCGGGCGCCCACCGACCGCGGCGCGCAGCGCGTCAGGAACGGTCACCTCGGGTGGCTCAGACCAGGCTCTCATCAAAACGTGGCTCCTGCCGCCACACCCATGTCAACGCAAAGGCGCAAAGGCGCAAGAGGATCCTTGCTCTTCGCGTTGAGGGTTGTGCGCAGACAAGGCAAACATCGCGGAGTAACTCTAGAACGCGATCTCGGCGATCTGCTCGAAGTCGAAGGTGGTATCCAGGGCGGCCTCGGCTTCCGGTTCGGCCCAGCCGACCGCGTCATCGGCGCCCTCTTCCGGCGCGAGCGCGCCCGCCTCGATGCCGCGATCGCACAGCGAGCGATAGGGGCAGAAGCGGCAGCGCCTGGCGTCGCCGGTCAGGGGGAAGTCGTCGGCCAGGCTCGCGATCTCGGCGATGAGGGCGGCCAGGTATTCGCCGTCGGCCCGATACTGCGTGGCGTCGTAGGGGAAAGTCTCGGGATCGTCCGGGTGATTGGCAAACCAGTAAATCATGGTGACCGCTTCGGGATCGATCGGCCCGCCGCCGTTCAGGTGCGCGCCGGCCCGGACCAGCAGGTAGCGATAGACGCGGGTTTGCAGGCGGGCGCTCAGCCATGCCCGCTTGGGCCGGTTGCGGGACGTCTTCCAGTCCACGACGGCGGCCCGGCCGCCCGGCTCGACCGCGATCAGATCGTACTTGGCCAGCAGGCGGTGGCCGCTCACCGCCGCGGAGAGGGTGATTTCCGGATGGCGCGCCGGCGGGAGATCGACCGGTCCGGCGCGCAGGTAGTCCGCCCACCAGGCGCTCAGGCGGCCGGCCTCGCCCGATCCCTCTGCGTCGGCGGCGCTGGCGGTGACCATGCGCGACAGGCGCTCGGCCGGCAGACCCAGCAGGTGTTGGTGGATCAGGCGGTGAAAGGCCTGGCCCTGTGCGATGTGCGCCTCGAACTCGCCGGCCGGTTCGGCCTCCACCGCGGGCCACGCCAGTTGGAGCAGATGGCGCAGTTGGAACCGCCTGGGGCAGTCCACGTAGTCTTGCAGGCTGGCCTGGCTGAATTGGAAATCGGGGTTCACCCACCACACCTCACCGCGTCTCATCGTTCACGTCTCCTACCGTGGCTTCGGCCCACTCCAACGCCTCCGCTTCCCGCTTCTCGTCCGCTGCCATCCGGCGGTAGGCAGCTTCCAGATCCGGGAACAGGACGTGGGGGCGCACCAGGTCTTCGATGAAACGGCTGATTCGGCGGGGTCCGATGACCTGGTATAGTCCTTCATATACTTGTTCGTCCATGGTGATGGTTAGTTTTGTTTGCATCGAGCGCCTCCAGTCGGTTGACACGTGTAGTGCATGTATTATAATGCCGATCAAGAGGAAGTCAAGGCGCCGGAAAGCCAAAGCAGTAATTCCAAATGTGGTTTGTCCCTCAGAATGACATGCGTAGTCCCACCTACATTTGGAATTCCTGGAAGCCAGAAAGTCGAGTGAATCGAATTCACTTGCGCTTTTTGTAACTACCTCGACAATGTTAGATTCGCGGCTAACCTGGTCCGCCGGAGGCTAAAAGCCGTCCGGCTACGAGGTGAAAGCCTCTCCGAGGCTGGCGACC
>PHCA01000041.1:0-41162 GCA_002842085.1 Chloroflexi bacterium HGW-Chloroflexi-1
GCAATCCCGATTGCTTTGCTTCGTGCCTCGCAACCGCAAACTACACTTCTCGCAATGACCACCCCCAATCCCTGACCGTGTCCTTCCGTACCCGTAAGACGTCTTGATATAGTGATCATCGGCCATCTACCAAATCGTGACATCAACCCCTCTCACGCCATCAGTCGTATCGGTTTCGCACACAGGTCTAACCCGCCGAGGAGGCAAACATGAAAGCGAAAGTCTCTTTTGTATTGGTGATGTTGGGCGTCCTCTTGCTGGCATCCAGCGCTGCGGGCGCCAACCCGCAGGTTGACGCCCCGTTAGCAGTCGATCCGTTCCCCGTGCGCATCAACGAGGTCATGCCCCGCCCATCTTCGGGCGGGCACGACTGGGTCGAGCTTCACCGAGCCCGCGCATCCTTTGTCCACTTCCTGCCGGTTCTCTCCAAACGCGCTGGCGCCAACGCGGCAGCGGAAAGCGTCTCCCTGGCTGAGCCGTTTGCAGACCCCGACATCAGTGGCTGGCAGATCAGCGACCAGGACGACCACAACTACACCATCCCGGCCGCGCTGCCGCCGGCGCCTGTCGGCACATTCATCGTGATCCACTTCGACGGTTTGGGACCAGGCGCCGATGACTACAGCTTCGCGGATGGCGTGGCACATCTGCACACCCCGGCCGGGCTGGCCGACATCTTCGACGATGAGGCCGACCAGGTCGCGCTCTACACGGGCAGCACGCACAACCCCGCGACGATCCGGGGACTTCGTGGCCTACGGCGGTCCGCCTGGCGGTAGTGCGGATGACGCGGTGGCGGCCGGCCTGTGGCTGCCCGACGGTTGGGTCAGCCTGGCTATCGGTTCCGGTGCTCAGGCGGAGGGCGAGGTGACCCCCAGCCGCTCTATTGGCCTCTACCCCCGCCACAGCAACGGCGGTCCGGATGACTGGGCGGTCTACCAGGACGCCGACCTGACCCCCGGCGCGGCCAACCCTGTCCCGCGCGCCTACTGGGCCACCACCGCAGACGGCGCGGCGATGGGCAGCGACGGCTTCGCCCTGGGCTGGGCCTGGGTGCCCGGGGCCACCTACCAGCTCCAACTGGACGATGATCCGGCCTTCGGCTCGCCCCTGGTGGACACGATCCTCGACCAGCCGCGCTACGTCCCGCAAATCCCGCCCCCGCCCGGATCGTATTGGTGGCGCGTGCGTGCCATCCTCGGTTTGAACCAGACTGCGGCCTGGTCAACGCCGGCCCGTGTGACGGTGATTGCGGTGGTCGAGGCCGTGGCGACCGGGGATGAGATCGGGGCGTTGGTCAGCGTGCAACAGACTGTCTTGCCGATCACCTGGCTGCGCCAGCGCAAGGACAGCCCGCTCCTATGTCTGGATGGCGACAATGAAGGCAACCCCGCCGCGCCATCACCCAAAGAGACCTGGGACGCCGTCCACCCGGACGCGATCTACACTCACGGCCGCAATAACTGCGTGCGCGCCTCCATCGCGATGATCGTTACCAACTATGGAGGCAACCTGAGTCAGGACCGCCTTTCCTACCAACTGTTCGAGAACCACGGCAGCCCGATCGAGAACGCCGGCGAGGTCGGGAATCCTCGTCTGGACCTGGGCCATGACCACACTACCCTGGTCTGCGGCGGCGACGGTTCCAATGGTGGCGCCCTGCTGGCCTGGGCGCTGGGGATCAACAAGAGTGACTACAGCTACGGCGGTGGCAAGCCGACGTTTGCCCAGATCCGCAACTGGATCGACGCCGGACGGCCGATCATGCGCTTCGACAGCGGTCACCAAACCGTGATCGGCGGTTACCGCGTTCTCGGTGACGGCACACAGCAGGTCCGCCTCTTCGATCCCTGGACGGCCGTCACCTGGGAGAACTACAGCGGGGTGGCGATCACCTGCTGGTACGTGCCCCCGGCTTCGGCCCCCGGCGTCCGCTCCGACGAGCCGGGCATCCGGACCGATGCCGACGGCGACGGTGTGATGGACTGGGATGAACAAAACCGTTTCTACACCCAGGCCGCCTGGCCAGACACGGACGACGACTGGGTGCAGGACAAGCAGGACATCCGCGAGTACGTCTTCGACACCGCCGGCAACTACAACCTGCGCAACGCGGATGGGGACGGCGACGGCCTGCGCAAAGAGCGGGACGCGGATAACGACAACGACGGCTCAGTGGACGGCTGCGAGGACACCAACTACAACGGCAAATACGAGGCCGGGTTGGGCGAGACTGACAACTTCAACGCGGCCAGCCACCAGGCGTGCGTGCCGGAGTTCGAGATCCTGGAACCCACCCAGGCCACCCCGGTCAACGCCGGCGCCTTCGACAACCCGGACAAGATCATCGTTCACGTGCGGACCGCCACGCCCGCCTCTTCGCCCGTGACGTATACCGCCAGCGACTTCGATGTGACGATCGGCGGCCAGGCGAGCACCGTAGTGGCCGTGTATCAGGTCTTGGACACCCACATGCTGGTGGTCAGCCCGCACACGCAGACGGCCGCGGATTACTACGACCTGCAGGTGACGTTGGGCGCGCAGAGCGACACCGAGACGCGGGCCGTTTTCTACCTGCCCAAGCTGCGCGCCGACCAGATGATCGTAATCGATCGTTCCGGCAGCATGACGGACTACGGCAAGATGGACGCGGCCAAGAACGCGGCGCGGGCGTTCATCGATCACACCAACGTGGACGACATGATCGGCGTGGTCTCGTTCGAGACGACCGCCGCGGTCAACTACGGCCTGAAGACCGTGACCGGCGATCCCGAGTGGACCGCGGCCAAGGCGGCGGTCACCGCGCTTGTCACAGGTAACACCACCGCGCTGGGCCAGGGCGCCCGGCTGGGCTACGACGAGATCGTGGCAAAGGGCAAGAACGATCACGACTGGGCCATGGCGCTGCTCAGCGACGGCATGGAGAACGTGACCCCCTACTGGTCCGACCCGACCGTCAGTGGGGTGATCGTGCCCTCCCGCGTCGTCGTCCACACGGTGGCGCTGGGCCGGGACGCGGATCGGACCCTGCTGGCCGCGATCGCCGGTTCCACCGGGGGCACGCCGTATGAGGCCGGTGTGGACATCCTGCCGCTGGCCGAAGCGGCGGCCCTCACCCCCGGCCCCTCTCCCGATCTCGGGCGAGGGGAGATGGGAGAATCCCCCCAGTATTGGGGGGCCGGGGGGGCCGCCATACCAGGCCCCAGCCTCTCGGCGACCCTGGCCAACCGCCTGGCCGACGTCTACAAGGCGATCGGCGAGGAGATCGGGCATCAGCAGCGACTCTGGGAAAAGACGGGCATGATCACCGGCTGGTTGACGTTCGAGGTGCCGGTGGAGAAGAACCTGCCGGAAGGCATCTTCATGGTGAACTGGGACAGCGCCAGCAGCCCGCTCACCATGACGCTGACCGACCCTGACGGCAACCAGGTCAAGCCCGGCTATGCGGGAATGACCCACCAGACCGATACCACGCACGATCAGTACCGCATCCGCAACCCGAAGGGCGGCGTATGGGTGGTCGAGCTGCGCACGCGGGAAAAGCAGGCCGAATACCTGTTCGTCCTCTCGGCCTGGTCGCCGACGACGATGCACCTGGGGTTTGGGCTGCCGCCGGCCGAACGCAAGATCGGCGTGGAGATTCCGATCCTGGTTGTCCTGGCAGACCACAAACCGATCAAGGGTGCGGAGGTATGGGCGTGGGTGCAGGGGCCGAACTCGGACCTGGTGCAGTCGCTGCAACTGTTCGACGACGGCGGCCACGCGGATAGCCGGGCCGGTGATGGGGTGTACGGCAACCTCTTCACGCGCACCTACCAGGCTGGCGCGTACGTAGTCAAGGCCACCGGTTGGGGTATCGACAACTCAGGGGAAGACTTCGTCCGCTATCGCACGGGTGGCTTCACCATCCTGCCGCGGGTGGGCTACATCTGGCTCGATGATCTGACCACGGCGAACGCCTATCGCGGCCTGCTGGAGGCCAACGGCTTCACCGTGGACTTCGTGCATCTGAACGCCGTGCCCAAGACGAACTGGAATCGCTACAGCCTGATCCTGGTCGGGCCGGAGACCGGTGACGGGGCGGAGTGGGGCACGTCAGAGGCCCTGGCTGTGTTGCGGCAATACCCAGGTCTGGCAGAGCCCCTACGATATCCCCGTGCCGCGCGATCGCATCGTGACCGTGTACAAGAAGACGGCCCACGTGGGCATCCAGGTCGTGCGGCCCACAGGCGACATGACGTTGATCGGCCGCGAGCCGGGCGACCAGACGCACTACGATCTGATCCAGCAGACAGCGCGTTATCTGCTGTGGGGCTTCCAGGCAGCGCCGCCGGCCATGACCACGGATGGCAAGCATCTGTTCGTAAACGTGGCGCGGTACATGGTCGGGATGTAGGCTGGGATGTAGTCTAAGCGCCGAGACTTCCGAAGTCCGGAAGACTTCGGAAGTCTCGGTTTCCATCTTCGCCTGGGACTGCTCGGCCACCTGCCGGCGCTGCTCGACCTGATCGGGCGGCAGCTGGATCAGCAGCTCCATCTGGACATCGAGGACTGCCAGTCCTAACGATAGGCCCGAGGAACTACCCTTCGGACCAGACCGACCGCCAACATGAAAGTCGAAGGGTTTGCCGCGATGCCTATATGCCGCACACCTCAACGCTTCACGTGTTGACCTTTTCCGGCTAAAGGAGTAGAATTGGCCAGCACAGGTCCATTGACTTGCGCCCGATCCGGCCCTGCCTCTTCATGATCAAGATCAAGGAGTTCCCATGAGTCTCTCGATTACGCAATGTGTCGCCCGCGTGTTGGAAGAAGCCGACCGCCCATGCACTCTCACCGAGATCCTGGCCCGTGTGGCGATGCTGCGCCCGGTCGACACCGTGAAACCGCAAGCCACCATCCGCGGCGTGCTCAGCAGCCTGCCCCTGGCCGTCAGCCTGGGAGGCCGGCCAGCCCACTACGTCTGGTGGCCGCACGCCCTGGCCAACAACGTCTTCCGCCAGCCGTTGGACGGCCTGGACTTGTCTTCCGGCCAACTGCCACTCTGCGAGGAGGTCTGGTTGGCGCTCTGGCCCACCTGCTTCGTCGATCGCACCCCTCGGCCTCACGAAGTGACCCTCGTCCTGCCCGGCGATCTTTCCCTCCAGGCGCAGATTGACAGCATGCCACCCCGCTCCGGCTCATGGGGAATCCTGCCCAACCCGGCGTTGGTGACCTGGTTCCAGGATCGAGGCGTCGCGACCGGCGATGCGCTCCGCGTGCGCGTGCTTGACGTGCCGGCGCGGCGCTACGCTGTCGAGTTAATCCGGGCCCAGGCGCGGGACGAACCGGTTATCGCCGCGCGCAACCGGGTGCTGGCCGATGCCATTGCGGAGGTTCTGCGCGCCTCGCGTGACGACCTGCCCGACTTCTATCTCATTCCGCGCCTCGTCGCGCGGGGCGCCTATCGCGATCCGTTGCCGCCCGACCCGCTGGACGTGGTCCTGGCCGGCGACCTGGGGTTCATCGTCGGCAAGTATAGTATCCGGCTCGCTGAGAAGATGGTAGATCAACTGGAACGCGAAACCAGCGCGATGCCCGTTTTCGAGGGCTTTCCTCGTCCCTCCGGTAACCGCCGGCAGGCGCACACAGAGGATGAGCGCCGGGCCTGGGCCGCCTACCTGTTCGACCGCGGGATGGACTATCGCCGGGCCGGCTGGCAGTTGGAGGCGGAGGCGTACTACCGGGAGGCGCTACAGTTGGACCCCGGCCACGCCGATGCCTGGGTGCACCTGGGCAACATCCGCTCCGACGAGGGGCAAGAGACCGGCCCTTCGATGAACCGTTTGACAGGTACACGCGGGGCCTTAGAGCGGGCATTGGCCTGTTACGAACGCGGGGAGGCCGCCGGACTGGCGCGCACCATCGGCGATCCGGCCACGTACACCGCGCCGTTCTGGCTGGACCTGGACTCTCGGCCCTACATGCGGGCGCTGCACGGCAAGGGTTGCTGCCTCTGGCAGCTTGGGCGGATCATCGAGGCTCGCGAGGTCTTCGCCCACATGTTGCGCCTGAACCCGGACGACAACCAGGGCGCCCGCTTCCTGTTGTACGGCCTCGATCAGGGTCTCAGTTGGGAGGAAGAGGTCGCGCGGGAAGACCGGGAGTGGGGGCAGGCGGCTCGATGAACGCGGTGACTTTTTAAATTAAGACCTGACAGGTTTGCGAAACCTGTCAGATCTGGGTACCGCTCAACGCTTCTCGCACACCTCTAGCACGATCTCATCCAGGAAGAAATTCGTCTGGTTGACCGCGTCGTTGCGCGCATGGAAATAGAGCTGCAGGGTCTGACCGGCCAGATCGCTCAAATCAAAGCTGGATGTGTACCAGCTCGCGTGCGCATCCAGGTTGTCCAGCGTCTCCACCGTGCGCAGCAAGTGACCGGCGCCCGTGCGCACCTCGACAGCCAGTGTGTCGCGAGCAGCCGGCCCCGGTTCGATCGTGACCACGGCCCAGGCATAGCTCAGGTGTAACGTGGCCTCCGGGCGGACGGACACGACCTGGTAAACGCTGTCCTCGATGCTGAGCCCACGGCCCATCCAAAGGCAGTAACCACCGGCAAAGCAACCAGAGTTTATCAGACCGACAAATGGCGAAGGGTTCCAGTTCCCCAATGCGCCGGACTCGAACCCCGGATCCACCAGCACGTTGCGGCACTCTACGCCCCCTGATTGGCCGGACTGGAACTGCGAGCCGTTGATCGCCGGCAAGTATGTGCGTTGGGCTGCCACCAGGAAATCCCGCCCCAGGTAGTTGTTCTCTGAGACTGGGTCACTGACGCCGGGCGACAGCACCAGTTCGGCCGCGATGTTGTACATCCCGACTTTCGAGACTGTCCAATCCCATGCAACGTCAACCCCGGCGCCGGCCGCCAGGTCGGGCACGGCCCGCTCCTGCAAGAGCTGACCCGCCAACAAGAACTGCACCCTGGCGCCCGCAAGCGGCGTGCTGCTCAGATTCTTCACGGTCGCTGCCAAAGTGAGGGGGCCGATCAACCCCTGGCTGGCCAGGCGCCGGCCACTCGCATCGATCACCGCGAGCGATTTCAGGTACAGATCTGCCGCCGGCCCAGCGGAGAAGCGATTGTCTCCCTCATCCGATTCGCTCACCGCGTTCCCGGTATCCACCAGCACAACCACTTTCCAGCCGTTACCGGCCGGCCTGAGCCACGCCGCCTCCACCACCGCGTTGCCGCCGTAGCGCATCGGCATCCCGTTCACCGTCTGGCTGTGGATGACGGTCCCGGCCTGATCCTGGATCAGCACCCGGAACGGCGTCGTCACCGGGGCGTTGCCGCGATTTTGGATCGTGGAGCGAATCTGCACTGGCTGTGCCGCATCGGCCGCAGCGACCCCACCTGACTCTTGCACTGTCACGCGCGTGGCCACCAGGTTCACGTAGGGCCGGCGCAGCGGCGTGGTCATGGCGGCGAAGGTCTGCCCCATCGCCCGCATCTGGCGCGTGGCCGGATCCATCATCCCCGCGATGGTGTTGCCGGCGTCAGCGAAGTTGGTGTCGTCCAGGCTGTACCACATCCAACGCTGGACCAGGTGATCCTCGTCGGCCGGGTAGCCCAGGCTCGGGTCCGTGGCAGTGAGCAGCCAGTTCGCGGTCTGGATGAAGAAATTCTGCACCCGAGCTGTGTCATAACCACTGCTTTCGGGAAAGAGGATGCCATACTCAGTAATGATCAGCGGCTTCTCGCGCTGGCCATGATCCGCCATCCACTGTCGCATGGCCAGGATGTGCTGCTGGAAGATGGTCAGGTCATCATGGCTGTTGAAGGGGTAGGTCGCGGCGCGCTCGCCATAATAGCCGGGCGGGATGCCACAGCCCCACTCACCGGGCACTTCCTGCAAGATGTAGTTGTGGATGTTCCAGACGTCCACGGGCATCGGCCTGCCGAACGACGCCTGATAAGCGTCCCACACGGCCGAGAGCCAGCCAAGCCGCAACGGCGTCGGCTGCACGATGGCCCCGGCCGCCACCTGCGCGCTGGGATCAAAACCCTTGATCGCAAAATACGCTTCTCGATATTGCTGGGCGTACTGCGTGGGCGTGACGTTGTCCTGCTTGAACATGTCCGGTTCATTGCCGACGAGCCACAGCCCGCCCGGATCCTCCTCGGCAATGGCCGCGATCTGGGCCAGGTTCAGGCGCAACCCACCCGGGCTGACGCGGATCGAGTGGGCCGCCAGAAGACCGTCGGGGTGCGACGCGTCCTCGTTCGGCCCCCAATTCTGATACCAGCCCGCGTCGAGCGGTACGACGTCGTAGTTGTCGATGCCGTCCAGCACGCCGAAGCCGAACCGTTCGTTGGGCGAGGGATAGAGCGCGGTTGCGCCGGGCGGCAACGCGTCAGCGGCAGAAACTCTCGTGCCAACCAACGAGCCCAGGATCAGTACCAGCAGTAGGCTAACCCGCCACAATCGCCAGTGGTTTTTCATCATCCGTCTCCCAAATGTATGTTAGTGGTAGCGGCGTAATTATTCCAGTCTTATTCTACCAAATTCTACATCGAAAAGTCCATAGGATCATGGTACTAAGGACTAATCGAAAAGTCCCCACGGTGGCTCGATCACAGACCGGCCACAGCACGCGTCCCCAACTGATGATGCTCGTTTCTGGGTTGAACTGGCGCACCGGCACAAAGGATGCTAGAATAGGTGGGTCCGTCAGTTCGTGAGGTGCGATCGCTCGCGACCCTTTTGTCTGTCAGGAGGTACTACTCAGCCACCTTGGAGCATCCTGAGCGGAATCCGGCGTTGTTTGCCGGATGGAGTCGAAGGAGCGGTCTTTGCCCAATGCTGACCGCTCCGCAAGCGTCCTTCGACTACGCCCTGGAACTGCTCAGGGCTCCGCTCTGGATGCTTGCTCCGCTAGCTGAGTAGACGTCAGGAGAACCCATGCACGAAGAGCTGTTGGCCGGACTGAACCCGGCCCAGTTGGAAGCGGTGACTACGATCCAGGGGCCCGTGCTGGTGCTGGCCGGCCCGGGTTCGGGCAAAACGCGCGTGCTGGCTCACCGCGTGGCCTATCTGCTGCGGGCGGTTGGCGCGCACCCGCGCTCGGTGCTGGCGGTGACCTTCACCAACAAGGCCGCTCAAGAGATGCGCACACGCGTCAACCGGCTGCTCAACGAGACCGTGCCCACCAGCACCGGTTGGCGCGGGCTGACCCTCGGCACGTTCCACAGCATCTGCGCGTACGTCTTGCGCCAGGAGGCCCCCGCGGCCGGGCTCAACCCCAACTACGTGATCTACGACGCCGGGGAGCAGTTGACCGCCGTACGCCAGACGCTGCGCGATCTGAAGCTGGACGACAAGCTCTACCGGCCGGAGGCGATGCGCGCGGCCATCTCCCGCGCCAAGAACGAGCTGATCCGGCCGGACGCCTTTGTGGCTGACAGCTACTGGGCCGAGATCGCCCGCCGGGTCTACGTCCGTTACGAAGAGATCATGACGGCCAACGGCGCGCTGGACTTCGACGACCTCTTGGCCCGCACCGTGTACCTGCTGCACGATCAGCCCACGGTCCTGGAACACTATCGCGGACGGTACGCCTACCTGCTCGTCGACGAATTCCAGGACACCAACACCGCGCAGTACGAACTGGTGCGGCTGCTGGCCGGCAAAACGCACAACCTGTTTGCTGTAGGAGACGAGGACCAGTCAATTTACGGCTTCAGGGGCGCCGACTACCGCAATGTGCGGCGTTTCCGAGAGGATTTCCCGGAGGCGAAGGTGATCTTGTTGGAGCAAAACTACCGCTCCACCGAGACGATCCTGGACACGGCCAACGCCATCATCACCCGCAACGTGCACCGCACCCCGAAGAAGCTGCGCACCCAACGCGGCCGCGGCGCTGAGGTGACGGTGCATGAGGCCTATGACGAAACGGACGAAGCCGCGTTCGTCTCGAACACCATCCAACGCCTGGTGTCCACCGGCCAGGCCCGGCTGGGTGACTGTGCGGTGATGTATCGCACCAACGCGCAATCGCGGCCGCTGGAAGACGCCTTCGTGAGCCGCGGGATGCCCTACCGGCTGGTCGGCGGCACCCGTTTCTACCAACGCCGCGAGATCAAGGATGCGCTGGCCTACTTGCGGCTGGTGCACAATCCCGCCGACAACATCGGCCTGAGCCGGGTGATCAACGTGCCGACGCGCGGGATCGGGAGCAAGACCCTCGAGACGTTGGCGACGTGGAGCGAACAACTGGGGGTGCCCATGACCGGCGGCCTGGCGCTGGTGGCAGGAGATCTCAAGAGCCCGGCCCCGCTGGCCGAGGCGCTGGCGCGCTTCCCCGAGCCCCCCGAACACCCCTTCGGACGGGCCGCCCAGCGGGCGCTGCTCGCCTTCCACCGCATGTTGGCCGGCTGGTTGGCCGCCCGCGATGGGTTGACCGTCGCGGACCTGTTGGACCGGATCACCGAGGAGTCGGGCTACGCGACCTCGCTGCGCGACGGCACGGAAGAAGGCGAAGACCGCTGGAACAACCTGCAGGAGCTGCGGACCGTGGCCGCCCAGTACGATGAGTTCCCCCCCGACCTGCGGCTGACCGCGTTCCTGGAAGAGGTCGCGTTGGTCTCCGATCAGGACGAACTGATCGAGGAGGAGGACCGGGTCACCCTGCTCACCCTGCACGCGGCCAAGGGGCTGGAGTTCCCGGTTGTATTCCTCGTAGGATTGGAGGAGAACATCTTCCCGCACAGCCGCAGCCTGGAGGATCCCGACCAGATGGAGGAGGAACGCCGGCTGATGTACGTGGGGGTCACCCGGGCCAAGGACCGCCTGTACGCGGTGCGCGCCTTCCGCCGCATGCTCTACGGTCGCGGCCAAGTCAACGAGCCATCGCGATTTCTGAAGGATATCCCCGGCGTGCAGAGCGGGCCCGGCAAGGCCAGGCGGAATGCGGGCAGCTACGGCGGCTTCGCCGGGGGCGACGCCGAAGGACGTGTTGGCGCGGCGTTGGGCCGCGCAAAAGGTGGAGGAAGCGCTG
Source organism: Chloroflexi bacterium HGW-Chloroflexi-1 (assembly GCA_002842085.1). GTDB lineage: Bacteria > Chloroflexota > Anaerolineae > CG2-30-64-16 > CG2-30-64-16 > CG2-30-64-16. The sequence continues at coordinate 11,041 of PHCA01000041.1, forward strand.
CTAACGACGAAACCGGTTTCGGTTTTCAGTCGGCGGCGGCTAAACGGGGCCCATCGGGCGGCGCGAAGTGGTCTCCGGGCGCGTATCGACCGGCCTCGGATGAAGAACCAGTCCAGGCTCAAGCCCGCCAGACGCAGTTCGAACCCGGAGATCGCGTCGACCACGGCCTGTTCGGGCCGGGCGTCGTGCTCAAATCCGAGCTGACCGCGGGCGATGAGGAAGTGACTGTGACGTTCGCGGGCAAAGGCGCCAAGACGCTGTTGGCGAGTTTCGCCAGGCTGCGGAAGATCGGCCAATAGCAGATGGCAAATGGCAAATGGCGGATGGCAGATGGCGGATGGCAGATGGCGGATGGCAGATGGCGGATGGCAGATGGCGGATCGCAGATGGCGGATGGCAGATGGCAGATGGCAGATGGCGGATGGCAGATGGCAGATGGCGGATGGCAGATGGCAGATGGCGGATGGCAGATGGCAGATGGCGGATGGCAGATGGCAGATGGCAGATGGCGGATGGCGGATGGCGAATAGCAGTGGCAAACCGGCAATCGCAAATCTGAAATCGCAAATCGCAAATCGCGACCTTCGCAAGGTTCTTTGCCTAAACAGAAACTGGCCTGAGCCACGCACGGGCGAGTATCCAGCGGCCGAGCAGCCCCTGGCTGCCGGCCGCAGCGAGCCGCAGCTCGAAGGTCTCCTGCGTGGGCGTGCGGACCAGGTAGCAGCGCCACACGACCCCATCGACCTCTTCCAGCCACTCGCGGCCGGTGTCGGCGATATAGCGGGTGCGCTCGCGCCAGATGAAGGCGGTCGGCACGATCCGACCGTCGGGCATGAACCGGGCCTGGACGAGGATCGGTTCGTCCACGAATTCAGGTAGGGACATGAGTTTCTCCAACAAACGTTACGACGCGGTGACCCTGGACATGGGGTTCACCCTGGTCAATCTGGAGGGCAGCACGCATCGCGATCTGCTCGCCGCGCTGGCGGCAGAAGCGGGCCTGACCCTGACCCTGGACGACGTTCGTCGGGCGATACGCGCTTTCTGGCGCGAGTGGACGGCCGAAAATGCCACGCGCGTGTGGCATCCCAGCCTGGCCCAGGATCAGGCCTCCTCCTACGAGATAGACCAGCAAATCTGTCTGCGGCTGGGCATCACCGACCCGGCTCTGCACGCCGAGGCCAACCGCCGTTCGGAGGCGATCTTCCACGACCTGGCGACCTTCCAAGTCTTCCCCGAGGTGTTCGAGGCGTTGACCACCCTACGAACGCAGGTGGAGACCCTGGGCATCCTCTCCAACTGGGGGTGGCGATTGCCGGAGTTGTGCGCGGCATTGGGCCTGGCCGACTACTTCGACTTCATCATCACCTCGGCCCGGATCGGCGCGGCCAAACCCCACCCGAACATCTTCCGGGCCGCGCTCGCCCGGGCTGCGAGCGACCCGGCGCGCACCCTGCACGTGGGCGACGATCTCGCCGCGGACGTGCACGGCGCCCAGGCGCTGGGCATCACCGGCGTATTGCTGGACCGGCACGGCGCCATCACACCCGACGGTTTTCCTGTCGTGCACAGTCTCACCGAGGTGGTGACGCTTTTGTGACACGGTGACCGGGTGACAAGGTGACATCGAGTAACATCGCTGTGCCTCCTTGTTTACTCTTGTCTACTTGTCTACTTGCCTACTTATCCCTTGTCTACTTGTCTACTTGTCTACGCGTTTCCTTGTCTCCTCAAATACCGTACCAACAGCCGCAACACCGCCTCGGCCGAGAGCCGTTTGTTCCCGATCCGATCAGCGTCCCACACGTGTCGCTCGCCGATCTCCGCGTCGGCCGCCGAGAGGTGGAGATGCACCAGCCCCACCGGCTTGCCTGGCAGCCCGCCCTCCGGCCCCGCGATGCCCGTCACCGAGGCCGCGATGTCCGCGCCGAAGAGCCGTCGCGCGCCCTGCGCCATCTCCGCGGCCGTCTCCGCGCTCACCGCGCCGTGGGCCAGCAGCGTTTCGTGCCGCACGCCCAACACCGCCTCCTTGGCGCTGTAGGCGTAGGTCACCGCGCTGCCCAGGAAATAGTCCGAGCTGCCCGACACGTCGGTGACCAGACTGCCGGTCAACCCGCCCGTGCACGACTCGGCCAGCGCCAGGGTCAAGCCTTGCGCTGTCAGGAGTCGGCCAACTTCTTCGGCCAACACAAGTGCCGACTGTAAGTTGTGCATGTTATGCACTTGATCCTCAAGATTCCGGTTGATAGTTCCCCAGCCAGCGAATGCGCGGGTAATCTGCGTGGATGGCGGATGGCGGATGGCGGATGGCGGATGGCGGATGGCGGATGGCGAATGGCGAATGGCGGATGGCGAATGGCGGATGGCGAATGGCGAATGGCGGATGGCGGATGGGTCATGGGCACAGTGTAGCCGATCGACGGGTATCCGTCAACTGAACCGCGGGCGCTGCTGACAGCGCCCGCTTGACTCTCGTGGCCGCCGCTGGTATACTCAACCCGAAAGCAAGTCACAGACGGAGCACCCAATGAGACCGTTCCGGAAAAATAGATATCCCATCCGCTCTGTAACTGGAGCCGGCTCAGGACCGGCGGCTCAGCCAGCTATTGGGCAAGCAGCAGGCGGGATCGTTGACCGAGGCGGAGCTGGCTGAGTTGTTCACGCTGATGCAGGTTTACCAGGAGTCATTTCATGGAACACCTCGAGGTCATCGCCTCGCTGGCCGAGCGAGTGGTCGACAACGTCGAGCACGTGATCATCGGCAAACGACGCGAGGTGGAGATGACGCTGATCGCGCTGCTGTGCGAGGGGCATCTACTGATCGAGGACGTACCGGGCGTCGGCAAGACGATGCTGGCGCGCGCGATCGCCAAATCGATCGGCTGCTCGTTCCGGCGCATCCAGTTCACCCCCGACATGCTGCCCAGCGACGTCACCGGCGTCTCGGTGTTCAACCAGAAGACGCGCGAGTTCGAGTTCCGGCCGGGCCCGGTCATGGCCCAGATCGTGCTGGCGGACGAGATCAACCGGGCCACCCCCAAGACCCAATCGGCCCTGCTGGAGGCGATGGAAGAGCGCCAGATGACTGTAGATGGCGTGACCTATATCATGGAGAAACCGTTCCTGGTGCTGGCGACACAAAATCCGATCGAATACGAGGGCACCTTCCCGCTGCCCGAAGCGCAAATCGACCGCTTCATGATGCGGGTGAGCCTGGGCTACCCCGCCAAAGCAGACGAGATTCGCATCCTGGAATCGCAGCGGGAACATCACCCGATCCAGGACATCGGTCAAGTGGTGACGGCCGCAGAGTTGTTGGCCGCCCAAACCGCGGTGCGCCAAATCTACGCGGACAATCTGATCAAGGAGTACATCGTCGATCTGGCCAACGCCACCCGCCACCATCCGGACATTTACCTGGGCGTAAGCCCGCGCGGCAGCCTGGCCCTCTTCAAAACGGCCCGCGCCTACGCGACCTTGCAAGGCCGCACCTACGTCATCCCGGACGACCTCAAGGCGCTGCTGGCATCGACCTTTGCGCACCGCTTGATCATCAGCCCGTCGGCGCGCATCAAGAACGTCGAGGCCACCGCCGTCGTCGAGCAGATCGCCGCGTCGGTGCCGGTGCCAGGGACGCGGGTGAGGGCCATACGGTGACACGGTGACAGGGTGACAGGGTGACAAGGTGACGGGGTTGTCTACTTGTCTACCTGTTTCCTTGTCTACCCCAAAGCGAGGTCCAACCATTGCGACGTTCCTGGGGCATCTTCCTCCTCTGGCTGCTGGCGCTGGTGTTCGCCTCGAGCACCGGGCGCGATCTGGCATTCAACCTGTTCTACTTCGTCACCGGGGTGATCTTGATCGCGCTGTGGTGGGCCTGGTCCAATATACGCGGACTGGCGCTGCGACGAGTTACCCGGTCCCAACGCTCCCAGGTGGGCAAGTATTTTGAAGAGTCCTTGGAGCTGTCCAACCAGGCGCGCTGGGCCAAGTTATGGATCGAGGTGCATGATCTCTCCGATCTGCCCGGGCACCAGGTCAGCCGGGTGGTCAATTCGCTGCGCGGCCGGACGACCTCGCGCTGGCAGGTGCGCACCTTGTGCCAACAACGCGGCCGCTTCGCCCTGGGGCCGCTGGCGCTCACCAGCGGCGATCCGCTCGGCATCTTCAGATTCACCCGCACGCTCCCCGGCACGACGTCTCTGGTCGTCACACCGGCTATCATCCCCATCCCCGAATTCATCCAACCCACCGGCTATCTGCCTGGCGGAGAAGCGATGCGCCGCCGCACCCCCTACGTCACCGCCAGCATCTCCGGTGTGCGCGAATACGCGCCCGGAGACAGCTTCAACCGCATCCACTGGCCTTCGACCGCCCGGACCGGCCGGCTGATCTCCAAGGAGTTCGAGCTGGACCCGCTGGCAGATGTGTGGATCTTTCTGGATATGTACGGGCCGGCCCAGGCCCAATCCCCCTGGATGCCCAAGGCCACCGACCCGTTGCCCTGGCTGACGCGCCGCGCGGACAGCGTCGAGCTGCCGCCCAGTACCGTCGAATATGGCGTCACCGTCGCCGCGTCCCTGGCCAACCACTTCCTCCAGGCGGATCGGGAGATCGGCTTTCTCAGCTACGCGCAACACCGCGAGATGGTCCAACCCGACCGGGGAGAGCGGCAGTTGACCCGTTTGCTGGAAATTCTGGCCGTGATCCAGGGTACCGGGACCATTCCGTTGGCGCAAGTGCTCGCCAGCGAGGGCGCACACATGGCCCGCCACACGACCCTGGTGGTGATCACCCCTGCGACCGACCATCACTGGGTCAGCGTGTTGCGAGGGCTGCGCGCCCGGGGCGTGCAAGGGGTCGGCATCCTGCTGGCCGGCAGCACGTTCGGCGCCGCGCCCGACTGGCAGCCGGTCCTCGGCGACCTGCAGGCCAGCGGCCTGCCCTCCTACCTGGTGAAACGCGGGGACGACCTGGCCGTCGCGCTCAGCGGCCAACCCGGTGGGATCGGCCAGCCGAGGCGCTGAGTCCCACCAGCCCGAGCAAGCAGACACGGCCAGGATACTTGACACGGGGTAAATTGGTAAATTGGTAACGGGGTGAATTGGTAAATTGGTAACGGGGTAAATTGGTAAATTGGTAACGGGGTAAATTGGTAAATTGGTGACAGGGTGACCAATCTACCAACCTACCAACCTACCAATCTACCAATGTCTCACCAAACCCGACAGATCCTGCGCTTGACCGCGGTCGCGGCGATCCTCCTGGCGCTCGTGGCAACTGCTACCAGCACCGGTATCAACCTGGCCGCGGCCGGTAGCGGCGCTCCTCGACCGGCGCCCGCTGCGTCTGCGCCCGCTGCGTCTGCGCCCGACCGCGGCCAACCGGACTGGGCCGCGCCACGCGTGGCAGACCAGTTGCTGGTCAAGCTGCCGGATGGCCAGGCCCTCCCGGACCAGGCCGCGCTGGCCCGCGCGGGTGTCCGCCTCCTGCGCACCATCCCGCAATTGGGGCTGGCAGTAGTCGCAACGCGGCCCGGCGCCGATCTGGCGGCCTCTGCTGTCGATCTGGCGGCCTCTGCTGCCGATCTGGTGGATCGCGGCGGGTTCGCGTGGGCCGAGCCCAACTACACCTTCGGCCTGGACCTGGCGCCGAACGACCCGGACTACGCCGCGCGCCAGAGCGTCTACCTGGGCCGGATGGGCATGCCCGCGGCCTGGGACCGCACCACCGGCCTCCCCTCGATCATCATCGCGATCGTAGACACCGGCGTGGACCTGACCCACGAAGATCTCTACAAGGGTATCTGGATCAACCCGGGCGAAGTGCCGGGCAACGGCGTGGACGACGACGGCAACGGTTTCGTGGACGACGTCAACGGCTGGGATTTCGCGGACAACGACAACGTACCAGACGACGACTACGGCCACGGCACCCATGTGGCGGGCATCGCGGCCGCGCGCATCGACAACGCCGTGGGTGTTGCCGGCATGGCCGGCGCCGCCACCATCATGCCCGTGGACGTGTTCCCGCACAGCGCCTACGGCACCTACGAGGATTTGATCCGGGCGATCATCTACGCGACCGACAACGGCGCAAACGTCATCAACATGAGCCTGGGCGCCACTTCCTACAGCCAGGGCGAAGAAGCTGCGGTGGACTACGCCTGGTCGCACGGCGTGGTCGTGGTCGCGGCGGCCGGCAACACCGGCCGCTGCTCCTACCACTATCCGGCAGCCCATGTCCACGCGATCGCCGTGGCGGCCACCGACGCTTACGACAACCTGGCCGGCTTCTCGACCCGCGGCGACTTCGTGGACGTGGCCGCGCCCGGCGTGGGCGTCTGGTCCACCTACCGCGGCAACCGCTACGGCTCGATGAGCGGCACCAGCATGGCCACGCCGCACGTGTCGGGGCTGGCCGCGCTGATCCTGTCGCTGAACCCGAACCTGACCCCGGACCAGGTGCGCACGCTCATCGAGGCCAACGCCGACGACCTGGGCGCGCCCGGCTGGGATCCCGAGTTCGGCCACGGCCGGATCAACGCCGCGCGGGCGTTGGCCGCCGTGCCCGGCAACACCACGCCGCTGCCCACGCCCACGCCGCATCCGCCGCTGCCCGAGTGGCCGGCCGGCTGCCAGGACCTGCTCGACGATGGCGACTTCGAGGCGGGCGCCGCGGTCTGGCAGCCGCACGGGGACGTCACGATCGACGCGCTGCGCGCCTACTCCGGCGCCCACGCCGCGCATTTTCCCGGCGGGCCGGACACCCGCGGCATCCTGACCCAGACGATCACCCTGCCCCCCTTCCCCCAAGAAGCCACCCTCTGGTTCGCCTACCGCATCGAGAACCAGGATCAGGGCTGGGGCAGCACGTCCGAAGCGCCCTATGACGACTGGTTCACCGGCGAGTTCCGGGCGGCCGACGGCCGCGTCATCAGCTCACTGCTGCGCACCGGCAACTCGGCCGACACCGCGTCCGATGGGCTGCCGTGGGATCGCTATCTGTACCGGATGCAGTTCGCCGATCTGACGGCTTTACGGACGGCCGGCTCAGTGGACCTGGTCTTCAGCGCGGGGAACGACGGGGACACGCTGCCCACCGACGTCTGGCTGGACGCGGTGCGCTTCTGCGTCAGGGGCGGGTATGGGTGGATTTTCCCGGTGATCTTGAAGTAGGGCAAATGGCAAATGGCAAATAGGAAATCCGTGCTTCATAAATGATTTTTCGGCCCGAAAGTGGGCGACTTTGCGTCATTTGAATCTTGCAGCTATCCATAGCGCGGCCTCCCGCCGCAACCAAAGGGCTGTCATTGCGAGGGCCTCGCTGTGGCGAGGGCCTCGCTGTGGCGCGAGGAGCGCCGTTTGCGGTTGCGAGGCACGAAGCAAAGCAATCTCCCTCGCTAACCAGGAAATTGCGGCAATCGAGATTGCGGCAATCTCGATTGCTTCGCAAAACCGCTCGCAATGACGCCGTTAAAGATTCTCGCTATCAACGCAAATGTCGCTGGGTCATACTATAGCGCGGCCTCCCGCCGCAACCAAACCCCTTTCGTTGAAAGGCCCTTTCGTTGAAAGGCCCTTTCAACGAAAGGCGTTTTCAACGCAAAGGCACAAAGACGCAAAGAAATCAAAAAGGCCTTTGCGTCTTTGCGTCTTTGCGTTGAAACCCGGCGAAGCACCGCGGCAGACACAGACGTTCATCAGCACCGATGTCCTCCCGCACGTTTATGACAACGGCGTCAAGGTCAAGTTCGGTGACTTGGCGGGAACGCCATCCGGGATGCACGTAGACTACCATCGAGTCGATCTCATGGAGGGAGATCTGGCAGAGGCGTGGGTGTTCACGCTCACGTCAGCCGATGGTCAAGAGACACCGCTCTACCTCATTATTATCATGACCGGAGGCAGCGTGAAACAGGTCTCGAAATCAGAGTATGACGCGCTACTGAATGCCACGATCTATGCGCCGAACCCCACCCCAGTGGTAGCGCCGAACCAGGGGCCCATCCCCCCCGAATTCCCCACGCCGCTGCCGTTCTACACGCCTGATGTGTCGCGACCCATCGAGGAAGTGATCCAGGAGCACCTCGAAGACCTCACGCCGGTTCCGTGATGGGGACAGCAGGCTAACGCACGCCGCCAGCCGCAAGATGCCTCGCAGCACCCGATTGGACGGGGCTTATGAGGCAAACTCGCGGCGCAAGCGCTGGTACTCGGCCACCAGAGTCGAGTCGTCCAGGGCCATCTTGAACTGGCGCAGCCAGTTCAAGATGTAACCGTCATTCAGTGCCGCGCCCTCTGAAGCTGGCTCGGTCACAGACCGGCCAGAGCCGAAATGTGAATTCGCCGGGGCCGGTCTGCGACCGAGCCCCCTCAACTGATTCCAGGCACACCCCAATGCGTTGCACCTTCAACTCAGACGAACGGCTGTCCCGCCCCAACGCGCGCCCCCAGCGCGGTCGCCACCTCCGCCACCGTGCCGGCAATGCGCTGCACCGGCGTGCCGTCCAACCCCAGCGCCGCCTCGCTCTCCTGGCTGACCGCGGTCCGGTCGGCGATGATGGTGACCAGGCCGGCATGGGCCGCCTCGTCCGCGCTGAAGCCGAAGGACGGCGCAAAGGCCAGCAGGAAGTCTTGGGCCAGCAGCAAGTCCGCCTCGGTCGCCGGCTGCTCGGCCGGGCCGAACAGGACGTAGTGGGTCAGCGGCTTGCCCTGCGTGGGTGCCACGAGATCGGCCGTGGCCGCGGCGGCGCCATCCAGGACGATCAGCGCGGAACGGAGTGGCGTGTCGGCGAGCGCCACCCGGTAGTTGCCGGCGGTCAAGCCGGTGAACCGGTACGTCTCGTCCGCGGGGACGACCTGGCGCGCCACCTCGGCGCCGGCGCGCTGCAAGAGCAACGTCCGGCCGGCGCCGTTGCGGACCCGGCCCGAGATCGCGCTCTCGGCGAGGATCAACGTCAACGCCAGTTGGGCCTGATCCTGGCCGTCGACCCGCACCGGGTCGGAGCGGAACCGGGTGTCCCGCACGCCCACCTGGTACTCGCCGGCCGCCAGATCGGTGAAGCGGAACGCCTCATCGCCGCCCACGACCTGGCTGGCAGTGGTGGTGTCTCCCTGCATGAGCAACGCCGTACGGCCGGCGCCCTTGTGCAGCACACCATAGATCACGCTGTCGGCGTAGATCACGGCGGGCGCTTGCACCTTGCAAAAGGTCACGCTGAAGGAGTGGTGGAACAAGGTGTTGCCCGGCGCTTCGTCTGGGTGACCGGTGTGCATCCCCATGACCCGGTCGGACGGCAGCTCCTGGCCCGGCAATCCGAGCGCCTTCACCGCGCAGACCTGCCATTTCCACATCGGGAAATTCGCGCCCGGCTCGCTCAGCGGCTTGTCGATCACCGCGAACTGCTCACCACCGTCCCAACTGATCTTCAAACGGGCGTTGAACACCCGCCCGCCGTAGGGATTCGTCCCGCCGCTCAGCGTCGGGTCCACCACATCCATGTAGATGTGGTGATTGCCGCCGTTCTCCTCCGGGCTCAGGTGATGGACGCGCACGGCCTGCCAATACCAGCCGCCCGGCGTGACGGTCGCCGGTTCAACGGTGACGCCGTAGGCCGCGGCGTCATCGATGGGTTCGCGCGGGGCGGTCGATGGCGCCGCGACGGGTGCCGACAGTGCCGGCGGTTCTTGCTGGCCGGACAAGTGCCTGAAGAAGCTCTGAGTTCGTTCGAACAGATTCATGGTCTCACCCCTCCCCCATTGTGGACAGACGTTGTGCAAAGGCCGCGGCCAGAGCGTAGCCATCACCCGACAGCCGGGTCACCTGGCAACCGGCCGCCCGCAACGTCCCCTCCGCGGTCGCCGCCATCTGATCGCCCACGATGATTACCTCCGCGGCCTGAGCAGCTTCATCCAGGCTGAAGCCGCCGCTGGCCCCGATCCGGCGTAGATAACGCGTGGCCAATGCCAGCGCCAGGCGCGCTTCCGCGTCCCCGGCCGGCCCGCCCCCGCCTTCGGGCGGTGACCCAAAAAGCAGATAGTGCGCCAAAGGTTTGCGCGGCCCGGGGGGCAAGTTGATGTCTTGGGTCAACGTGGCGTCCTCGGCCAGGCGGATGTCGGTGACCAGCGGCTCACCATCGCCCGGTGGGCCGCCCACCGCCAGCGTGTAGACGCCGCCGGCCAATCGAGCGAACCGGAACGCGCCCGCACTGTCGGTCTGCGTCCGGGCGACTTCCTGCCCCTGGCTGAGCAGCAGCACCAGGCGGTCGGGTTGAGGCACGCCGTTCGCCAGCACCCGGCCCTGGATCACCCCGCGCGGGCCCGAGCCGCCCCACAACACGTCGCACACCTGTTCCCGCTGGCCGTCCAACACGATGCCGCCCGCCACCTCGCCCATGCCCGCCGCCTGCAACGAGTAGATACCGGCCGGCAGGTTGGCGAACCGGTACGTGCCGTCGGCCGCGGTGTGGGCCTGCGTCACGATCAGCCCCTCCCGGCGCAGGATCATCAGGATATCGGGCTGGGGTTTGCCCGCGCCGTCCGCGACCCGGCCGCGGATCACGCTGCGCTGGCCCCGGGCCAGGTCGATGGGCGCCAGTTGCAGGCTGTTCTCGCCGGTCAACTCCAGGTCGGGCAAAACCTGATCGGCCACCTCCAGCCGGTACAGGCCGGGTGGCAAGCCCTCGAACGCGAAGCCCCCGGCGGGATCCAAGGGGGCCTGGCGCGTCCAGCCCCACGCCAGCGGCGCGTAGAGCACCGCGACCAACCCATCGGGCGGATCCAGGACCCGGCCGCTCAAGCGGCTGCGCAGCGGGAAGATCAGCCGGTAGAGCCCGCCCGCTTCCAGTTTGATTTCGTCGGCGATGACACCGATCCCGGCCAGCTCCAGCCGATAGCTGCCCGGCGCCAGATCGGGGAAGGCAAAGCTGCCATCTTCGCCCAAGGCCATTTCCTGCGCCCCGGCGACGCCGGTCAGCTTGATCTTGCGGCCGGGCTGCCCGCCGGGCGCCGACCCTTCGGCTGTGCTCAGGACAAGCCCGTCCAACCGGGTCGGGCTGGCCACCGTCTGCAAACGGAAATCGACCTGGTAAGTGATCGGCTGGCCGGCGCGGCCGGGCACGTTGGCGGTGTCCAGGTCGTCAGCCACCTCGCTGGGCCAGTCCCCCTGGATCACCCGGATGCTGAAGACGCCGGGGGTGTTCAGGAACTCATAGCGGCCGGCCGGCTTGATTGGATCGCGGCCGGTGGTCGTGGTCGGGAAAGTGGCGCCGGGCGCGGCGCTGTGCCAGACCATCTGAAGTTTGATGCCGTTCAGCGGCACACCGTCGATGTCCGATACCGTGCCGTAGAAAAGGCGTCGCCCGGCGGTCTCGGCTTCAGGTAACAGGCGCCGCTGGGTGACCGCGTACCGATACCCGGCCGGCGTCCCGGTGGTGAGCTTGATGTTCTTGGTCGCCCATCCATCCAGGGCGATCCCCGCCACGGTGATGCCCGGGATCGAGAGTTTGTAGCTCCCCAGTGGCAGGCCCGAGAACCGAAAACCGCCATCGGCGTCGGTGAGGGTCTCGCCGATCGATGCGCCCCGCGATGGGCCGCCATCTCGCCACAATGTCACGGGGATGCCCGCGCGCGGGGCGTCGGTGTAATCCAGAACCTTGCCGGTCAGTGCGCTGCTGCGGCCGCCGGCCAACCGGATAAGAACCGGCAACCCGGGCTCCGGCGCGGCGGTCACCCCCCGGCGCACGATGCCCCAAGGCGCCACGGCCAGATCGTAGATGCCCGGCGTCAAGCGCTCCAGGCGAAACGCACCATCGTCTGCCGACGTCGCGCTGGCGACGACCTGATCCCCGGCCCGGAGATCGACCTGCAAGCTGGGCAGCGGCTCATCGGTGTCGGCGCGCAGCAATTGGCCGGCCACCACAGCCTGTTTGATCTGCGGCGCCACCTGGCTGGGCATGGCCTTGACGGCCGCCACCACCGGTAACTCACCGCTCAAGTTGAAGTCGGTGTTCCACCAGTCGCTGTACCAGGACTGGCTCTCCCAGCCGGGCGCCATGAAGCCCAGGCGGTAGTTGCCCAACAGCCAGTAACACATGGTAAAGTAACTGTCCGGACAACGGATGCCGTGAATCTCCCGACCGCCCTGCATGAAGTCGTTGATCGCGACGACCCACCCGGCATGCGTCGTCGGATCCAGCCGGGGATAGCGTTGATCGTCCTTCCAGCCTACCACCGGTCCGCCTTCGGTGCTGATGATCGGCACTGTGTGGCCCAGGGTCTGGAAGAGCATGTCGTCCATCAGATAAAACGCCAGGAAACAGGTCGCATCATCGACCAGGGTATCCCCGGGGTTCTTATCCGCCGCTCGCCACTGGTTGATCAGCTCGCGGGGGCGGCCCTCCCAGGCCCACGGCCCGAGCCGGTCGTACTCCTCCTGACTCACCGGCACGCCCTCCTGGTTGACGCTGTCGTAGGGATAGTCGAGCGGGTGATTGAGGGTGTAGTTGTGGATGGCCACCCACGCGCCCTTGTCGAACAGGTCGGCGCGGCCCTTATCCACGACGCGCTGCACGGGGTTGAATCGGCTGCTGATCCCCATCGCCGGCAGCGCGGGCAGACCACCCAGGGCGATGACCTTATCCGCGTCGATGATGAAATTGTCGATGACGACGTCGAGCCAGTCGGCGGGCATGCGGCCGTTCTTCCATTCAGCGGACAGGTCCGGCTCGTTGTTAGTCTCGAAGTAGCGCACCCCGGCATCGATCAACTGCCTGAGGGCGGCCTCTTCCCGCCCGCCGATGTGGCCGGGATTGGGCTCCAACCGGTAGAGCCGCACGATGGGCATGATGTCGGCGACCAGCAACCGCCGGCACAACTCCAGCGACGACCCGCCGCCATCGTCCATCAACTTGATCCACTTGATGTGCATGGCTTGGAGCTCGCTGATCCAAAAGTCCAACGCCGCGCCGGTGGGGTGATAGACCGACGCGGACCAGTGGACGCCGCGCCGGTTATCGTCTTTGGGACGGGGGAAATCTTCGATGCGCATAGGATCCTCCTGGCGTGTTATGGTATGGTATTGGGTATTTGGGTATTGGGTATTGGGTATTGGGTATTTGGGTATTGGGTATTTGGGTATTGGGTATTTGGGTATTGGGTATTGGGTATTGGGTATTTGGGTATTGGGTGTGTGAGACCGCATGATGCTCCGGGTGACGTCGCTCACAATGTGAGTCGCTCACATTATAACACAATTTGAAATGGGCGCAATTGCTTATCTCCCTGGGGATGTATCTTCTCGATTTTCCGGGGGATCGCTGGCTGTGGCCGGATTATCGAAAGGATATCTGGGGACCATTACCGCCCCGCATCACCAGCCCCATTCACGGGGCGTCGCTCTTGAGCCCGGCGGCTTTAGCGCCGGGCGACCGCGCGCCGGGCGGCCAGCCATCTTGACACCCCAAGCGATCTGTGGTTAGATGACGGCACTCCTCCCAAACGCTTGATCCTATTTCGCGAGGCAACCGATGCGCCGAATCTTGCTCCTGGCCCTCCTGATCGCCACCTGGCTGCCGCAACAGGCCACGGCAGATGCCGTCTGCCCGGGCGCACAACCCATCGCCGACGCGCGGCGGTTGGTCATCGGCAGCACGGTCACCGTGCACGGCCGCGTCAGCGTGCCGACCGGCGCCTTCACCGCGGACCAATCGTTCGCGCTACAAGACGCCTCGGCCGGCATCTACGTCTATCGAACGCGGGGCATCGGCCAGGCGCTGGCCGCGGGGGACGAGGCCTGCGTCACCGGCCGGCTCACGGAATATCACGGACTGCTGGAGCTGTTACCGGCGTCCCCGAGCCAGATCACCCGGCTGGGAGCCGGCGCCCCACCGACGCCGCGCCTGGTCAGCCCGAACGAGATCGGTGAAACGACCGAGGGGCTGCTGGTCTCGGTCACCGGGCCGGCATCCGCGCTGGGTGCGCGGCGATTCCGCGTCGGTGGGGCCGCGGTCTTCATCGAGCGCCAGACCGGCATCACCCTGGACGACCTGACGGAGGGCTGCCCGGTCACGGTGACCGGCCTGAGCGCGGACTACGACGCCGCGCAGATCTGGCCCCGGTCGCAGGCCGATGTCGTGCCGGGCGACTGCCAACCGGCCGCTTGCAGCGACCTCACCATCGCCCAGATCCAGGGAACTGGCTTGGCGTCGCCGTACGATGGTCGCACGGGACTGTCTTGCCTCACCGGCTGCATCACAGGCGTGGCCGCCAGCGGATTCTACATCCAGAGCGCTGCGCCGGACGATGACCCGCGCACATCGGAGGGCGCGTTCGTCTTCCGCTACAGCGAGTGGGACAACCCCCACGACCTGCGCCCGGGCAACCTGGTGGAAATCCACAACTTCGCCGTGCAGGAATACTACGGCTCCACCGAAATCGTCGGGCTGACCAGTGACGCCGTAGCTTCCTACGAACGGATCGGGACGTGCGAGCTGCCCACCCCCCTGCCCATCCCCCCGCTCACCGACCCGGAGGTTGACCCCGCCACAGTCTACGAGCCATACGAGGGGATGCGGGTGGAGTTGAGCTTCGACGGCATGGTCGTCGGCCCAACGACCCGCTACGTGTCCCGTTTCCCGGCCGGCGATCCCGAGATCGCGCTGGTGGACCGGCGCAGCCCGCTCTATGGCCAGCGACTATTCGACGACGTGCCGGCCGATCGCGGCACGATCACCCTTTCCGGCGGGCTCGGGCAAGATCTACCCGACGTGGGCACGGGTGACCGGCTCTCGGCCGAGGGCTTGACCGGCGTGCTGGGCTACCAGTTCGAGCGCTACGTCCTGCTCGTGGACACGGACGCGCCGGCGATCGACGTGGTCGATGCCCCCGACCCGGTTGACCCCGAGGCCCCCATCGCGGCCGACGAGTTCGCCGTGTGCAGCTTCAACCTGGAGAACCTGTTCGACGCCTTGGATGACGGCGACGGCGACCTGGGGGACTGGACGCCGGCGGACGCCGCGGGGTTCGCCCGGCTGATCGACAAGCGGGCGGCGGCCATCCGGGAAGATCTCCAGCGGTGCCCGATCATCGGCGTGCAGGAGGTCGAGGGCAAGGACGCGGTCTGGGACGCGCTGACCGCGGCGATCGGGGGCGGGTTCCGCTACGACTACTACGAAAGCATCGACGCGCGCGACATCACGGTGGGGCTGCTCTACGATGAGGGCCGCGTCACGCTGCGCCGAAGCGACCAGGCTCAGACGTGCACCCCAACCGACTACGACGTGGACTACGCGGCCGCCCAAGGCCCGCGCGGCCGCCCCAACCCGTGCGCCGCGGGCAGCTATCCGCTCTTCAGCCGGCCACCCTACGTGGCCGATCTGACTGTGCGCAACGCGGCTGGCGACCGGGCGCTGGACGTGCGGGTGATCGTCAACCACCTCAAGTCCAAGCGCGGCGACGAGACGACCAACCTGCCCCGGCGCATCGCCGAAGCGCGTTATGTCGCCTCACTCTTGACCGCGCCCAATGCGGTCGCGCTGGGCGACTTCAACGACACGCTCGGCTCAGCGACCCTGGCCCAATTCGCCGGGTTCGCGGACCTCTACACGCGGCACATCCCCCCCGCGGACCGGTACAGCTACATCTACAACGGCCGGTCCGAGGCGCTGGACCACTTTGTCATGACGCCGGGGCTGGATCGCTACTTCAAGGCCGGCGGCCCGGTCCACATCGACGCCGACTTCCCGGACCGCCGCCCCCTGGACGCCACCAGCCATCGCAGCTCGGATCATGACCCGGTATTCGTCCGGTTCAGTTTTCAGCCCACCGGAATCAGCGAGGCGTTGGCCGGGCTGGTGACGGGCGCGCTGGGCGCATGGAAACGGTAGACGACCAGTTCCACTAATTTGCCCTCTTGTTTCGGGTGCATTCGAACCCTTGCGAAGGTTTGTGAGCAGATTTCAGGCCGGAAGTGCCCTCGTCAGCCAAGAATCGCTCTATCGGTAAGGCTATTCGCAACCTTCGCAAGGAGTGGCGGTTGCTGTGATCCGGCATGTTGTGCTATACTGTACCTTGTGCTCGTCGCACAAGACAACTCGAGGCGTGTCACGCCCGCCCAAGGCCCTTTGTACGCCCCGGGCAAAAGAGAGGATCATCACATGCACAAGCGCACCATCGGGGTGCTCTTGGGAGCTTTCCTGCTGTTAGCTATGGGCACGTTGGGCTGCTCCGTCAGCCAGTTGATCGCCCGCCGTGCGCCGGTGACCGTCACGCCGACCCGGACGCCGCGCCCGACCTGGACGCCGGTGGTCGGTGGTGTCCGCGTGGCGACGCCAACCCTGGACGTCACGCGGTTTCCCGGGTTGGCGCTGCCTACCGCGGCTCAGACGGCCGCGCCGCCTACGCCCCAACAGTGGGTCCCGGGATCGGAGGCCACGATCTTCGTGCCTCAGCCGCCTGCCGGTGGACCGGCTGTGCAGACGGTCGTTGTGATCATTGTGACAGCCACGCCGCCGCCACTGCCAACTACGCCGCCGGTCACCCCGTTGCCCACCGAGACTCCCGGCCCGCCGACGGCCACACCCACCGCGACCAACACCCCACCGCCGCCGGTCATTGTCCGGGTGACCGTGGACAAGGCCAACGTGCGCCAGGGGCCTGGGGCGGGGTATCCTACGGTCACCCAGCTCGCGATCGATACGGAGGTGACCGTCGTCGGGCGCAACCGGGCGGGGAACTGGTGGAAGATCTGTTGCGTCAACGGCGTGGACGTCTGGATTGCCGATTCCGTGGTCACGGTCGAGGGGCCGTTGTGGTTGGCGCCCGAGGTCTCCGATTACCCGCCGCCGCCACCCACCGTGGCGCCCACGGCCACGCCCGCGCCCACACCGACCTATGCCTGGACCTTTCGCACGGAAGGTCTCCCGGAGGAGTACTCGCTGGGGCAAAACTACTTCTCCGTGAAAGCGGTGATCTACGATGGCGCTTCGCCGTTGTGGGGCTATAAGCTGAAGGTACGCAAACTTTCTACGGGCGAAGAATGGCTGAGTGAGGGCTCACAATCCAACAATTGGACCTGGGAAGTCATCGGGTGGCCCAACGACGGCAAGCCGGTCAATCCCCGCACCGATTGCCCATCCCCCCGAACCGGGCTACTGTGCCTGAAGTACAACGTCAAATGGGACAGCAACGGGGTGGGCGTGCCGATGGGGGATGACGTCTGGTGGGAGGTGATCGCCACCGACGGCGCGGGAAACCCGTTGTCGTCGCCGGTGCGGCTCTACACCAGCGCGGCCAACTCCAAATGGTACTATGTGGTGTTCACGAGCCGGCCATGAATGAACGAGTGAACCAAACCGCCTTTGCTAAGGTTCCATCCGAGAATTTGCGCCCAATTTGCTGGGGCCGGTCTCCCGACCGTGCCCCCTGGCACCCCCTGGCTCGGTCAGGAGACCGGCCAGAGCATGTTCGGATAGATTCTAAACGGCCGCTGGGGATCATCCTGCTGTGCGCGGTGCTGTTGGCCGCCGTCAGCCTGAGCTGTTCGGTGGGACAGGTCCTGGTGGGCCGCTCCACGTCCACCGTGCCGACCGCCACCAAGACCCCGCGACCCACGTTCACGCCGTTGCCGGGCGCCTTCACACCTTTGCCGACGTCCGCCAGCGCGGTCCGAGGCAGTCTGCCGCCAGGCGTCACCGTTGTGCCCCCCACCGAGGCAGCCCCGCTGGCCCAGCCCGGCGAAACCGGCCGCACCAACCTGATCCTTTTCGCCACCGAGACGCCGGCGCCCACGCCCACCCGCGTGCCGACCGACACCCCCGGGCCGACGCCCACGCCAACCCCCGACGTCGAGACCAACCGCCCGACGCGCGCGACCGGCCCGCGGGTTTTGCCGACGCCGTACGTCGTGGTAAACTCTACGACGCTCAACGCGCGCCGCGGGCCGGGTGAAACGTTCGATCTGTTAGGCCAGGTAAAACAGGGGGATGAGCTGCTCGTCCTCGGGCGCACCCCTGAAGGGGATTGGTGGCAGGTGTGCTGCATCGCCAATCAGCCGGGCTGGGTCGCCGCCGAGCTGGTCACAGCCAGGGGGCCGGTTGACGACGTGCCGGTGCTCACCCCGGCGCCGACGCCCGTCCCGACCTCGCGGCCGCTACCGACCGATACGCCGGGACCACTGCCCACCCCGCTGCCGCCGTTCGACATCGCGCGCGGCCCCGAGTTCCCGATCCAGCGGGATACCGGCATCATGACCATCTGGGTGAAGGTGTACGAGGGGAGCGCGCCCTACGAGAAGCCGCTATCCGGCTATATCCTGAAGGTGTCCCACGACGGCGTGGACGTCAGCAGCCCGGAGCAATCGTTCGGCGACGCGCCGTTCGACAAGACCGCCAAGACCGAAGGAGAGCGCGAGTACAACCTGAAGTTCGAGATGTACGACGCCAGCGAGGCGGATTGGCAGATCTACCTGGCCAAACCGGATGGCTACCGGGTCTCGCCGATCAGGGAGTTCACGACCAAGGGGGATTCGTATCGTAATCTGGTCGTCTACGTCGCATACTGGCTGGCGCGCTAAGACGACATCACCTGTGTGGTGCGTAGTGCGTGGTGCGTGGTGCGTATTCCGTAGCCCATGTCTGCACATTTTCCGCAGTACGCAATCCGCAATTCGCAATCCGCAATCCGCAATCCAAGGAGGAAGACAAGCAATGCACTTTCGTTTCTGGGCCTTGATCATTATTGTGATGCTGTTGGTGGCCGTTGCTGGATGCGCTGGCGGCCAGTCGAGCGTCGCGCCGACGCCGGTTCCAACCAAGACGTTACGGCCGATATTCACCGCTACGCCCGCAGTGCCGACCCCCGTGCCGCCCACGGCCACACCGCAGATCCCGCCCACGGCCACCCCGGAGCCAACCGCGGCCGAACCACCCACGCCCGAACCGCCGACCGCGGCGCCGGCTACGGCCACACCTCAACCGGCGTCGTTCACCGTGACCAGCGCCACCGTCAACATCCGTAACGGGCCCGGGACCAACTACGTTCGGATCGGGCAAGTGCGCCAAGGCCAGACGTTCGAGATCACGGGCAAGAACCCGGCCGGCGATTGGTGGCGATTCGACTACAACGGCAAAATTGCCTGGGTTATCGGCCGGCTGGTCAGCGCCAACGCGACCGGGAGCGTCCAGGTAGCGTCCGACATCCCGGCCCCGCCGCCCACCGCGCGGCCGCAGCCGACGGCCAAACCCGCGACCGCCCAACCGACCCCGCCGCCCGCGCCGCCGCTACGGTTCGCGCTCACGGGCAAATCGCAACTGCGGCTCAACACCAACGATTTTGTGACCGTCTGGTGTTTCGTCTTCAATCGGTCCGAGACCGCCCTGGTCCCCGGTACATTGCGCGTCACGCGCGATGGGGCTGTCATCAAAGAGCAAGCCTTCACCGGAGGACTCGAGTCAGCGCACGGCGATCCGGGCATTTCGGGCAGCGAGTTTCTCTACAATCCAGGCTGCAAGGTCGAAATCCAGCCGGCCCAGGACGGCAACTACAGCGCCTATCTGATCCAGGGTGGCCAGCAAGCCTCTGACGTCTTCAATTTCAACGTCAGCGGCACGACCAACCGGACCGCGATCATCGAATGGAAAGAGAAGTAGGGACGGCTATCGGTCGCCAGAAACCAGGTTTCTCTAAGAAACCTGGTTTCTGGCAACGAGCAAGTGCGATCCGGTTTCGGCGCGAAGCCGGGTTTTTGATCTTGGTCGCCCTGCTTGGATTGCTCCTGCGCGTCCTCCGCCTGGATTTTCAGCCCCTCTGGTGGGACGAAGGCTATTCCGTCTGGTTCGCCACCCACCCGCTGGGCCAGATGGCCGCGCTGACGGCCCAGGACATCCACCCGCCCCTCTACTACGCGCTGCTCCACGGCTGGACTACCCTGCTGGGGACCGGGCCGATCGCGTTGCGGCTGATGTCCGTGGCCTTCGGCGCGCTGGCGATCCCCGCGATCTACCTGGCCGGGCGACGATTGCTGAACCGGCGGGCCGCCCTCCTGGCCGCCTTGCTGTTGGCGATCAACCCCCTGCACATCTACTACAGCCAGGAAGTGCGCATGTACGGGCTGGTGGCGCTACTGAGCGCGGGGATCCTGGCGACGATCGGGGGGTGGGCGAATTGCCGATTTCGGATTTCGGATTTCGGATTTCGAATTACTCCTTGTCACCAGCCCCGCACGGTGTTAGCGGCTGGCGCCAGGCCGGTCACCTTGTCATCAGTCCCCTACGTGCTCCTGGCGACCGCCGCGCTGTACACGCAGTATTATGCCGTTTTCCTGCCGGTCGGCCTGACGCTGTACGCGCTGTGGCGGTGGCGGCGCGATCCGGCCGCGCTGGGGCGGTGGCTGGCCGCACAGATTGCCGTCGCCGTGCTCTACCTGCCGTGGGTGATCTATGCGGCGCCCAGGCTGGCGCCCTACGTCAGCCAGAAGGTGGTGGCGGACGCTGACAGGCCGCTCGGGTTGTTAGCCTACTTTGGCCGGCACCTGGCCGCGTTCCTGGCCGGCCACCTGGAAGGCCCGCTGACCGCATGGTGGCCGGTTGTGCTGGCGCCGATAGGGATATCAGGTATTTGGTATTGGCGTTGGTGGAAAGTTGGCCGGCGCAGCGGAAATTCAGCCCATCCAATACCTGATACCCAATACCCAATACCCAATACCCAATACCCAATACCCAATACCCAATACCCAATACCCAATACCCAATACCCGGTCATGCTCGCCACTGTCACCGGCGTCGCGCTCCTGCTCGGCTGGCTCATCGGCCTCACCTACCCATTCTTCCCGGAGCGAGGCGAGCGATTGCTGTTGCTGGCGCTACCGCCGTTCATCCTTCTGGTCGCGGCCGGGCTGGATGCGCTGTGGTCGCGGTCGCGGCTGGCTGCCTGGGGCACAATCGCGCTGATCGGCGCGGTCGCCGGGGCGGGCCTGTGCGCGTTCTACACGACGCCCCGCTACCCCACCGACGACTACCGGCCGCTGATCGCCCACACGGTCGAGCTGGGTTTGCCCGAGGACACCGTCTTCTGCGTCTACCCGTGGCAGGTCGGCTACTGGCGTAGCTATGACTGGCGTAGCTATGCCAGTAGCCGACCTGCCGGCCCGAACGCCGTCCTGACCCCCGACGCGACCTGGTCCCCGGCCGTGTCGGACGTGAACGCCTGGTATGGGCCGGGCACCCGGCTCAGCGCGTGGGCGTTCGCGCCGGGAGGGCAGCCCGTGAACGCGGCCACCGTGCGTTTCCCGCTGCCTGGCGTTGGCGCGGTGAAACTGGTAGGCGTCACGGCCGCGCTCGATCCCGTGCCCGCTGCGAACGCGGTGACGCCGGTCACGTTGCGTTGGGCCGCGGCCGCGCCGCCGCCGATCCTGGGTGTCAGCGTTCGTCTGGTCGATGACCTGGGCCAGATTTGGGCGCAGCACGATTACGAGCCGCTGGGCGGCCTCTCCGCTCCGGCACAAACCAGCGCGCAGGGCACATCATCGGCAGAAGCCTGGCAAGCGGCCTGGGAGGCTGAGGATCGCCTGGGCCTGCTCATCCCCGCGGGCACACCGCCCGGACGCTACGCGGTCGAACTGGCCGTGCGCCCAAAGGACGAGGCTCGCTCGCTGGACGCGTTTACCCCCGCTGGCGTCGCACTGGGCCCAGCGGTCCCCCTGTTCGAGATCACCGTTGCCCCGGCGGACCGGGTCCTGGGTCGGGAGCGCCTGCCCATCGGCGTCAACCGATCGACCGACATGGAGGACGGCTTGCGTTTCCTCGGCTACAGCGCGGCCGAGGCCGTGGCCACGCCGGGTGAGCTGCGCAAGATCAGCCTCTTCTGGCAGACCACCGCCGCGCTGGCGGCCGACTACACGGCTTTCGTACAACTGCTGGACGCGGATGGCGGGGTGGCGGCCGGTTGGGAAGCGCCGCCCGGCGCCGGTTACCCGACGACGCAGTGGGCGCCGGACACGCTGGTCCGCACCCAGGCCGCGTTCCGGGTCCCCGCGTCCCTACCCGCCGGCCGCTACCGGCTGATCGCGGGCCTGTTCAACCCGGCCGATGGCGCGCGCTTGCGGACAGCCGCTGGCGCCGACCATCTGGCCCTGGGCCCGATCACCCTGCGCGGCCGGCCCCACGAGATGACCCCACCTGGCCCGGCCCACGTCGCGGACGTGCGCTTCGGGGACGTGGGCCGGCTGGTTGGCTATGATCTGCCCGAGACCGGCAGTGCGGCCGGCGCGGCGCTGCCACTCACCCTGTACTGGCAGGCAACCGGTGCGACCGACCGGGCATACACCATATTCGTGCACCTGCTGGACCCGGCCGGCGCGCTCCGCGGCTTCGGGGATGGCGAGCCGGGCGGGGGTCAGTTCCCCACCACGGGCTGGCTGCCCGGGGAGTACCTGGCCGACCGCCACGAGGTCCGCATCGTCGCGGACGCGCCTCCTGGCGAGTATCGATTAGCCGTCGGCCTGTACGACCCCGCGACCGGCCAGCGGCTGCTCACGGCCGACGGGGCGGATCAGGTGGTGCTGGACATCTCGGCGCCAATCCGATAAGTGTGCGACCAGTATCTTCTCAGTTTTTCGGGGCGCTGTGGCCGGTCTGTGACCGAGCCACGGTGGCTCGGTCACAGACCGGCCACAGCCCTCGGATTATTGAGAAGATACCCATAGCTCACAACGCAGCCCGTCGGATCTGCCATCTGCAACTTTTCCGCCGCATCGGCGTATGGTATGATAGTCAATCGTCATTCCGGCGCGGCGCCAGCCGATCTGCGGCGAGCCGCGACGTAACCCAAAGGGATGAAAGAGGAGGCAACCATGTCCGAGGAACCGCGCACCGAGCGAAGCATCGTCGACGAGCTGAGCAAATTGGGCAAACAGGTGGCCGACGCGATCAAGGCGGCCTGGGAGAGCGAAGACCGCAAGAAGCTGCAGACCGAGATCACCGATGGGTTGCAGCAGTTCGGCAACCAGGTCAGCGAGGCCGTGGATAAGGCGGGCGAGAGCAAGGCCGCCACGCAGATCCGGGAGCGGGCCGAGAAGGTCGTCACCGAGGTCCGGGAGAGCGACGTCGTGGATGATGTCCGCAAGGGGCTGCTGACCGGGCTGGACGCCATCAACAAGGAGCTCGGCAAGCTGCTGGAGAAGCTGGAGGCGCAACGGGCGCTGGAGGCGCCGGCCGAATCGGTCGAACCGCCTGCGACGCCAGAGCCGGCCGAGCCACCTGCTGAAGGCTAAGGACTGAGGATTGCATAACTTGCGCGATTAGCCTTGCGAAGGTTCCCGAAGACACCATTTCTAGCCCAAGGCGGGGCAAAAACCTTCGCAAGGCTGTCTACGTTGGCCCCGCCCGCACGGCGATAAATCGACCGTGCTACCTGAACAACGCCCCAGGAAATGGGGCTGGGAGGCGCGTGGCGGACCATAGCCCGGTTTACCGGGCGTTGATCCGTAGCCCGGATCAGCTATGTCCGGGCGGGTCCCAGCGACGAGACAACAGGCCGTTGCCCGAATGACCCCCCAGCGCCGGCCGGTCTGCCGTCAACACGCGCGTAGAGCCGTGCCCTACTGCTGTTCCCCGCTCACCATCTCGAAGTAGTTCCAGGCCGCCTGGGAGAGTTCGCGCATGGTCGTGTCAGAAATCTCCCATTCCAGCCAGGTGGGCCGGTAAAGAAAGACGCTGAGGACGTATGGCCCGGCCGGACCCCGGATCGCGGCCACGTCCCCGTGCGTGTCTGCCACGTAGCCGTGTTTATGGATCACTCGCGCGTCCTCCGGCGCCCCCGACGTGAGCAACGCCGTCACTTCGTTGAGCGACATGTAGTCCAGCGCCTGCTGGCACTCGGCCGGCGTGTACTGTTTCTCGTAGGCCGCCAGCAACGTCCCACCGCCCCGGCTGCACTCGACCAGCATCGTCAGCATCAACCCGATGTCGCGCGGGGTGGTCTGCATGTACGGGTCGGGTTGGGTGTCGAGGTCTGTGCGACTGTTCGCCTCGGTGACCACGTGCGGCGGGGTGGGCAGCTTGCGATCGTAGGGCGTGGCCATGAAACTGTTTCTCAGCCCAAGTTTGTGCAGCGAGGTGTTGAGGATCCGCACCCCCTCGTTGGGATCCCCATCGTCGATAACGCCGAGCAGCAGATTCGCTGTAAAGTTGCCGCTGACCGCCATCGTCTCGCTGATCAACCGGCTGACCTCGGCGTCGGGCGGCGCGTCCAGCTTACGGTAGACCTCGCTGACGATGATGATCTTGAGCGTGCTCATCCCCGCGTACGCCACGTCGGCGTCGATGGCGATCTCCTCGCCCGTGGGGATGTCGTGCAGGAAGACGCTGGCGATGCCGGGGAATTGCTCGACGCGGGCTTGCAGGAGCTCACCCAACGCGGCCATGTTCACCGGGGGCGGCGCGGTTTCCCGAAAGATCAGGTTGGCGCTGCGCGTCTGCGGATCGGTCAACGCGGCGATCACCCGCTCGCGGGACGCGGTCAGGTCCAACTGCTGGCCCGGCTGGCCCGGCGCGATGCTCAGGGTCGCCAGGATCGGTTGGGGTGGCAACGGTGGGCGATCGTAGCGGCTGGCGACATCGGCCAGCCAGTTGTCCACGGCGTCTCGGTTCAGGTTGTAGCGCAGCGGCACATCGACCGGTGCGGGCGGCCGATCGAGGGCCTCGCCCACCAGCACGCGGACCAGGTTGAACGGCGTGTTGTGAGCCTGGGCCTCGGCCAGCATCGCGGCGACATCCACCTGGAAGCCTACCATCTGCGGCCGCAGGATGATGCGCAGGTCGCCGTAGTAGACGGACACCGGCTCCTCGAAGGACCGGTTCAGCCCCGCGGCTACCTCTGCCTGGCTGGCGCCGTTCAGCTCCATCCCGGCCAGCCGCACGCCCGGGGGTACCACGCCGGCGTTCTGGCGATAGCGCAGGTAGGCCGGCGTTAGCAGCGCGGCGCCGAGGAGGGTGATCGTCAGTGCACTGATGAGGAATTTACGCATGAAAAATCATTTGTGAAACGCAAAGCACGTTCGGGCACTTGCAGGTTACTCATTACTCGTTACTCGTTACTCGTTACATTTACTCCCACTCGATCGTCGCGGGCGGCTTCGAGCTGATGTCGTAGACCACCCGGTTGACCCCGGACACTTCGTCGACGATGCGATTGCTCACCTTTGCCAGCAGGTCGTAGGGCAGACGCGCCCAATCGGCGGTCATGAAATCGTCGGTGGTGACGGCGCGCAGGCCGATTGTGTCGGCATAGGTGCGGCCGTCCCCCATCACGCCAACAGAGCGCACCGGCAGCAGTACAGCGAACGCCTGAGACGTGGCCCGGTACAGCCCGGCGGCCCGCAACTCCTCCAGGAAGATGGCATCGGCGGCGCGCAGCGTCTCCAGCCGCTCCCCCGTGACCTCGCCCAGGATGCGGATGGCCAGCCCCGGCCCGGGGAACGGGTGCCGCCAGACGATCTCCTCCGGCAAGCCCAGCGCGGCGCCCACGGCCCGCACCTCGTCCTTGAACAGATTGCGCAGCGGCTCGATGAGCTGGAAGGTCATGTCCTCAGGCAGTCCGCCGACGTTGTGATGCGTCTTGATCGTGCGCGCGGTGCCCTGTTCCGCGCGGCTGGCCGACTCGATCACGTCGGGGTAGAGGGTGCCCTGGGCCAGGAAAGTGGCGTGTGTGCCGCAATTGCTGCGCAATTGCTTAGAAGCGCCGCTCTGTTCGCCCGCGATCAGGGCCTCGGTGATCTCGAACGTCCGCACGAACCGCGCTCCGATCCGCTTGCGCTTGACCTCCGGGTCGGTCACCCCGGCCAGGTCGGCCAGGAACTCCTCGCTGGCCTCCACCGTGATCAACTGCATGCCCATGTGCTGCTCGAAAGTCTCGACGACCTGCTCGGCCTCATCCTGGCGCAGCAGCCCATGGTCCACGAAGATACACGTGAGCCGGTCCCCCACCGCCCGGTGGATCAACGTCGCCGCGACCGCGGAATCCACCCCGCCGCTCAACCCGCAGACCACCGACCCGCCCCCGACCTGGGCGCGAATCTCCGCCACCGCCTCCGCGATGAAGTTGGCCGGCGTCCAATCCGGCGTGCAACCGCAGATATCTACCGCAAAATTGCGCAGGATGTCCCGGCCCTGCGGCGTGTGCTGGACCTCGGGGTGGAACTGCACGCCGTAGATGCCGACCGCCACGTTGCCCATGGCCGCGATGGTGGCTCTTGCGGGCATGGGGTACTGGGTATTGGGTATTGGGTATTGGGTATTGGAGACGGCCAGCGGAACGAAGGACGGCGGCAGGGCGGTCACGTGGTCGCCGTGGCTCATCCAGACGGCTAATGGCAGATTGCAGATTGCAGATTGCAGATTGGTAAAGAGCGGATTGGGAGCATCGGTCAAGGTGATTTCGGCAGGGCCGTATTCGCGACGGGCGGCGGGGTCAACGGCGCCGCCGAGGGCGCGGGCCAGCAGTTGCATGCCATAGCAAATACCTAATACCGGTTTCCCCGCGGCCAGGACGAACGGCGGCAGGGTCGGCGCACCCGGCTCGTAGACGCTGGCCGGGCCGCCGGAGAGGATATAGCCCTGCGGATCGAGGCCAGCGAACCGCTCCGCGGGCGCGTCCCACGGGATCAGCTCGCAGTAGACGTGCTGCTCGCGCAGCCGCCGTGCGATCAGTTGGCTGGTCTGCGAGCCGTAGTCGAGGATGGCGATGGTGTCGTGGGCTGCCTGGCTCATGGCGCCGCGTCTCCCGCGTCGAGCGTCTCTGCGCGCCATTCCGGCGCTTCCTCGCGCACGGCGACCCGTGCGGCTGTGGTCAGCGCGCGCAAAGGGTAATGGCGGAGCAGGTGAATGGAGTAGCCGGTTTTGACCAAAGTATCTATCTGCTTTTGCCCCATACTATCCACGGCATTTAGGATGGCGTCATCATCCCAGAAATCCTGGCTGGGCGCCATCATGCAGATGTCCGCAGATTGCCGGCCACCAGGATAGGCCTCCAGTTTCACACCGGGAAGCCGAGTCTGGAGGTCGCGCATGAACTCGTCAACCATCATCTGGAGTTTCTTGTTCATCGTAGCTGCACCTCAACAGCGGACACCAAAACCCTGGTCTTCTGAAGGGCATGCTGCGCCACCTTGCGACTGGTGGCAGACACGGTGTAATCAGCGATTCTTCGGATGTCGAAGATTTGTGGGAGTAGCGGCGCCAGATCGGCCGGATACAATTTCCGCCGATGAACCAGCACGCCGGAAAAGCGCGCCTGGACGAAGTCGTGCTCCCATTGGCCCCGTCCGCCTGCCGGTCGGACACTCGCGGCGATCAGCGCGACAACCGCGGCCTGGAACATGGCGTAGTAGCAACGGTTGGCGCAGTTGTTGTAGCGCCCGTCGGTAAACTCGC
This sequence comes from Chloroflexi bacterium HGW-Chloroflexi-1, assembly GCA_002842085.1. Classification (GTDB taxonomy): domain Bacteria; phylum Chloroflexota; class Anaerolineae; order CG2-30-64-16; family CG2-30-64-16; genus CG2-30-64-16. Next base: position 38,468 of record PHCA01000041.1, read on the forward strand.
TCTCGGCGCCGGTCAGGCTCTCGGTCGCTTCGATCAGATAGGCCAGGCAATCAGCATCCATGGTAGACACTCCGCCGGAGGCGTTACTCCAGCACGATCTGCCCATTGTCCATGCTGGTGATAACCGCGAGGGTCTCGATGGGCACGCCGAGATCGGTGAGGGCGGCGCGGCCCCCTTCGAAGCGTTTCTCGATCACCGCGCCGATGGCGACCAGCGTGGCGCCCGATTTCTGCACCAGGTCCACCAGCGCGCGAATCGTCTCGCCGCGGGCCAGGAAGTCATCGATCACCAGGACGTGGTCACGCGGGCCGAGAAATTCCGGCGAGATCATCAACTCGGTCATCACGCCCTTGGTGTGCGATGGCGCATGGGCGATCATCGTGTTGGGGTGCATGGTGACGGGCCTGGTCTTGCGGGCGTAGACGACGGGCAAGCCGAGCGCCAGGGCGGTGGTCAGCGCGGGCGCAATACCGCTGATCTCGGCGGTGACGATCTTGTTCGCGCCCAGGTGGGCGAAGCGCGCGGCCAGCGCGCCGCCCACAGCCAGCATCAAGGCCGGGTCGACCTGGTGGTTGATGAAGCTGTCCACCTTCAGGATGCCATGCCCCATGTTGACGCCTTCGCGCATGATGCGTTCCTTGAGAAGTTCCATTCAAGACACCCCTCTCGTCTTCGACATTTGCCAATGCACCTCGGGATCCCGCCAATGTCGCAGCCGCCAGACCCACCCGGCCGGGTAGCCGACCATCTTCGCCACGTCGCCCACCGCGCGGATGGCCGGGATCAGCGCAATGGCCCGGAGCTGGTCGACGGGGGCGAGATTGAGCAGGTGGGCGTGCAGCCGGCGGAAGGGGGTGCGGCAGTAGACGACGGCGCCGCCGGCCAATCCCAGCAACCATAGCGGGCTGTGGGCGATGCTCAAGATCAACACGGCAGGCAGGGCAACGAGATACGTGGCATAACGGATGGCGTGGCGCTTCCGCCAGAGGTCGGCCTTGCCATCGCCACGGGCGTAGCGGTAGTATTGCTTGAAGTAAGCGCGCATGGAGCCCCGCGGCCGGAAATGGGCCACCGCGCCCGGCGCCCACACGAAAGGCCCGGTCGCGTCTTGCAACCGGAAGTCAAAGATCAGGTCCTCGCAGTAGTCCAGCCACTCCGGGTAGCCACCCGCGGCCGCCCACGCCTCCTTGCGAAACGCCACCGACCGGCTGGATGGCAGGAAGGCGCCTGGATCGACGTCACCGATCGCTGGCAACACCGTCGCGCCCATCGCAGCCTCGAACGGGGTCTGCGGGTCGGGGACGAAGAAGCCGGCGACGGATTGGGGATTGGGGATTGCGGATTGCGGATTGCGGATTGCGGATTTGCGATTTGCCGATTGGTCGATTTGCTGATTCGCTGATTCGCTGATTTGCCCGCTTTCCAACGGCGCGACCAACGCAGCGAGCCAGGCTGGCTCCAACCACACCCCCGCGTCGGTGGATGCGATCACGTCGCCGGTGGCAGTCCGGATGGCCACGTTGCGGCCGCGGGAGATGTTGGCGCCTGGTTCGATCAACACGCGCAGCTTCAGCCGGTCCGCGTACGATTCGATCACCGCGACGGTGTTATCGCGCGAGCCGCCGTCCACGATCACGACCTCGTCGGGTTGCCGGGTTTGAGCCACCAGGCTGTCCAGCATCCGGCGGATCGATTCCCCTTCGTTGAGCACGGTACAAATGACGCTGACGCGCAAAGGTTAGGCTCCTGTAAAAACTTGACTGCGGGAATCATCTGCTGCCGGGTATTATACCTGATGACGGGCGAGTGGCCTAGTACTACAACCATACTTCATCGCCGATGTCATGCTGAGGTATCATCTCAATAATCCGGGGTGGCTGTGGCCGGTCTCCTGACCGAGCCACCGTGGGCGACAGGCGAACGGCGGACCGCACCGCGATCACTGCGCACATGGCCTCCGTCATTCGCCCATTCGCCCCTGCCACCCACGCATCGGCGGTCTGATGGTCATCCTCCAGGTGCAATTCGTGGATCGTGTGCTCCAGCGCGACCACCCGGCCGGCCAGGTTGCGGAGCATGTCCATGTTCGGGTCGGGGAGCCGGTCGTGCTGGAGATCCTCCCGGTTCGGCTCGACGACGCGCTCACCGTTCAGCACCTTGAACCGGCCGGGGACACCCACCACCACCGAGTTTGGCGGGACGTCTTGGACCACCACCGAGTTGGCGCCGACGCGACTGTGTGCGCCGATGGTGATCGGCCCGAGGATCTGCGCGCCCGCGCCCACCACTACGTGATCCTCCAGCGTGGGATGCCGCTTGACCCTGGCCCAACTGACCCCACCCAAGGTGACGTTGTGGTAGAGGGTCACGTTGGCGCCGATCTCGGCCGTCTCGCCGATCACCGTGCCCATGCCGTGGTCGATGAACAGGCCCGGTCCGATCTGCGCGCCCGGGTGGATCTCGATGCCGGTGAACCCGCGCGCGCAGTGGCTGACCGTCCGACCCAGCAGGAAGAACCCATTGTGCCACAGCAGATGGGCCAGCCGGTGCAGCCAGACAGCGTGCAGCCCCGGGTACAGCAGCAATACCTCGGCCACGCTTCGGGCTGCCGGGTCACGGTCAAAGACAGCCTTCAAATCGGCGCGTAGCGTAGCAAACATGCTTCCACCTCCTTGGCCGGGGGAATGGGTGCAC
>PHCA01000041.1:41173-57069 GCA_002842085.1 Chloroflexi bacterium HGW-Chloroflexi-1
TACCAATCTACCCGTCTACCAATCTACCCGTCTACCAATCAACCAATCCACCAACCCCTACACCAAATCCGCAAACAGCGCCGTGCTCAGATACCGCTCGCCGTTCGACGGCACGATCACTACGATGCGCTTGCCGACATTTTCGGGGCGCCGGGCAAGCTGGACCGCCGCGTGGATCGCTGCGCCGGAGCTGATGCCGATCAGGATGCCTTCTTCTACGGGCAGTCGGCGGGCCATGGCGAACGCCTCTTCGTTGGTCACCCGGATCACCTCGTCGATCAGGCTGGTGTCCAACACACCCGGCACGAACCCCGCGCCGATGCCCTGGATCTTGTGTGCGCCGGGTTTGCCGCCAGACAGCACCGGTGAGTCGGCCGGCTCCACGGCGACGACCTTCACGTGCGGCAGGCGCTCTCTAAGCACCGATCCGACCCCGGTCAACGTGCCACCGGTACCCACCCCCGAGACAAAGATGTCCACGCGGTCCTCGGTGTCACGCAGGATCTCCTCAGCCGTGGTGCGGCGATGGATCGCCGGGTTGGCCGGGTTCTCGAACTGCTGCGGGATGAAGTAGTGCGGGTCCTGGGCGGCCATCTCGGTCGCGGCCTGGATCGCGCCCTTCATGCCCTGGCTGCCGGGGGTCAGGATCAGCTCGGCGCCGAAGGCGCGCAGCAGCTTGCGCCGCTCGACGCTCATGGTGTCTGGCATGGTCAGGGTGCAACGGTAACCCTTGGCCGCCGCAACCATGGCCAGCCCGATGCCGGTGTTGCCGCTGGTCGGTTCCAGGATGATCGTGTCGGGGCCGATCCGGCCCGCAGCCTCGGCGGTCTTGATCATGCTGAGGGCGATGCGGTCTTTGACGCTGCCGCCGGGATTTTGGAACTCCAGTTTGGCCAGAACTTCCGCGGCCGCGCCGGCGGTGACCCGGTGCAACCGCACCAGGGGGGTGTTGCCGATCAGTTCCGTGACGCTGTTCGCAATCTTGGACATGGTGGTGACTCCTTTGGAGAATCCAGTAACGAGCAACGAGTAACGAGCAACGAGTAACGAGTAATCAGGAAGTGGGCTGTGGCCGCTGTTCGACAGAGCTCACGATGGAGTCTGTGGCCGTGCCACAGCCACCCCAGGTACGCTGGCAAACAAAAAAAGACCCATCCGGGTCAAGATGACCCTGCGATGAGCCTTTGCTGGATGCTGGATGCTGGATGCTGGATGCTGGATACTGGAGGATACCGCCAGCTTCCAGCTTCTAGCTTCTAGCTTCTAGCTTCCAGTTCGCATACCCTGGACGCGACCCATCGCCGTGTGCTGTTGGCAGCGGGAGTGGTTGGCGCCGTGCCAACTCACGCCCGCTTCAGACACGAGCAAGTGTGCCGGTTTACTTTCGGGGTATGCTGCAAATTCATGGATCCGACGACCTCAATGTGTTGCCAGTACCGCGCTACTGAAATTATGACGGGTGGTAGTAACGACTTCAGTCGTTGTTGCCGCCTGGCGAACGACTTATGTCGTGACTCATAAGCGATTTTTCAGCCGGTGGCGTGCGTCATTTGAATCGCGCAAGTTAGAAGGCCCTCAGAGGCCAGAAAACCGCACTTTCAAAACTCGTTTATGTAGCTTCCGTTCCCATCCGTGTCGTGCTATCCGTAGCTTCCGTTCCCATCCGTTCCGGGATGCGTGTCAAATCGGCAAATGGGCAAATCGCAGATCGGCGCATGGGCGAGTCAGCGAATCGGCGAGTCAGCGAGTCAGCGAACCTGTCCTGATCGACAAGATCGAGAGCCGCTCAGCCGAACGGCGGCTTCTCAAGTTCAGACAGTGAATTCGATTCACTGGACTGAGCTCGCCAACCCACCACCCAACCCCACTTCCTGCACCTGCCCCTCGACGATGCGGAATCCCCGTAGGCTGGGCCGCCGCGGGTCCGCCAAGCTACAAATAATGTGCACGCTCTCCGGGTAAAACGCCCGGGCCACGTCGGTGGGCGAGGGTGTTTCGGGACCGGCCGGGTGCGAATGATAGATCGCGGCCAGGGTCAGGCCCTCATCCTCGAACGCGATCTGCCGGGCCAGCGTCTTCACGTCCAGCTCGTATGCCACCCGCGGCGTCGGCGACACGTTGCGCCCCCGGTGGAGGGCCACCGCGATCTCCGGCCGGCCGGCGATGATACCGCACACTTCCTCGGGATAGCCGGCGTGGGCGTGGGCGATGATCTCCGCGGCCATGCCGGGCGCCAGCGTGAAATGTTCCATCGTCGTCCTCAGCTATCAGCCGTCAGGGGTCAGGGGTCAGGGGTCAAGGGTCAGGGGTCAGGGGTCAGCCATCAGCCATCAGCTATTCGCCAAGCGCTAAGCCGCCATCCGCCATCCGCCATCCGCCAAGCCGCCATCCGCTATCCGCCATCCGCCATCAGCGCCAGAACTCGAACGACGACGGGTGCATCAGGAACGAGTTCGTGCGCCGCTCCTCGCCCACCGTGCTGGCCGGTCCGTGGCCGGGCAGAACCGCGTAATCGTCGGGCAGGCTCAGGATCTGCGACCGGATGCCTGCCAGCAGCGTCTCGATCGCCCCGCCGGGTAAATCCGTGCGCCCGATCGAGCCGGCGAACAGGGCGTCGCCGGTGAAGGCGCGCCGGCCGGCGTAGTCCACGAAGGTGACGCCACCGGGGGAGTGTCCCGGCGTCGGGCGGACCTCCAGGGCCAGGTCGCCGATCGTGATCACGTCACCCGCGGTCAAGTCGCCCGAGACCTGGGGCAGTTCGCCGGGGTCATATCCCATCCAGGCCAGAGTCGTCTGGCGCATGGCGGCCAGGATCGGCCTGTCGGCCGGATGGATGTAAAATGGCGCACCGGTGACCTCCTGGAGCGACTGGGCCGCCAGCACGTGGTCGAAGTGGGCGTGGGTGGCTACGATGCGCGACAGGCTCAGGTTGTGCCTGCCCAGAGTTTCGATAATGGCCGACGCGTTGTCTCCGGGATCGATCACTACAGCCTGGCGGGTACGCGCACACCCGCACACGTAGCAGTTTGCCTGCAGCGCGCCGACGATGATGGTTTCGAGAATCATGCTCCTACCTTATCACATGCCAGGTAGCTTGACATTGTTACATTCGTCATTGCGAGCGGTGTTTGCGGTTGCTTCGTGCCTCGCAACCGCACACACCACTCCTCGCCACAGCGAGGCCCTCGCAATGACATGGGAAATCTAACAATGTCAAGGTAGATGGTGAGTGATGGAAATGACAGAAAACTACACGGTGACTCGGTCAGGAGACCGGCCACAGCGAGCGATTCCCCGAAAAATTGAGCAGATACTCCCCCTGTCTCCTTGTCTACTTGTGTCCCTTGTCTACTTGTCTACCCCGTCTACTTGTCTACCCCCCTCGTCACCTTGTCCCCCTGTCTCCTTGTCTACTTGTCTACCCCGTCTACTTGTCTACCCCGTCTACTTGTCTACCCCCCTCGTCACCTTTACCGTACCCAGATAGGCGGCGCCGGCCGGGGTGTCGGTGTCGGGCAGGAGAATCAGGCTGAGCCGGTAGGCGCCCGGCGGCAGCTCGGCCGGGATCGACAGGTCGTGTTCACCGCGCACGATCTCCCCCTGCTCCCACAACGGGGTCGAATAGGTGTCGGCGACCAATGGCGCTTGCAGATCGGCGACGGTCTCCCCGGTGGCGTCGCTCAAGGCCAGGTCGAACCACCAGTCCGCGCGCGGTTCCACGTTGGCGCGCCAATAGAAGGTCAGGTGCAGGCGATCGCCCGGGTAGAGGGGCGTGTCGGGGGCATGGCCGAACCCGCGCTTGTAACGGTCGTGGCCCAGCAGTGTGATCCCACCGAAGTCGAAGCTTTGGCTGTAGCCCATGTTGAACGCGGCCAACAGTGGCGGCGTCTTGGCGCGCAACACTGTGATGGGCGGCAGGTCGATGAAATCCTGGTCGTCGGGCAAGCGGAGGCGCTCCAGCGTGTTGGCATCGTACATGCCGATGATCCGCCGGTAGGTGCCTGGAGGGGTGCCGGGTGGGATCAACAGGCCGTGGTTGTCCGGGATCACTTCGCCTGGCTCCCAGCCATCGGTGGGACGGCTGTCGCCGACGGGCTCCGAGTCGCGCTGGGCGATCACCTGGTCGCGCTGATCCAGAAGTTGGAGGAACACCTTGTAGCGGCTGGCCGGCTGGCCGTCGGCCCGCCAGAGCAACTGGACCTGCGTGACTTGGCCGGCGGAGAGGGTCAGGTTCCAGCCGCGATAGCCCAGCAAGGTGATGGCGGGGCCGAGACGCAGATCCAGGTTATCCACGATCTCGTCCGGCGCGCGGCGTTCCGGCATCACGCAGACCGCCAGCCGGACGTTGCCGTGCCACTGGTCGAGAGTCTTGTAGCCCCAACTGTCCATCCAATTCGCGATCAGGCGGCCCGGGTCCGCCTCCTCACTGGCCCAGTAGAGCGCGTAGACCTTGTCGTAGTCGAGCAGTTTGCGCAATTGACCCAGCGTGTCTTCCGGGTCCAGGGGCCTGTGGCGCGGCAAGGCATAGACGGGCAGATCCCCGCGGTAGTAGTAGCTGAAGACCTCGATCTGGCCGGGCGCGTCCAGGAGGATCGCGTCGTTGGGGTGGGCGGTTGCGGCGATGAACTGGGTGATACCCCGGTAGTCGTCGCGCGCGACCGCGGGAGCGGTGAAGTAGCGCGAAAGGGCTGCGCCCGATAACCCGCCCACCAGCGCCAGCGTGAGGACCACCCAGAGCGCGGCGATAGCGCCGCGCCCCAGCGCGCTGGCTTGCTGGCTGCGAAACCAGGGTTCCTGTGGCGGAGTGGCCGGTGTGGGAGGCCGCGTCGCCGGCGTCTGGAGACCGCCTGCCGGGGCCAGGATCCCGCGGGCCAACAGGAGGCAGTAGGCGGGGCTGGCCACCAGCAGGAATTTCAGATAGGCGTCACGGAAGAGGCCGAACGCCAGCATCGACGCCAGCGGCGCGGCGACCCAAACGACGGGCGTCAACCAACGTAACAGGTTGCCAGGAGCCCCCGCGGCGCGCACGCGCGCTCTGTGCAACGGCAGGGGCAGCACGCCGAGCAGCGCCAGCGCGGTCAACGCCCACATCCAGCCGCTGCCGGCTCCATCCCGCGCCACGGACCCGAGCCCCAACACCGCCAGCGCCGTCTGCAACGCGGCGCCCGTGCTCATGGTAGAGCCGCCGCTGGGCCAGGTGGTGATCTGGCGGAGGGCGATGGGCAGCCAGGGGGCGAAGAAAACCGATGCCAGCGTCAGCAGCGCGGTCCAGCGAAGCAGCCGTCGCCCCACCTTCCCGAGCGCGCGCGAGCTCCAAAGCCAGGCCAGGTAGAGCACGGTCAGCACGCCGATCACCAGCGGAAACGCGTAGTGGGTGTACAGCCCGGCGATCCAGGAGAGCGCCAGCCCCAATGCAGGCCACGTCAGGACCGGACAATTGTACGGGGTTGGGCGACGATTTCCCGAGAGTTCCCGCCGTTCGAGCTCCACGAACCACCATAAGGCCAGGACGCCTGTCGTCGCCAGCAGGGTAAGCAGGATGTACATGCGGGCTTCCTGGCTGTAGTAGACCTGAAATGGCGCGAGCGCGGCGACGAACGCCGTGGCCAGCCCGGTGGTGTCGTTGTAGAGGCGTCGGCCCAGTTCGGCCACGGCCCAGACCAACGCCACCCCCAGCAATGCGCTGAGGGAGCGCAGCCCGAACTCCCCCATACCGGCCACGCGTGTCCACAGGCGCAGCAGCCAGTAGTACAGCGGTGGGTGGATGTCGTTGGCCGCGTCTCGGGCGATCTGCGGCAGGGAGCGCGCCGCCATGACCGCGCTGTTGCCCTCGTCCGACCACAGACTCTGGGCATCGATGCGGTAGAAGCGAACGCCGGCGGCCAGGGCCAGGATCACCAACAGCAGGAAGATAGAGAGGGTTACATCGCGACGCGAACGTTTCATTATCATCGTCATTGGCCAGCCTCATGTGCGGCGTTGTAGGCGGTCATGTAAGCCTTCAGGCTATCGTAGACCGGTTGCAGCGTAAAGTCAGGATCGGCCAGCCGGAAGTACGCCTCGGGCTTGCCTTCCCGGAACCAGTCATCGGTGGCGCGTTTGAAGTACCAGGTGTTGACCACGCCGACCCACGGCCACTCGGTGATGGCGCGCTGGTAGGCCAGGGGCGTGTAGCGGGCCTGCTGCTCGAGGCTGACCTGTCCGAAACGTTTATCCGGCGCCGCGTCGGGCACGGCATTCCAGCCCATCTCGCTGATCCAGATCGGCTTGGCCGCGTCGCCGTTGGCCACCATCAGGTCGCGCACGAATTGCGGCCGGCCGTAGTTCATCACCCGCGGGTGCATGCGCCGATCGGTGGGGCCAGACCACAGCCCATACGCCTGCATGGCCATGATGTCGAAGTAGGGCGCGGCCCCGGCATCGTACATGCGCTGCAGGAAGATCAGATCGTTGAGCGCGTTGTTGGGCGGCGCCGCGGCCGGCTGCAGGGCAATGGTGCTGGCCAGCGCGCCGCAGATGATCACCACATCCGGGTCGGCCTCGCGCGCCCGCGTCGCCCCGACCTTCAGCAACTCAGTGTAATCCTCCGGGCTGATGGTGTAGCTGCCCCATTCCGGGTAGATGTTCGGCTCGTTCCAAAGCTGGTAATAGCGGATGCGGCCCTTGTATCGGCTGACCAGCGCGTAGACAAAGTCGCCGAAGTCCGCATAGTCGTCCGGCGGGGCGAAGGCGCCCACCGCATCGCCGGCCGCGCGGCTCCACGCGGGCGGGGTGCTGACCCGAACGACCAGCTCCATGCCGTACTTCTCGGCCAGATCGACGATCCCGTCGTATTTGTCCCAGGCCGATTTCGGCGGATCGTTGCGCCGGTCCTCGAAATCCCTCTTGGCGTGGATTTCGATATCCTGCCAGGGAAATTCCTGGCGCAACCAATGAAAGCCCGCCTCCGCGGCCAGTTGGACAGTCAGCTCGCGCTTGGCCGGCTCGACCTCTTCGTTCAGGAAGACGTTGACGCCGAACGGGCTGACATCGGTGTGCTGGACGGGGACATCGGGGGCCAGGTGGAGCCGGGGGCGGAGGAGGTCGGTGGCCAGATCGGAGAGCCCTTTGAGCTGGGAGAAGGGTCGCTCTTCGCCGGTGAGATCGAACAGCGCGGCCCCAATGCAGTCTCGGGCCAGGAATGCGCCCACCAGCAAGACGCCGACCAGCAGCAAAACGCCGGCCGGCCAAGTCGAACGCGATCTTCGGGGGGGACGAATCATCGTGTATGCCTGGTCTCACCTGGATTGTTTGGCGCCGCACTCTGTACGCGGCGGCACAGAGCCGATTATACTCTATTTCGGGGATGGGTTCAAAATGACGGGCAACGAAAGCGACGCGGTACGACCCATCCGAGGGTGGTCTGCACCTGGCGCGGTGTCGCCATCAAAACGCGCTTCTTGTCTCTGCGCTCATCGAGACCGCCCACAACAGTATTTGTACTTCTTGCCGCTGCCACACGGACAGGGCGCATTCCGGGCAATGGATTGGGCCGGCATCGGCCCTGCCGGGCGCCTCCCTTGGGCCGCCTCAGCGTCCGCCTCAGCGGCGATCACCTCTTTGAACATCGCGTAGTGACGTTTGAGCCTGTCGACGTATCGTTTGTCTTTGAGGATCTCTGTGACCATCTGTAGCAATGCCGGCGCCAGCCTGGATTGGTGACTCGTAGTGTTCAACGCCGGACCCTGGAGTTCCGCGATGGCGTTCGGATCGTCAAATCCCAGCCACTCGCCGTAGTACTTCCGGCTCGCCCAGCCATAGGCGATCACTGCGACCACCTTCCGCTGTTTGCGTGAAAGCACGTTGAAAAACACACGCCGGCAGTCGCAGTCCGGCTCATCGCAATAAGCCTCGATCAAACCATAGTCGTCTTTCGGCAAATCAGGGCTATTCAACGCGGTGAACGAGCGCGTTTCTTTTTCCGCGATTTCCGGGAATTTCTCGTGAAGGGGCACATATGCCATGATGACCTGACCTTTTGGTATCCTCTCAAGCGACAGCCATAATCCGGGGTGGCTAATATTCTACCTTAATGATCTGTGAACCGCCAAACCCAGACGAGCCGGAATCAAAAAGACTGGCGCCACAAAGGGTAACTACCCAGCCGGCCCCCCTAACCCCCCAATCCTGGGGGGAAACCATGTTCCTCTCATGGACATTCCTTGACAAACGCGCATATCTGTACTATACTGGCACGTAGATGAGAATGCGGCTTCCAATCTCGCCGAACGTTTCGGCGACAGGGCGGTGTTGAGCACATTCGAGGAGGTCACCCATGTCCCGCATCCGCTGGTTATTCCCCGGTCTTCTAGTCCTGGCCCTGTTCGCCTGGGCGACGTTGAACACGGTCCCCGACACGTCCGCTGCCGCGCGGGGCAAGGAGGTGGCTCGATCGCAGACCGGCCACAGCACACGGGGATCTTCAGGACAGACGATCGTCGTCGACCACACCTGCACCGATCTGAGCAAGATCCCCGACTACTGGCTGACCCAGGCCAAGAACCTGACGCTACACTACGCCCATACTTCACATGGCTCGCAGATCATCTCGGGCATCGAGAAGCTGGAGCAGCTCGACCCCAAGTACAACGTCGCCGTCTACACCGGCGGCCCAGTGGGGCTGCCGGGCGAGACGGGCGCGATCCGCATCTACGACGGCAACAACTACAGCGATGGCAACTGGAGCTACATCACGCCGGAACTGTATTGGGCGAGCGCCGACGGCATCGCCCACACGCAGTCGGTGGCGGACACCGGCTGGTTCGGCTATTCCATGTGGGCGTGGTGTAGCCAGCAATCCGACAACTCAACCGCAACCGTTCAGCAATACCTGGACACGCTGAACAGCTTCGAGACGCAGTACCCGGCCATGCGGTTCATTCTGATGACCGGCCACACCAACGGAACCGGGCCGGACGACACACTCTACCGCAACAACAACCAGGTGCGCGACTACGCCCAGTCGCACGGCAAAGCGCTCTTCGATTTCGCGGACATCGAAAGCTATGACCCGGCCGGCGTGACTGCGCGCACTCCCACCCGTTCAACTGCAAGCTGAAGGCCAACGCGTTCTGGTGGATGATGGCCCGGCTGGCCGGTTGGAACGGCGCGCCGGCCGACACCACGCCGACCCCCACGAGCACGACCGGCCCGACCGCCACACCGACCGTGACGCGCACGAACACGCCCGGTCCCACGCCGACGTCCACCCCCACGGCCACCGCGACGCGCACGAACACGCCCGGCCCTACGCCCACGCCGACCGCCACCCGGACGCCGACGCGCACCGCTACCGCCAGCCCGACGCCAACCGACACCGCCACCACCGGCCCGGTCTGCGGCCAGGTGATCCAGCGCGGCGCCTTCGGCACGGTCGCCGACGCCTACATCTGGGCCTCCTCGCCCGACACCACCGGGAACTGGGAGCAGCTCTACACCGGCAACATTGGCGCCGGCCGCAAACGCACGCTGATCCGCTTCGACCTGAGCTTCTTGCCGGCGGGGGTCGTGGTGGACAATGCCACCTTCAGCATCTACCGCGTGGACTACGACGGCAACCGGACGGTGAACGTCCACCGCATCACCGCGGCCTGGTCCGAGACGGGAGCGGGCAGCGTGACCTGGAACAACTTCGGCGGCTACGATCCGGCGATCCGGGGCAGCTTCACCACGAACGCGACCAACGGCTGGAAGTCCGCCGGTGTCACCACCCTGGTGCAGGGTTGGGCCAACGGGAGCTATCCCAACTACGGCCTGTTGCTGGACGATCCGACCACGGTGGCCGACGAGTACGAGACCTACTACTCCAGCGAATACGGCACGGTTTCCCAGCGCCCCAAGCTGACCATCTGCTATCACACCGGCGGTACGCCCACGGCGACAGGTACGCACACACCAACCAAAACCAACACGCCAACTCACACACCAACTACCACGCCCACCGCGACCACACAATTAGCGACTAATACACCCACCGCGACGCCAACCAACACACCAACCGCCACCGTGACCCGGACGGCGACCGCCAGTCCAACGGTCACAGCCACTCCAACGGGTACGTACACACCCACCCAAACCAGCCCACCTACCGCCACTTCGACCCAGACACCAACCAACACCCCGACCAGGACCCCGTCGACCACCCTGACCCGCACACCCACCGCCACGGCCACCTGGACCCCCAGCGGGCCCAGCCCGACGCCGACCCCGGCGCTCTCCGCGATCGACGGGTACGTGTGGGAAGATGCCAACCGCAACGGCTGGCGAGACGCTGGCGAAAAGGGGATTCCAGGGTTACGGGTCACGCTCGACCCGACGCTGGCGCGTGCGCTGAGGGTGCGCGGCCAGCGAACGGTGATCACTGATGCGAACGGCTACTACCGGCTCGATGATGTCGCGCCCGGCGAGCACCTGGTCCTGGTGGAAAATCCCGCGGGTGTCTGGCCGACCACGCCGGTCACGGTGAGCACGGCTACCGCCTGGCATCAGACCGTGCAAGTACATTTCGGCTTCTACCGGCCGCCGGCCGTGCGCTTTTTCCCGCTGATATACTGAGTTAGTATCTTCTCAATAATCCGGGGTAGGGGCATGGCCTTGCGCCTGCCCGCCGGGCGACCGCTTGGGCCGGTCTCCCGACCGTGCCCGCCTTGCACCCGGTTCCAGATATGAGCCAAAAACTCACCTTATGACCGTGGCGTGTTTATCATCCGGCGGATTTGTTCGGGCAAGTGGCGTAGGAGCGCATCGAGATACGCGGCCAATGCCCGCTGTTCTTGATCAGGAAGATGCGAGAGGTTGTCAATCATCGCGATCCACCGCCTGTGGTCATCATATCATGTCGCGCTCAGCACTGCCAAACTTCTACCACGCCCGCTGGTAGGGTTTGACTGTCACTCCATTTTGTTGTATTATCGGAGTCATCGGAGGTGGATCATGCTACAACAGAAAACCGGAAAATCAGAAAAGGTACGAGTCCAGTTAGACTTGTCGGCAGCCGAGGTGACTTTGCTCGACCTGCTGCAAGAGCGTCTTTCAGTGCGCTCGCGGGCTGATCTGCTCCAACAAGCTTACGGCTCGTTCCTCTGGGTCGTGAACGAGATGCTTGCCAACCGCCACGTCGTGAGCGTCGAAACAGAGGCGCTGGAACGGATCGCCCGGTTCAAGGAGTTGAGCGTCCCGGCCGTGCAGCCAGTGGTCTTTGAACACTATCGTTACCTGGTCGCCAAACCCGAGAATTGGCGCAAGCAGCTCTATCTCAAAGGGCGCAACATGACGGTCGGTCAGTTGGTGTACACGATGCGCGCCAACAATCTGAGCGCTGAAGAGGCCGCGCTAGACATAGACCTGCCGGTTGAACAAGTCAGGGAGGCACAGGCGTACTACGAAACGCACCGCGAGCTCATCGAGGCAGAGGCCGACGAAGAGAAGCGTTACCTGCTCTCTCAAGGAGTTCAGCTTGAGCCTGCGATTGTACCTGGATGATTGCGCGTTTTCGCATGTGCTACGGCGTCTGCTTCGCGAGGCGGGTCACGATGTTGAGACCCCTGCCGACGTCGTTCCGCCCCTGACCGGCAAGACCGATCTGGCGCACTGGCTACACGCCAAAGCGGTTGGACGGGTGATCCTCACGCGCAATCCGAAGGATTTCGAGGCGCTGCACACCCAGGACCCTGTGCATTCCGGCGTTCTTGCGATCGATCTGGACAATGATCCGACGAGAGACATGCATCACCGCGACGTCGTTCGTGCGATTGCCAACCTGGAAGCCACTGGCGTAACGATCGCCGGTGGCTTCTGGTCGCTCAATAGTTATCGCTGGTGACTCACAACCTCGCCACCATGTAGAGCTCCCCCCGCTCGAAACCCAGCCCCTCGTAATACCGCCGCGTGCCGATGGCCGAAATCACGGCGAGCCGGTCGAACCCGGCCGTGTGTGCCCGCCCCAGCGCCTCCGCCACCAGCCGCCGGCCCAGCCCCAGATGCTGCGCTTCGCCGCTGCTGGTCGCGCCGATCTCCAACGCCGGGCCGTTGACGTGCAGCTCGCGGATCATCGCCGCGCCGCGGAGTTCGGGCAGGTGACCGTCACTTCGGAAGTGACGGTCACCTGCCGGCAGCGAAAGCCGCAGGAAACCGGCCAGCTTTCCCTCGGCCGTCTCGTAGCTCAGGAATTGCTCCTGGCTGCCATCGGTCTCGTAGGTGTGAACCACCAGGCGCAGATCGTCTTCGGTCACCGTGGCCCCGCGCACTTCCCGGCAGCGGATGCAGCGACAGGTCTGGCCGTGCGCGGCCATGTGCTGGTGGACCAATTGGCGCAGGTTCGAGCGCTTGCTGCCGGCCACGATGTCGTCGGCCGGGATGTCCCGGAAGACTCGGTTGACGCGGCAGTACGGCGGAATGGTCACCTTGCAGTCTGCCACGATCTCGATGAGCTCCTCGTCGGTGTAGGGCCGGTAGGCGCCCGCCTGCCACAGGCCATACAGCCCGGTGCCCTCGATGATCGAACACGGGTAAATCTTCAGCTCGTCCGGCCGCAACGCCGGGTCGGACCAGAGCCGCGTGAAATCGACGCGATCCGTTTCCGGGGTGGCGCCGTAGAGGTTGGGCATCCAGTGCAGATGCAGCTTGAAGCCGGCCCCGCGCAACAGCCCGACCGCCCGGCGCACCGCGGCGACGTCGTGGCCGCGCTGATTGAGCGCCAGGATGCGGTCGTCCAGGCTTTGCACGCCCAACTGCACCTTGGTCACACCCAATTGACGCAGGTGGCGTACTTCGGCCGGGGTGACCCAGTCCGGGCGGGTTTCGATCACCAGGCCGACGTTGCGGTGCGGGGCGGTTTCGTTGCGCGCCTGCGCCTCGGCGAGCGACGCGGACCCTGAGCTCTCGCCCTCAGCGCTGCGCAGGGTCTGATCGCGGGTGGACGGAGATTCCCCGCCAGCGCTCAGAATGACGTGCGTGTCGTCCGTTTCGTTCATGGCGTCCAGGCAGCGCTGCACGAACCATTCGCGATAGGGGCGCGCATAGGCGTTCCACGTGCCACCCAGAATCAGCAGTTCCACCTTGTCGGCGGTGTGACCCATCGCCTCGAACGTCTCCAGGCGGGTGCGCACTTGCAGGTAGGGATCGAAGTCGCACTGGGCCGCCCGCCGCGCACCGGGCTCGTTCGGGAGATAGCTCTTGGGCATCCCCTCCACGGCGGGGCAGAAGATGCAGCGGCCCGGACAACCTGCGGGCCTGGTGAGCACAGTCACCGGCGCGACCCCCGAGGAGGTGCGGATCGGTTTCATCTGAAGCCGGCGCAGCACGCTTTGCTCGAACGGCAGATCCCCGGCCGCGGTCAACTGCTGGTAGCCCGCCACCAGCTCGATCTTGGAGAAGTAGCCCTTCGACACGCTCAGGACGGGGCCCTTCAGCGAGCTCAGGCCAGGCCCTTTGCCCCCGCGCGGGTGCTGTGCTAAGATGCGCATCAGCGCGTGGTGATCCCAGGCTGGCGCGTTGCGAACCAGGTCGAAGATGGCCAGGAGCTCCGTCCGGTGCGCGGCCACGTCGAAATCGCGGCCACGCGGCTGCCATACCTGGTCGCGATCGCCGCTGGCCTCCGAACCGTCGAATAGGATTTCATCTGTCATGAACAACCATACCTGCACGGCCCTGGCCGAGCTCAACCGTGCCTTTTACGCGAAATTTGCCGATGACTTCGCCCGCACCCGACGAACGTGGCCACCCGGCTTCGAGCGTATTCTACCCCATCTTCGCCCGGGGGCCAACGTGGTGGACCTGGGCTGCGGCAACGGGCGGTTTCTGCGCTTCCTGGCCGAGCGCGGGTGGCGGGGGACCTGCGTGGGTGTGGACAACAGCGCGGGGTTGTTGGACATTGCCGCGGGGGAGGGGGGACGCGGACGAACGCGGCCAAACGCGGACAAAACGGAGACAGGCTCACCGACCCGCACACCAGCAGACTCGAGTAGTCCGGTTCAGGCGAGCTTCCTTCAGGCCGACCTGCTGGAACCGGACTGGCCCGCCCGGTTGGGTAGTCTGACGCCGGACGTGATCGTCTCCATCGCGGTGCTGCACCACATCCCCGGCGCAGCGAACCGGGCCCGCTTCATCGCCGACTGCGCGCGGTTGCTCCCGACGGGCGGCGTTTTGATCATCACTACGTGGCAGTTCATGACCTCACCACGGCTGCGGGCGCGCGTGTTGCCGTGGGAAACGGTCGGGCTGCGCGACACCGATGTCGAACCGGGCGACTACCTGCTGGCCTGGGGGCAAGAGGGAGCTGGCCGACGGTATTGCGCGTTCATCGAACCGGACGCGCTGTACGGGCTGGCCGCGCGGGCCGGGTTGACGCTGGTCGAGACGTTCTGCGCTGATGGACACGAGGGGAACTTGAATTTGTATGGGGTGTTCCGTAAGGGTGATGAGGCATGAATGGATGACGAGTAACAAGTAACGAGTAACGAGTAAGGGCGGGCTCAACGATTCACCCGGTTCACCCGGCGCGCCGCTGAACACCTGGACCTGCCACGTGAAGGTGTGCTGATCGGCGTTCCGGTATTCGGGCGACAAGCGCCAACTGGTGCTCTTCGTCCAGTAGGGGGCGATCGGCTTGGCGCCGCCCGGCGCTTCCAGCGTCACCACGTACCACTGATCCTTCTCCAACACGCCTACCGAAGTCCAGGTGAGCAGCAGTTCGGCATTGCCGGTCACTTTGCTGTCCTCAGGCGGCAGCAGCAGATCAGGCGCCCGGAAACGCGGCCCGGGCGTGACTGTGGGCGCCTGAGTGGCTTGCACGGTGGGCGTGGGGGTCGGCGGGTTCATGCTCAACGGCACCAACAGGGATTGGTTGATCTGCAGCAGGGCGGTGATTGTCAGGCGGTTGGCCACCAGGATCCATTCGATCTGCGAGCCGAACCGCATGGCGATGGACTGGATCGTGTCGCCCCGTTGCACGGTGTAGACCAGGGTGCCGCCGGATGGCGTTGGGCTGGGCCCGGGGCCACTGCTCGGGCCGCTGACCGGGATCAACAGCTCGTCCCCCACCCGAATGAAGCCGTTGGCGTCCAACTCGTTGGCTTGCATGATGTCCGCGATCGTCGAACCGTGTAAGCCAGCGATCAGCTCCAGCGTGTCGCCCGGTTGCACCTTGTAGCGCAAGGGAGTGGGCAGCGGCGTTGCGACGGGCTCCAGGGTGGCGGTCGGAGGCAACGACGTCGGGGAAGGCGCAGCCGTCGGTGTGGTGGTCCGCGCAGCGGTGGTCCGCGCAGCGGTGGGCGCGGGTGATCGGGTCCACCACAACGCCAGCACCCCACCGATGACCAGGAACAGGACGATGTCGGCCCACGGGATTGCCACGCGGCGACGCGGTGCGTCGTCCAACGATGCACCGCAGAAGAAGCAGGTGTGCGCACGTTGTGCTACTCGCGTCCCACAATGAGGACATGTGCGCTCACGACCGTAGCGCGATTGGGGGAGTTCAGGCTCGCTCATAAGTTAAAAAATTGTAACACAGGGGCGCTCATTCCGTCAAATGGCGGAATTCAGCGCCGCCGATCCCAGGCGAACAACGCCAGGACACCGGCCAACGCGGTCAGGGAGACACCCGCGGCGACCTGGCGCAGCGGCGTGGCGCCGAAGCGCAGCCGCACCTCGTGTTCGCCCGGCGGCAACGTCAGGCCGATCAAGCCGTTGGGCGAATCGTGGCTGATCTCTGCCGGGTGGCCGTCCACCGTGGCGCGCCAGCCGGGGAAATAGTACGTGTAAAAACGCAGCCGGACCTCTGTGTCGGCCTGCACATGGGCGTAGGCGGACGCGCCGGCGCTGCGCCGCGCCAACTTGTAGATTCCCGCCGCGCCGACCAG
>PHCA01000358.1 GCA_002842085.1 Chloroflexi bacterium HGW-Chloroflexi-1
ACCAACGGCCCAATGGGCTGCGCCACCGGCCGCAACGCCGAACACCGCCCCTGAAAAACGCTGGTTGACCCACAGTGTCGGTTAGTTCTGCCTAACTATAACATAACGGGCTGTCAGTGTCAAAAACCAGGGGTCAGGGGCCGCAAACCCGGCCGCCTAAATCAACGCTTTCTGCGCCACCGCCGCCTGCGCGTGCGCGACGAACTCGGGGACGGGTACCGTGCCGCGCTGCTCGCCCGTGCGCAGGCGGACGTTGACCGTGCCGGCCTCCGCCTCGCGATCGCCGATCACCAGCATATACGGAATCTTCTGCAATTGCGCATTGCGGATCTTGGCGTTCATGCGATCCGAGCTATCGTCCACCTCGACCCGCAGACCGCCGGCCCGCACCTGTTCGGCAACCCCATACGCGGCATCATTGTGCCGGTCGGCGATGGGGACTACCATGACCTGCGTCGGGCTGAGCCAGACCGGGAACGCGCCGCCGAAGTGCTCGATCAGCACGCCGAAGAAACGCTCCATGCTGCCCAGCAGCGCCCGGTGGATCACGTATGGCCGGTGCTCCTGGCCGTCCTCGCCCACGTAGCTGAGATCAAACCGCTCGGGCAGGTTGAAGTCGAACTGGATCGTGCTGAGCTGCCATTCGCGCTCCAGCGCATCGTACACCTTCAGATCGATCTTGGGGCCATAGAACGCGCCACCCCCCTCGTCCACCTGGAAGGGAATGCTTGCCCGCTCCAGCGCGGCTCGCAGCGCGTCCTGCGCCGCGATCCAGCGGGCCTCCTCGCCCACCCGCTTCTCGGGCATCGTGCTCAGATACGCGTTGAAATCCGTGAAACCAAAGCTGCGCAGGATGTGCAGGCAGAAGTTGAGCACCCGGTCGATCTCCGCCGGCATCTGATCGGGCCGGCAGAAGAGATGGGCGTCGTCCTGCGTGAACCCGCGCACCCGCGTCAGGCCGTGCAACACGCCGCTGCGCTCGAACCGGTAGACCGTGCCCCACTCCGCAAACCGCAACGGCAGCTCCCGATAGCTGCGCGTGCGGCTCTTGTAGATGTGCATGTGGAACGGGCAATTCATCGGCTTCAGGTAGAACTCCTGCCCCTCGATGTCGATGGGCGAGTACATGTTCTCCCCGTAGAAGTCCAGGTGCCCGCTCGTCCGCCACAGATCGGCGCGGCCGATGTGCGGCGTGTAGACCAGGTCGTAGCCGCCGGCCAGATGCTCGTTCTTGCAGAACTCCTCGGCCAGGTGGCGCATCAGCCCGCCCTTGGGATGCCAGAGAACCAGCCCGCCGCCGACCTCCTCCGCGTTGGTACTGAAGAGGTCCAGGTCCTTGCCCAACCGCCGATGATCGCGGCGTTTCGCCTCCTCGATCTTGTCGAGATAGGCTTGCAGTTGCTTCTTGTTCGGCCACACCGTGCCGTAGATCCGCTGGAGCATCGGGTTGTGCTCGTCCCCGCGCCAGTAGGCCCCCGCCACGCTCAGCAGCTTGAACGC
>PHCA01000359.1 GCA_002842085.1 Chloroflexi bacterium HGW-Chloroflexi-1
GATTCGCGATTTGCGATTTGCGATTTGCGATCTGCCGATCCCCAGAGCCACTGCCGCCGCCAGCCCCCCCGCGATCCACGGCGCCCAGGGGTTGGCGAAGATCCCACCCAGATACCAGAGATGGTCGCCGCGCAACAGCGTGCGCACCTGCCCCAGCCGGATCGCCAGGTTGGCCAGATAGGCGGTGTTGTCCACGCCATAGTACGAGTGCCCCAGGTTGCCGAAGATCGCCGTCAGCGTGCCGTTCGTGCGCAGATTGAAGATGAGCAGAGGGAGCAGGGGGAGGAGGAAGCAGGCCGCGGCGATGAGCCAGGCGCGGAGGACGGATTGCGGAGGACGGATTGCGGAGGACGGATGGCGGATTGGGTATTGGGTATTGGGTATTGCGGATTGCGGATTGCGTGGTGTGTTCGCCAATTTACCAATCGACCAATTTACCAATTTACCAATCACCACCCCCCCCATTGCGCCGATCGCCCAGACGAACAGTAGTTTGGCGTAGATGCCGAGTCCCCAAAACAGGGCGGTGAGCCAGAGATCGCGCGGCCGGCGGGCGGCCCACCAGCGCAGGCCGGTCAGCAGGCTGGCCATGAAGAGCAGCGCGGTCAGGTTGGTGACGAAGATGCCCTGCCGGCTCCAGAAGATGAACGAGGGGTTGACGGCCATGAGGAGCGCGGTCGCGGCTGCGGCGAGCGGCCCGCCCAGTCGCCAGGTCACGCGCCAGGTCAGCAGCAGTGTCACCGCGGCGATGAGCAGCGGCAACCAGCGCAGCGCCACGACGTTCACACCGCCCAGCGCCAGGAAGGGGGTTGCCAGCAGCACGTTCAGGCTGCCGATGTAGTCCTGCGCCATCAGCGGCAGTTGCCACGGGCCGATCCGGACGGTCGCGTCCCGGAACGCGGTCAGCGGCTGCCAGGTCACCAGTTGCATGGCGTTCAGGCCGGCTTCTTTCGCCTCATCGTAGTGCAGGCCGGGCAGGCGCAGTTGGTAGGCGCTCAAGGCGAGGAATAGGAGAAGGCTGAATACGAAAGGCAGAATGCTGAACAGGCGCCGCTTGCCGGCCGGTGACGCTGAGGGTTCCGGGGAGGAAGCAGGCACAGGGGGCGCTGCCGTGGATCCGGCGCTCATGCTGACTGCTGGCCTTCTTTGGCGGTTTTCGCGGACGAGACAAAGATCGCGATCAACTCATCCGTTGCGCGGCGCAAATCCTGATTCTTTTCCATCTGGCGTCATCTCCTTCGAGGCAGCGCATTCATTGTTCATTGTTCAGCATTGTAACTACTCAGCTTGTCATTGCGAGGAGGCGTTTTTTGCCGACGAAGCAATCGGGATTGCCGCAATCCCCGCGTTCAGTGCCAGGAGATTGCGGCAGCGGCTGAGTAGTTACTCGGCATTCATCATTGGTGTTCATCATTGGCGTTCAGCGCGCGCTGAGCGCGACGTCAGAGATCATGCTGTCGTAGTCGTGGCCCGAAGCATAAATGGTGATGCTGTTGATGCGGGCCGGCCGGGTATCGCGCAGGCGATCGAACAGGTTTTGCGACTCGTAGGTGTACCAGATGCCGCGGGGGATCTGCTCACCGGTGGGTGGGAGCCAGGGGAGCGCCGGGGGCAGGTTCATGTAGTAGAAGCCCTGGTACCAGTGCAGGTCCTTGCCGTAGATGTCGGTGTAGAAGATATCGATCATCACGGGGTATTCGGAGGCCAGGTAGCCGCCCCCGGGCACGCTCTGGTAAAGCAGTTTCAGGTCCAGGCGCAGCACCAGGGAATCGTAGCCCTGGACATCGCGATTGAGGTTCTGTTGGATGCCCGCCGTGTTGGGCGCGGCGTCTTCGGTCCGCCGGCTGAAACGCACGACCCGGCGTTGGCCATCCGTCTCCCTGGTGATTTCCCCGGGCGCCAGGCCCGCGCTGACCGTGACGGTTTCCTGCCAGGCCGGGGCCAATTCTCCCTCGAACGAGCCATTGCGCACCAGGTTCTCGGCGCCAGGCACTGGCAAACTCGGCGCGCGGCCGGCCTGCGCGCTGACGCGCTCACCGCTGTTTACCGTCATCTGCGTCCCGGCTGCTAACACCTGCGCGGCGCCGGAACGAGCGCGCACCTGCGTCTCTTCCCCCTGGATGATGATGTCGTAGGCGCCGGCGCTGAAGATAATGGTGGCCTGTGGCGTGGTCAGCCATACCCGGATCGCCCGGACGCCAGTGGTCTGCGTCGAAATCAGCAGCCGCCCCCGCTCCAGGTCCAGGCTGATCTGATCCGGGTCTTTGCTCCAGTCGAAGCGCGGGGTGCGGGCGTGTTCCAGCGTGACGGCCGTATCCTGGAAGAGTTGAAACGTGGCCAGGACCTGCTCGCCGGTCTCGTCGGTGTAAACGGCCAGCAAGGCCCGCGCCGTGTTGTCGGTGATCAGCTTGCTGCCTTCCGCCACAGGACGGCGCTCGGTGATGGCCGTGGGGTCAGCGGCTCGGGGCAGTTGCAGTTGGGCGGTGCCGGTCAGCGCCGTGGCATAGGCGGCTCTGGACCGGGTGGCGTGCAGCACGAAGCTGCGCGCTCCCAGCGGCACGGCCACGGTCAGCACGCAACAGGCGACGAAGCTGGCAATCAGGATGAACCAGGCCACCCGTTGTGGGTTTTGGCGCCAATGCATCGACGACTCCAGGGAATGGTCGATCGGTAAGTTGGTAGATTGGTAGATTGGTAAATTGGTAGATTGGTAA
>PHCA01000360.1 GCA_002842085.1 Chloroflexi bacterium HGW-Chloroflexi-1
GCTGGCCTCTGTCTACCTTCGGGCACGGCCATGAACGAGGCGAACTTGGCGCGCGTGGCGGCGGTGATCCGGTCGCTGAGAAAATAGGACCCATGGCTGGCCCGGTGCGATTGACCGGCTGGGCGAAGTGGGTATAATGGGAGACGCTGGATTGAATCGAACAAACCGCCTCCTGATGGAGATCATTTATGGATGGTAAGCGCGCCATGGATTCGCCGTCGCCGCGACGCCCCAGTCAACTGCCGGACTACAGCGAAGCTTGTCTTCAAGCATTGGTAGATAGAGGTCTGGCTCAACAGGTATCTCTGGGCGGTGGGCTGGGATTACTTCACTATCTCGACTATCGTCAAACTCTTGACGTAGATGCCTGGTGGGCTGAGGGCGCGTCAGCCGAAGACCGGCGTCTGGTAACCGAGACCCTCGTATCCGCCCTCCAGCCCCATGGTCAGGTCAAGACGCGCGCCTGGGGTGATGTCGTGAGCATCGAGCTACTGCAAGCAGGCCGCAAAGTCTTTAGCTTCCAGATCGCGCAGCGCTCGGCTCAGTTGCAGCCTTCGAGCGCGGCGCCCTGGATCGCTGTACCTCTCGATAGTTTCCCAGACCTGGTGGCCAGTAAAATGGTGGCTTTGGTCGAGCGTGGCGCGCCCAGAGATTTCCGTGACATCTATGCTGTATGCACGGCGGGGTTGTTGACCCCCGATGGCTGTTGGAGTCTTTGGCGTCAAAGACAAACGCTAGCAGGAAGCGATACTGACCTTCAGCGCGCCCGCTTGGCGATTACCACGCATCTGGCGCGCATCGTCCAGCACCGTCGGCTGGATCAGGTGGCCGATCCCCTGGCTCGAGAGCAGGCAGCGCAGATTCGCACCTGGTTCATGGACACTTTTCTTAGTGGGAATGATGACTCCAACCAACTGGATTGACGGCGCGCTTTATCCCGATGTCGCTCCGCCGGAGGCGCTGGGGAGCCTTGACGATTGCATCGACTTTCTGGCCAGGCTGTGCGCCGCCTGGGATTTTGGGGTGCTCCCAGAATCACAGACCTTGGCCGAAATCCGCAAGCTGGAATGGCGTGATGCCGTGGATAAATGCCAGTTGCTCACATCGTCGACCTATCATCTGCTCCGCACCTGGCACGGCCTGCCCATGTTGCCATATCTGGGCCAGCGCCTGGCTTACATCGCGGAGGATGCAAACCTGGCCTACGTCTGAGTACCCAATGAATAGACGGGTAGACCTACCGCCAGGCCCTGGGCGACCTGCCCGGCGTCGCCTTCATGCCCGCGGCGCCTGGGGCTACGCCACCCGCTGGCTGACGGTCATCACGGTGGACCCGGACCCATTGGGTGTGGATCGGGAAGCCATCCGTCTGGCCATGGAAGCCGAAAATATCGAAGCCCGCCCCGTTTGGAAGCCCATGCACCTGCCCCCCTACCCCCTAACCCTGGGGGGAATTCTCGC
>PHCA01000042.1 GCA_002842085.1 Chloroflexi bacterium HGW-Chloroflexi-1
GGACTACGACTTCTTCGGCGTGCCGGGCGCGCAGGGTGTGCAGGGCGGCTCGGACTGGATGATGATGTTCTCGGACAAGCCGGCCGTCAAGGCGCTGGTCGCATACCTGAGCAGCGATGCGGGTGCGGCCGAGTGGGCGAAGGTCGGGTTCGACCTGTCACCCAACCTGCAGGCGACGGCCGCCTATACGGATGCGGCGCTGATCAAGAAGGGCCAGATCCTGGCATCCGCCAAGGGCTTCACCCCCGACATCGGCGACACCATCCCCGGCGGCTTCGGCAAGGCCGAGTGGAAGGCGCTGGTCGACTACGTCAACGGCGCTGACCTGGACGCCTCCCTGGCGGCCGCGGCCAAAGTCCAGGCCGAGGCCACCAAGAAGTAGCTCGTTGTAGATACGCAGAAACCCGGTTTCCTTGAGAAATCGGGTTTCTGCATTAATGTGCGCCGGATATGTCCCACCAAAAGGAGGCCGCTCTATGAGCTCCGTGGATGATAGAGTCCCGAAGATCATGAAGCAAGGCCGCGTGGCGCCCTGGCTTTACGTGACGCCGGCTTTGATCGTCATGAGCTTTTTCATTGTCTATCCGATGATCAGCACGGTTTTGCTGAGCTTTCGTAATGCCGATTCGACGTTGCCGGCATCGGCGGCGTGCGTCGCCGGGCAGCCGTGCTGGGGTATCTTCGAGAATTATCGTTATGCTTTGACGTCTTCGATCATGTTGACAGCCTTCCGCAACAACCTGTTGTGGATCCTGTTGATGGTCAGCGGCACGGTCGCCATGGGGTTGCTGATCGCCGTGTTGGCCGACCGCGTGCGTTACGAGAAGACGGCCAAAGCGATCATCTTCCTGCCGATGGCCATCTCGTTCGTTGGCGCCGGCGTGATCTGGAAGTTCATGTACGACTACGGTTCCGGCAAGATCCAAATCGGCCTGCTGAACGCCATTCTAAAGACAGTGGAGGCGCCGGCGGTCTCCTGGCTGACCCAGCCCGGCATCAACATCCTGGCGCTGATCGTGGTGGGCATCTGGATGTGGACCGGCTTTTGCATGACCATCCTGGCGGCAGCGCTGAAGGGCGTGCCTACGGAGATCCTGGAGGCCGCCCGGGTGGACGGCGCCACCGAATGGCGTGTCTTCTGGCGCATCATCTTGCCGGTGATCATGCCCACCATCGCCGTAGTCATCACCACCATGATCATCAACGTACTGAAGATCTTCGACATCGTCTACGTCATGACCGGCGGCAACTACGGCACAGAAGTGATCGCCAATCGCATGTACCTGGAGATGTACAGCAGCTTCCAGAGCGGCCGCGCGACCGCCATTGCCATCGTGTTGATCGTGGTCATCATCCCGGCGATGATTTACAACATTCGGCGCTTCCAGGAACAGGAGGCTATGCGATGAACACCAACAAAGCCAACCGCTTTCTGGGGCATTTGCCGGTCCACGTCATCATCGTCACCCTCTGCCTGCTCTGGTTATTGCCGGCTTTCGGCCTGCTGGTCACCTCCTTCCGGCCTTTTCAGGATATCAGCGATACCGGCTGGTGGACGGTGCTATCCGCGCCCAAAGGCACGGCCGACTACGATGCTTCGTGCGCCGCTTGCCACGGCAATGACGGCAAACTGATCACCGCCGCTGATCTGACCGACCCGGAGCTGGTAGGCCGTTACCCGCGCTCGCTGCAACTGATGGCCATGCTGCGCAAAGAGATCGATGGCAAGCCGCACATGGCAGATCTGCCGGCGCCGGAGGCGCAGCAAGCGGCCGACATCGCCAGCTATCTGCGCCGCATCTCGAACATCGAGAATCCGCCGCGGTTCACGACCAGCAACTACGTGGATGCCCTGGTGGGCTATCGCGGCACCACGACCTATGCCAAAGACTGCGCCGCAGGCGCCCAGTCGTTGGACTTGAAGTGCAACGCCAGCGACCTGCTGAACCCACGCGGTATGAGCCGGGCTTTCCTCAACACCCTGGCGGTATCCCTGCCGGCTACCCTGCTGCCGATCTTGTTCGCCGCCTTCGCCGCGTACGCGTTTTCCTGGATGCACTTTCGCGGTCGGATGGCGCTGTTCGCCGTGCTGGTGGGCTTGCAGATCGTGCCGTTGCAGATGACGTTGGTGCCGATCTCGCGGATCTACGCGCAACTGGGCTTGAACGGCACCTTCCTGGGCGTCTGGCTGTTCCACACCGGCTTTGGGCTGCCCTATGCCATCTACCTGATGCGCAACTTCCTGGGCGCGCTGCCGCAAGACCTCTTCGAGTCGGTCTACTTGGACGGCGCCTCGCATTGGACGGCGTTCTACCGGCTGGCGTTGCCGCTCGCGATGCCGGCTATCGCCTCGCTGGCCATCTTTCAGTTCCTGTGGGTCTGGAACGACCTGCTGGTGGCGCTGGTGTTCTTGGGCGGCAAAAACCCGGTGCTGACCTATCAAATCAGCAACATGGTGACCTCGCTGGGAGGCGGCTGGCATTTGCTGACCGCGGCCGCGTTCATCTCGATGCTGTTGCCGATGATCGTCTTCTTCGGCCTGCAACGCTTCTTCGTGCGCGGGCTGCTGGCGGGGTCGGTCAAGGGGTAGGAACCGCACTGCGGATTGCGGATTGCGGATTGCGTTCGGCAGCGTCCCTACGAAGTACGCATACTTGACAAGGTGACAAGGTGACAAGGTGACAAGGTGACGTTGCAAGGGGTTTGGTTGCGGCGGGAGGCCGCGCTATGACCGTGGCGAGTGTAATACGCAATACGACCCAGCCCGAGGATGGCCATGAACCTGGATTTCGGCGACCTGGCCGGCCTGATCGGCAAGCTAGACTACCTCCAGTGGCTGGGGATAGATGCTGTTTGGATGCTGCCCATCTTCCCCTCGCCGCTGCGAGACGATGGCTATGACGTCGCAGACTACTTCGATGTCCACCCCAACTACGGCTCGCTGGACGATGTTCGCACGCTGATCGCCGAAGCACACCGCCGCGGGCTGCGCATCGTCGTCGAGCTGATCCCCAACCACACGTCGGATCGACATCCCTGGTTCCAGGCCTCCCGCGACCCCCATCACCCGGAGCACGCCACGTATCGCGATTGGTACGTCTGGAGCGACACCGATCAGAAATACCGCGCCGCGCGCGTCATCTTCGTGGACAGTGAGCCGTCCAACTGGACCTACGAGCCGTTGCGCGGCCAGTACTATTGGCATCGCTTTTTCGATCATCAGCCGGACCTCAACTACGACAACCCCGCGGTGCAACGCGCCATGTTGCGCGTCGTCCAGTTCTGGCTGGATCTCGGCGCGGATGCCTTCCGGGTGGATGCCACACCGTATCTCTACGAGCGCGAGGGCACTTCCTGCGAGAATCTGCCCGAGACGCACGCCTACCTGAAACGACTGCGCGCGTTCGTGGACGCGTATGCGCCCGGCGCCATGCTGCTGTCGGAGGCCAACCAGTGGCCCGAGGATGTGCGGCCCTACCTGGGCGGCGACCCGGCCGATCCCCGCGTGCCCGGTGACGAGTTCCACATGAACTTCAATTTCCCCCTCATGCCGCGCATCTTCATGGCGCTGGCCCACGCCGACCGGGCGCCGATCCTGGAGATTCTGGCCCGCACCCCGCCCATCCCAGACACATGCCAGTGGGCGACCTTCCTGCGCTGCCACGACGAGTTGACGCTGGAGATGGTTACTGAGAAAGAACGGCAGTTCATGTGGGCGTTCTACGCGCCGGAACCGCGCATGCGGCTCAACCTGGGTATCCGTCGCCGGCTGGCGCCGCTGCTGGGGGGCGATCGTGCCCGCATCGAGCTGGCCAACTCGCTGCTCTTCACCCTGCCCGGCGCGCCGGTGCTCTACTATGGCGACGAAATCGGCATGGGCGACAACATCTGGCTGGAGGATCGCGACGGGGTGCGCACACCGATGCAGTGGTCCACGGCCGCCAACGCGGGCTTTTCCAGCGCAGACCCCGCCACACTCACAGATCCGGTGATCGACGACGGCGTGTACGGCTACCAGCGGGTCAACGTGGCAGTCCAACGCGCCGACCCCGGCTCCCTGCTGAACCGCATGCGGAAGATGATCGCCCTCCGCAAAGCGCATACGGCGCTGAGCCGGGGTGACCTGCGTTTCGTGGAGGTCGCCAATCGGTCGATCCTGGCCCATTTGCGCAACGATGGCGATGAGACGGTGCTGGTCATCGACAACCTGTCGGCGGAACCTCAAGCGGCCGAATTGGACCTGGCATCCCTGGCTGGCGCGCAGCCCATCGATCTGTTTTCTTCCGAGAGCCTGCCCCCCATCACTACCGCCCCCTACAAAGTCGAACTGACACGCTATCAATATCGCTGGTTGCGGTTGGCCGCGTGACCACACATCCCCGGCGCGGACGACGAGTAACCTGTATCAAAAGCCCCTTCGAAGTACCTGCTGCAAGAATGACAGACTCACCCAGATCTGGTACAATGGCGTTGGAAGACGATCTGGTGGCATCTTCTCAATAATCCGGGGTGGCTGTGGCCGGTCTCCTGACCGAGCCACCGTGCTCGGTCAGGAGACCGGCCACAGCGAGCGATTCCCCGAAAAATTGAGAAGATACTTCCTAAATGCTTACGCGTTTTCTTTGGCTGGTCGCTGTCTGATAGGAGGTTGCCATGATCGCGGTGGAGTCCCTGCTCTTTCTGCTGGGTGGCATCGCCATTGCCATCGTGTTGATCCAGGTGTTCGGTCGCGGCGGCGATGGCGCCCGGTCTCGCACAGGCCGTAACGCCGCTTCGGTCAAGCTGGTGCGGTCGGTGAAGTTGCCCGAGAACATCGAGGAGTCGCGGCTGGTCATCGACGACCAGGTGATCCTGAGCGCCTCCAGCGCAGGTCTGCGGCCGGCCGACTACGTCGATGAGATCGAGCAGTTGGAGACGATCGCCACCCGCATTGCCTCGGCCCTGGGCGTCAGCCTGGAGCTGGCGCGCCTGGACCCCAAAGAGGCGCTCCTGGAAGCGGGCGTGCCGGTGCGCCAACTACCTCATCCACGCAGCCACGCGAAGGAACGCGAATAGAAAAGGGTGTGTCCAAAGTATCCTCTCAATAATCCGGGGTGGCTGTGGCCAGCGATCCCCCGGAAAATCGAGAAGATACCCCTCACCGCCGCCACAGCTTCAGCCTGTCAGCGTTGCACTGGCAAGCGACTCGCGCGGCGCCACGCTCACCCGCAACTCGCCACCCAGCACCTCAGCATATCGTTTCAGAGCAGTAAAGGTCTGCGCATATACTGGCAGGGTTCTCCAACCGGGAGATGGTCTGTTGCCTGGCGCCCATCATGGCGGCGACTTGCGCCTGGGTCAGCCCGCGTTGGCGGCGGAGTTCGGCCAACTGAAACGTGATCTCCAGCGCGCGATCGGCAGCCTCGAACCAGTCGCGGAATTCCGGGTCCTGGAGCTGTTCTTGAAGATAGGTGTCAAAACTGCTCACATCACTTCTCATGTGCTTGCCCGCGACACACGTCTGGCATGGATTGTAGCACTTGGGGGATGGGGCGTCAAGTGGGCAGCGGGTGCGCGGGCCAGGAAGTGTATAGCACGGGGGGGGCATCAATTTGCGGAGGGCGTGCGCGGGGAGGATCAGTATGGCCGTACAACCTGCGAGCCAGGCAAAGGCGAGAAGTGCTTGTCGTTCAGAGCATACAAAACAAGCCCGTGCTGGTGCGCCGCTGCGCCGATGAGGCAATCCAAGAAGCCCATGCCGTGACTGAGATGGAATTGCCGATACCAGTCCCAGGCAAGACGCGAGGCGGCCTCCGAATCCCAAAGGATGGTGTATGCAGCCAGTTCTTTTTCTAGCACCTGCTGCTCACGCCGGTTACGGCACCCGGCCAACAGTTCAGCCGCAGTGACGAACGAAACGGCCGCCCGCCCTGGCGACAGACTGTCTAGCCAGGTCTTGGCCGGAGGAAACCCGCGCAGCAGGTCTACCATGATTGACGTCTCGATCAGGTATGTCGGCTCAGCCATCTCGACGCCCCTCTATCGTGCGACGCAACTGTTGAGCAAACGCTGCTGAATCTTGGATGTCCGTCCGATCGGCCCAGAGGCCAAAGGCGGGATGTTCACCGGCGGCCAGCATCTGCACACTGACTGGCGGTCGGACTTTGTGTTCCCAGGACTCAATAAAACGCATCACTGCTGCCAGGCCATCGGGAGGTAGCCCGGCCACTTTTTGGATGATCGTTTCTCTCGTGATGGACTGCTCTATCATGGTAGCACCTCTCGGAACGCGCCGATCTGGCAGGGAGTGTAACACGGCGGGGCGGGGACGTCAACCGGGCCGCCGACGCGCGGGCAGCGATCTCACACAACCCCGATGCTATGTGGCTTGACGATGTCGGTCTGGCAGGAATTGTAGCACCAAGGGGCGGGGGGCGTCAATCTGGCGGAGGGGGCGGTGCGAGGGCAGTCATCTAACCCGCCACGTCGCGCTCGCTGCTCTGGCGGCTTGGCCGCGCAAGATCCTCTTCTCCCTCACAAGAATCTCGCGATTTCTCGCTCGAGGGCAGCCGGAAAGTCCCGAATGATCGCCCAATGACTGCGGGGCAGGAACTCCTTCAACTCCTTCTCGAAGTCCATCCGCGATTGCCGCGTTGCTGCCAGCACTTGCGCCAAGACGTCGCGCCGGTGCACCGGGAGCAGGTTGGCGCGCAGGATGAAGTAGAGGTCGTAAAAATCGCGGGCCTTCTGCCTGGTGAGAAGCGCCTGGATCTACCCCTGGTCTCAATGAACGTTCAAGAATAACTCCGCACTTTCTTTGATTTCGGATTTGGGATTTCGGATTTCGGATTTGGGATTTCGGATTGCGGATTTGTCCCATGGTTCATCCGCAATCCACAATCCACAATTCGCGTAACTACTCAGGGGGGCGCTGGATAGAACGCTGATCCCGCTGATGCGCGCTGATCAACGCTGATTTATCAAATAATTTTATCTGCTGATCTGCGTGACGTGAATCTACGCACATCTGCGTGAATCTACGCACATCTGCGTCATCTGCGTTCTATTCTGTCAAGGCTGAGCAGTTACCAATTCGCAATGAACTCACGCGTACTCGTGGAACCCGCGCCGCGCCTTCACGCCCAGATGACCGGCGCGGACCTTGGTGCGCAACAGGCGGGCCGGCCGGAAGCGCTCGCCGTATTTGGCGAAGAAGTCGTTCAGCCCATCCAGCACCACATCGAGCCCGATCTCGTCGGCGATGGCCAGCGGCCCCTTGCGCTCGCCGCCGTAGCTCATGCCGGCGCCGGCGATCATCGCCATATCCACATCGTGGATCGCCGCGATGTGCTCCTGCACCGCCAACACGGCCTCGTTGATCAATGGGTACATCACTCGCTCGACGCTGAACTCGCTCTTGGGATCCCGGCCAAAGGCCGCGATCATGTCCCGCACCGGTCTGTCCGTCTCGCCGCCGTAGCCGTAGAATCCTTTGCCCGCCTTCTCGCCCAGGCGGCCGGCCTCCACCAGTTTGTAGAACAACGGCGCGGGGGCCATGCGCGGGCCGTATTCGGCATACAGGTAGTCGCCCACATACTGGCAGACATCGATCCCCAACATGTCCATCAGCGTGAACGGCCCCATCGGCATGCCGAATTCCACCACAGTCGCATCGATGTCGGTGGCCGTGGCCGCGCCCTCCTGGAGACAACAGGTCGCCTCGTTCAGATAGGGCATCAGCAGCCGGTTGACCAGGAAGCCGGGGCACTCCTGCACCACCACCGCGATCTTGCGCAACGACTCGGTGAACATGACCACGTCGTCGATGGTCTCCTGCGAGGTTTCCAGCCCGGGGATGATCTCCACCAGCTTCATCACGTGGGCCGGGTTGAAGAAATGCATGCCGATCCGGCACGGCCTCGATGACGATATCCACATCCGCGAAGCTATCGTAGCTCAGCGTGGGCTCGATGAGAGAGAGCTTGCTGTCCATGTCGGTGGCGCTCATCTGGCCCTTGTCGACCCGCCCCTGATAGATCCTCCGAACGGTCGCCATGCCCCGGTCCAATATCGCCTGGTCGATGTCCTTCAACACGACCGGCAGGCCGCTGTAACTGATCACCTGGGCGATCTCGCCCCCCATCGTGCCGGCCCCGACGACGCCGACTTTGAAGATGTACATGGGTTGCCTCCTTTCCATTGCGAATTTGGGATTTCGGATTGATCTGCGCTTTCCAAATCTGCAATCCGCAATCTACGGTATCTTCTCAATTTGTAGGGGCGCACCCTTTCCATTGCGAATTTGGGATTTCGGATTGATCTGCGCTTGACATCTGCCCCATCCCGTGCTAAGATATTTTCAGATGGGCGAGCGGCCTCAGAGCCGCCGTAAGGGGCGCGAGAGCGTCCGCCTATCATCAGTATCAACCGGAGCCCCCAGTCGTTGGGGGCTCTTCGTTTTCCGGCAGCTTGCGTACTTCGACGAACTGTGGCTGAAGGCGGGTAAAGTACGGGTAAGCCGGATCGTTCTCACGAAAGCGCCGGTAGACATTGTACGCGAGAATGTCGGCCAATGAGATCATCTGCGTACGGGACAACTGTCGCTGGCCGCATGAAGCTGCGCGGCCAATTCGCCCAGGGCCTGCAACAATAGCTCCGCCAGGAGCGCTTCCTTGTTCTCGAAGTAGAGGTAGATGGCGCCCTTGCCGACCTCGGCGCGCCGCGCGACCGCATCCACCGTGGCGCGGCGGAAGCCGGCCTGGACGAACACCGCCTTTACCGCCAACAAGAGCTCCTGTTGGCGACGGGCCCGGTCTTGCTCCCGGCGATCAGCGGTCGCCACTGGCTCACTCCGTTTGTTTGAATGACTTTGCGGATGACGAACGACATTGGCGATCATGAGGGGAAAATTGACTGGCGGTCAGTAACTGACTACGTTTCAGTATAGCCGATTGGAGGGCGTGTGTCAATCTACCAACCTACCAATCTACCAATCTACCAATCTACCAACCTACCAACCCACCAATCTACCAATCTACCAACGTCTGTGATACAATCCCCCCATGCCAATCCGGATTCTAGCGCCCCAAGTTGCCAACCAGATCGCCGCCGGCGAGGTGGTCGAGCGCCCTGCATCGGTGATCAAGGAGTTGATCGAGAACAGTCTGGACGCCGGCGCCAGCGACATCCGCGTGGAGGTCCGCGAGGGCGGCCGGCGGCTGATGCGCGTGCAGGACGACGGCTGCGGTATTCCGGCCGCCGAGACGCGGCTGGCCTTCCAACGGCACGCCACCAGCAAGATCGTCTCCGCCGACGACCTGACCCGCCTCACGACCCTGGGCTTCCGCGGCGAGGCGCTGGCCAGCATCGCGTCGGTCGCCCAGGTCACTCTGTTGACCCGCGCGCTGGACGAGGAGATCGGCACGCTGGTGCGTATGTCCGAAGGGCATGAAGTGGCGCGGGAGTCCAAGGGCTCACCGCCCGGCGCCGTGGTGACCGTGGAGCACCTGTTCGGCAACGTCCCGGCCCGGCTCAAATTCCTGAAGCGGGTGGCCACCGAAGCCGGCCACATCCAACAGATCGTCACCCGTTATGCGCTGGCCTATCCCGAGCGCCGCTTCAGCCTGGTGAGTGATGGCAAGCTGATCTTCCAGTCCACCGGCAGCGGCAAGCTGTACGACGTGATTGTCAAGGTGTATGGGCTGGAGATGGCGCGGCAGATGCTGGAAGTCGGGAAATTGGTAGATTGGGAAAGTGGTAAATTGGTAGATTGGGAGAATGGTAACTTGGTAGGTGCAAACCAATCTACCAATCTACCAAGCCCCAATCTACCAATTCCCAATCTACCAATCTACCGTACCATCCGGGTCACCGGCTACACCGCCGCGCCGACCCTGCACCGCAGCAACCGGGGCTACATCAACCTGTTCATCAACCGGCGTTGGTTCCAGGATACCTCGGTCGCCTACGCCGTGATCCAGGCCTATCACACGATGTTGCCGGTGGGCCGCAGCCCGGTCGCACTGATCTTCATCGAGATGCCGCCGGAGGACGTGGACGTCAACGTGCATCCCACCAAGGCGGAAGTGCGTTTCCGAGACAATCACGCGGTCTTCAGCGCCGTGCAACGCGCGGTGCGGGCCGCGCTGACCGCGCAGGCCCCGCTGCCGGAGAGCGGGCTGGGCAGGGGAGCCCAAGCCACGCCGGCGGGGCCGACCTGGGGCGGCCTACCCGAATCCACGGCCACGCCGTTCGGCGGGCCGTCGTGGGCGGCCCGCCGCGAGGCGTTGCTGGGCGCGGGCCGCGGCGGCGGGCAGATGCCGATGACCGCGGCGCCCGATGCCGCGAGCATGCAAACGCCACCGGAGGGCGAACCAGGAACGGCCGCACACCCCGCCCCGCCGGATTTCAGGCCACAGATGATCCCCATCCTGCGCGTGGTCGGGCAATTGGGCGCCACCTACATCGTCGCCGAGGGACCGGACGGCCTCTACCTGATCGACCAGCACGCCGCGCACGAGCGGATCTTGTACGAACAGATGCTGGCAGACCACGCTCGCGACCGGATCGTCATCCAAAGCCTGCTGGAGCCGTTGGTGCTGGACCTCAGCCCGGAACAGGCCGCGGTGGTGGCCGGGGAGATCGAAACGCTGAACGAGTTGGGCGTGGCCATCGAGGCGTTTGGCGGGGCCAGCTACCTGGTGCGGGCTGTGCCGGCCATCCTCAGCGGCGCAGACCCCCAAAGCGCCCTCATCGAGATCATCGACGGGTTGGCGGACAACTCCGATGTGGTGGAGAGCGCCCATGAGGCGCGGCTGGTGATAACGATCTGCAAGCGGGCGGCCATCAAGGGCGGTCACCCGCTGAGCATGGCCGAGATGCAGGAGTTGGTGCGCGGACTGGAAGGGTGCCAGGCCCCAACCACCTGCCCGCACGGCCGCCCTACCATGGTCCACATGAGCGCCGCTGAGCTGGCCCGGCAGTTCGGGCGAACATATACGTGACAGGGGGACAAGGATACAAGTAGACAAGTAGACAAGTAGACAAGTCTGTGGCCGGTCTCCTGACCGTGCCACCCGTGCCGCGAGCACGCCCCGAACTATTGAGAAGATACTATAACTTGACATTGTTACATTCGTCATTGCGAGCGCTGCTTGCGAAGCAATCGAGATTGCCACAATCTCTTGCGACAAAGGTAGAGATTACTTCGTCGCACACACCGCTCCTCGCAATGACAGAGGTAATCTAACAATGTCAAGATAATTGGGCGACATCAAAGATCGATGTCGGGCGACAACTCACAAAAACGAAAAACGTAAGGGGCGCGACCGCTTACGTTTTTCGTTTTACGTTTTTCGTTTTACGAGGGGGGATATTTTGACCGAGGCACTTACAATCACCACTGCGCCACGCACCGATCACCACCTGGACGTTACGATTCAACTGGGGCCGGAGCGCACCGCAGCAGCGCTGCACCAGGCCGCCAGGCTGATCGCCCGCAAGACGAAGATCTCCGGGTTCCGCCCGGGCAAGGCGCCGGATGCGACCGTCATCCGCCTGTTTGGTCGCGATAAGGTGTTGCGCGAAATCATGAACGACCTGGGGCAGGAGGTCTACAAGGAAGCGCTGGAAGGCAAACCTTTCGAGCCCTATGCACAGGCCCAACTGGAAGACGTCCAGTTGGACCCCATCACCTTCAAGCTGGTGGTGCCCCTGGCGCCCACCGTGGATCTGGGGGACTATCGGAGCATCCGGCTGGATGCGCCCGACGTGCACGTCGATGAGACAGACGTGAACAAGTGGCTGGACCGGGTCCGTGAGGAGCGCGCCACCTGGCAAGCAGTCGAGCGGCCGGCCGAGATCGGCGACACCGTGGTGATAGACATCCATGGCGCCGTCGGCGAAGACACCATCATGGACAACCAGGACTGGGAATTGCTCTTGAAGGCTGAAGGTGGCTGGCTGCCCGGGTTCAATGATGCGTTTGTCGGCGTGGCGGCCGGGGACGAGAAAACCTTTCCCCTGACCTACCCGGAGGACTCCGTTTCGCGCTACCGGGGTCAGGAGGCCACCTTCCAGGCCACCATGAAAGAGGTGCAGGCCAGGGTTCGACCCGCATTGGACGATGAGCTCGCCAGGTCGCTGGGCGATTACGAGGACATGGCCGACCTGCGCGCCAGGCTGTTGGCCCAGATGACAGCGCAACGCACTAAAAAGGCCGAAGGCAAGCTCGATAACGACGCCTTCGAAGCCTTGATCGAAAAGGCAACCCTGGCCTATCCGCACATGGCCGTGGATGGGATGATCCACGAGATACTCCAGGACCACGAAAAGCAGCTCGCGCAGCGTGGCTACAGCCTGGAGGACTACCTGCGCTTGCAGGGGACCACCCAGGATGCGTACCGCGATCAACTGAAGCCGCAGGCCGAACGCCAGTTGCAGGGCCGTCTGATCCTGACCAGGCTGGCCCAAGCTGAGGGGATCGTGGTCACGGATGAAGAGGCCCAGGCTGAGTTGGATCGCATCACGGCGAATGGCGAGAGCGACGAGCAAAAAAAGGAACTGCTCGACCTGTTCAGATCAGAGCAGGGCCAATTCTACATCAACCAGGACCTGTTGACCAAGAAAACGCTGGCGCGGCTGCGCGAGATCGTGACCGGTCAGGCGCCCGAGCTGGTTCGACCCGAGGCGGAGGCCGCGGAGACGTCGTCTGACGCGGCCATCGAGACTGTTGAGCTCGTAGACGCAGTCGAGGCCGCTCAGAATCTGTAGAAGGCAAGTTCAGGGGAGAAGGTGGGTCTCGACAGACCGAGACCGCCACTCCAGCCCTCCCCCTGCCAGGGGGAGGTGGTGAAACGTGACAGGTGAAACGTAAGGACGCAAACAGCCGGGGGCGGCGTTGAGTCTTATGCTGTGACGGTAAGTGTCGGCGTCTCACGAAGACCTGTCACAACAAGGAATGCTAACCATGACCGAAAATCCGGATACGCCCCAATCGTTGATCCCGATGGTGATCGAGACCTCCGGGCGCGGCGAACGGGCATTTGACATTTACTCTCTGCTGCTCAGAGAGCGCATCATCATCCTGGGCACGCCCATCAACGATCAGGTGGCCAACGTGATTGTGGCCCAACTGTTGTTTCTGGACCGCGAGGACCCCGAGAAGGACATCCAACTCTACATCAACTCGCCCGGGGGGCAGGTGTACGCCGGCATGGCGATCTACGACACCATGCAGTTGATCCGCGCGCCGATCAGCACCATCGCCGTGGGCGTGACCGCCAGCTTCGGTACCGTGTTGTTGACCGCGGGCACCAAAGGCAAACGCTATGCGTTGCCCCACGCCACCATCCACATGCATCAGCCGCTCGGCGGTGTGCAAGGCCAGGCCACCGAGATCGAAATCCAGGCCAAGGAGATCCTGCGCCTGCGCGAGGATCTGAACGTGATCCTGGCGCACCACACCGGCCAGCCCGTTGATCAGATCGCCGATGATACCGAGCGCGATCGCTACATGACCCCTGACCAGGCCAGGGAGTACGGTCTGATCGACGAGGTGCTGCGCTCCGCGAACAAAGAGGAAGGCAAGCGTGGCAAATAAGGGGCAGCCTGCCGTGCAGCGCTGTTCATTCTGCTATCGTGACCAGGGTCAGATCCGCCGGTTGATCGCCGGGCCCGACGGGATCTTCATCTGCGACGAGTGCGTGGGCCTCTGCCAGGAAGTCCTGGAGGAGGACGGAATCGCCGCGAGCCCGCCGGCCACCACGCCGAGTTGGCGGCTGGCCCCGCCGCGCGAGATCATGACCCGGCTCGACGAATACGTCGTGGGGCAGGAACGGGCCAAGAAGGTGCTATCGGTGGCGGTTTACAACCACTACAAACGCATCGGCAGCGGCCAGGCGCACGACGACGTGGAGCTGGAGAAGAGCAACATCCTGCTGATCGGCCCCACCGGCTGCGGCAAAACGCTGCTGGCGCGCACCCTGGCGCGCGTCCTGAACGTGCCGTTCACCATCGCCGACGCCACCGGGTTGACCGAGGCCGGCTACGTGGGCGAAGATGTGGAGAACATCCTGGTACAATTGCTCCAGGCCGCGGACTGGGACGTCGAACGGGCCGCGGTGGGCATCATCTACGTAGACGAGATCGACAAGATCGCGCGCAAGACCGGCGACAACCCCTCCATCACCCGCGACGTCTCGGGCGAGGGGGTGCAGCAGGGGCTGCTCAAGATCGTCGAGGGCACTGTGGCCAATGTGCCGCCACAGGGCGGTCGCAAGAACCCCACCCAGGAATTCGTCCACCTGGACACCCGCAACATCCTGTTCATCTGCGGCGGCGCGTTTACGGGGCTGGACGAGGTGGTCGGGCAGCGGATCGGCGTCAAGGGCCGGGTGGGCTTCCGCACGACCGGCGAAGTCCCGGTCAGCCGCGACCTCCAGACCGCGGCGCTGCTCCAGCAGGTGATCTCCGATGATCTGCTGACGTACGGCATGATCCCGGAGTTCGTGGGCCGGCTGCCGGTGACCGTCAGTGTGGACCCGTTGGACGAGGACGCGTTGGTCGAGATCCTGACCGCGCCCAAGAACGCCATCGCCAAACAGTTCAAGCGCTTGTTCGAGCTGGACGGCGTCGAGCTGACCTTCACACCGGAGGCGTTTCGGGTGGCCGCACAACAGGCGATGAAGCTGAAGACCGGCGCGCGCGGGTTGCGGACGATCATCGAGCGGGTGTTGCTGGACGTGATGTACGAGATCCCGTCGCATCCCGAGGTGGTCAAGTGCGTGGTCAACGCCGAGTGCATCACCCGGGGCGCGGCGCCCATCCTTCTGCTGCCGGGCAATCAAGCGATCACCTGGGGCGAGATCGAGCAGCAGAAGATGGCGTGAACGCGTGGGGGAGGGGGGCCAATGCTCAAGCGCATCTATGTTGATATACTGGTCGGAAATCAAACGAGTGCATTAGAAGCCAGAACCGCAAGCTGTCATTGCGAGCGTTTTTTGCGAAGCAATCCCCCTATCGCAACGAGTCCCCCGCCACGATAATACGCTTCTCACCTGGTTCAAGCAACACCTTCAACGCTACATTATCCTGCAAATCGTCCCTTGTCTCATGAACCCGGAGAGTTCGCAGGAGGAGGCGCGGCCCTCTGTACATCTCGAAAACTATGCGTCATGGTATCGTTCGCTCTCCCAGGATCAAGGGTTGGTTTTCCGCCTGACGAATGAGTTGAGAGAGGTCATACCGGGCTTTGATCATTTCAAGTTCGAGATGTTGGGTGAACAGAACCGTCTGCTCAAAGTAAGATTCCAGGGCACGACGGGGGACTACCCATCGGAATATCGCCTGAGTGATCTGTCCGATGGGCAGCGAACCCTCATTGCGCTCTATACCGTTCTCGTGGCGAGCCCCGCAGCAGGGGAAAACACCGACACACTGTGCCTTGATGAGCCTGAGAACTTCCTTGCCTTGCCGGAAATCCAACCCTGGCTGGTCGCGTTACACGATCGTTGCAGCGGTGGCGAGGTCCAGGCCCTCCTGATTTCTCACCACCCGGAGCTGATCGACTACTTACTTGCCTCGCCTGTGGGTTACTGGTTTGATCGGGAATGTAACCAACCTACCCGTGTCAGGCCGATCTCGACCGACGACAGCAGCGGCTTGCCCATTTCGGAGTTGATCGCACGAGGGTGGCTCCGTGAATGACTTCGTCGAGGTCGTCGTCTTATGCGAGGACCGGCAGCAAGAGGTTTTCGCACGGTATTTCCTGGTGAGTTGTGGCATCAACCCGCGCCGGATTCGCGCCAACATCTGTCCGAAGGGCAAAAAGGCCGGTGAGCAACACGTCAGGGAGACCTATCCCAAAGAGGTCAGAGCCTATCGGAGCCGTTCCGCCTACCAGAACATCGGCCTGATCGTGATGATAGATGCTGATTTGAGGGCCGTATCCGAGCGACTGCGCGAGCTTGACGCCGTTCTTGGCAACGATGGGCAGGTGCGACGACACGCAGCAGAGAGGATTGCCGTCTTCATCCCAAAACGCAACGTGGAGACCTGGATTCACTACCTGACCCGGCCAAGCCGGAACCAAAGCAGTGAAAGCCGATAGACAAAGCCTTGCACAGAAAGCAAGAATCTCACGGGTTAGGCCCTGATGGGAGAGGCCGTGAACGAAAGCGACGCGTACCCCAAGCTGCCCGCAGAAGGCGGCTGCAAGCCGTTCGTAGCACGCGTCGCGGCGAAGCCCGAGTACCGGTTGACCGCAGACGTGCCGCCGTCGCTGAGGCTGGCTTGCGGCGAGCTAACACGCGTTCTCCCGACCAAACGATGCGTAGGCCTGGCCGACTGAGACACCGCTGGTGGCTGAAAGCCGGTTGCAAACCGGCTCGCAGCCCAGATGGCCGTGCGCGACCTGCTGAGCCAGCGGGTTTGTGACCTTTGAATCGCTGTTCCGGCTATCCGTCATTCCCGCGAAAGCGGGAATCCAGACAGTAACAACTGGACACCCGCTTTCGCCCGTGTGACGAGTCATACCCGGCTTATCGAGTCAAACTTCATCAGTCGTTCCGGCGCTGGGACTATGCGCGGAGATCGGATCGAGCGGCGACAGGCGCAACTCACATCCGCAGCGTACCCCGGATCGCGTCCAGGGTCGCGCGCGCCGCGGGCGCATTCACCAGGAAGCCCTCCAGCTTCTCGCATCCGTAGTCCGCACAGTACGCGCAGTTGGCGACCGCGCGCGCCACGCCACAGGCCCGAATCTCGCAGAAGTTGCAATAGCCGCCCAGCCGCCCATTGGGCGTCGTACAGCCATCGCACGTTACGCTGTTCACATCGATTTCGGGCGAATTGAACTCGACCCGCCACTGCGCGGCCACCCGCTCTTTGGCCGCCAAGTCATCCGCCTGCGTCGCGATGTAGGCGGGGCACTCACTGCACACCAGACCACAATACGCTACGATCCGCTCCATGGGAAGCCTCCTTTGCTCCGGGGAATGACAGACCGCCCAGCGACCGCCCGTCGCTGAACTCGCACTATGATAGCACACATGTTCGACTTGCGCAAGAACGGACCAGGGGCGATCGGGGAGCGGCTGTTCGCGTATCGGTTACCGATCCAGCCATCACGCATTGCACACAACCCCCAGTTAGGGTACAATACCGAAACCCGCAGGCCGGGGGCTGGAATTCACCGATCCACGAAGGCAACGACAGGGACACCATGACAGAACTCACTCACCTGGACGTCCAGGGCCAGGCGCACATGGTCGATGTGGGCGCCAAGGCCGAAACGGCGCGCGAGGCGGTCGCGACCGGCCGGGTTTCCATGCGCGCCGAGACGCTGCGGCTGCTCCAGGCCGGCGATCTGCCCAAGGGAGACGTGCTGGGCACGGCGCGTATCGCCGGCATCCTGGCCGCCAAACGCACTGCCGAGCTGATCCCCCTCTGCCACCCGCTGCTGCTCACCCGGGTGGCCGTCGAGCTCGCCTACGACGAGCAAGACCCGGGCGTGGAGATCGTCGCCACGGTGCGCTGTAAGGGGCAAACGGGCGTCGAGATGGAGGCGCTGACCGCGGTGAGCGTCGCGGCGCTCACCATCTACGATATGGCCAAGGCCGTGGACCGCGGCATGGTGATCGGCGACGTGCGGCTGCTGGAGAAGCGCGGCGGCAAGAGCGGCGAGTGGCGGGCCGGCTGAGGCCAGGGCGATGGCTGAGATGGAGGTTGAGGTCAAGGGGATGAACGAGACGATATCGATCCGCGTGCGGGCGTTCGCCGTGCTGCGCGAGGCGCTGGGCACGGCCGAGACGTCCATCACGCTGGCGCCGGAGACCGACGTGGCCGGCCTGCTGGCCAGGCTGGCAACGATCTATCCCGATGCCAATTTGCCCGATCGGCGCTTCTCCGTGGCCGTGAACCGGGCCTACGCGCCCCCAGAGCGGGTGCTGGCCGACGGGGACGAGGTGGCATTGATTCCCCCGGTCGGCGGCGGGGCGGGCAAGCTGTTCGAGATCACCGACCGGCCGCTGTCGTTGGACGAGATCGCGGCCCGGGTGAACGCGGCCGACCGGGGCGGCATCACCCTGTTCGCCGGCGCCGTGCGCGGGGTCACTGTCGCGGCGGCGAGCGCGGCGGCGAGCGCGGCGGCGGGCGCGGGCGCAGCGGACGAGACCACCACCGATCACCTGGAGTACGAGGCGTACGGGGAGATGGCCGAGGCCACGCTGGCCGACATCGCCGCGGGTGCGCAGGCGCGCTGGCCATCGCTGAGCGCGATCAGCATCGTGCACCGGGTGGGCCGGCTCGAGGTCGGCGACATCGCGGTGGTGATCGCGGTGGCTGCCGCACACCGCCAGGACACCTTCAACGCCTGCCATTACGTCATCGACCGGATCAAACAGATCGCGCCCATCTGGAAGCGCGAGGTCGGCCCTGACGGCGCGGCTTGGGTCGAGGGGCCGGAGGCGTTAGAGAGTGGGTATTAGGGATTGGGGATTGGGGATTGGGTACTGGGTATTGGGTATTGGGTATTAGGTATTGGGGATTGGGGTTCGCCTTATGACGTGCTTGACAAGAGATACTCGCCACGGTCATAAAGTGAGGTTGTCAGATGCGCAACATCGGCATCACCCTGTCACCTTGTCACCTTGTCACCATGTCACCCTGTCACCCTGTCACCTTGTCAAGTAAAGGATGCCATGATCTTTCCGCCTCCAACCTTTATCATCCTGGTGGCCTGTGCGCTGACCTATAGCTTCTTGAACGGGTTGCACGACGGCGCCAACACCGTGGCCACGGTCATCACGTCGCGCGCCATGCCCCCGCGGTGGGCGCTGTGGATGGTCGGCGTAGCAGAATTCTGCGGCCCGTTCGTCTTCGGCGTGGCGGTGGCCAAGACCATCGGCGCCGACGTGATCGATCCCAAGGCGATCACGATCACGACGGTGATCGCCGCGCTGGTGAGCGCCAGCCTGTGGAACGTGATGACGTGGCGGCTGGGCATCCCAGCCAGCTCCTCCCACGCGCTGATCGGCGGTCTGTTGGGATCGGTGCTGACAGCCACCAGCTTCGACGTCGCACTGTTGCACCAGGCGGGGCTGCTCAAGATCGGCGGCGGGCTCTTCCTGGCGCCGGTGATCAGCCTGACGCTGGCCTACACCGTCATGAACACGACCAAGTTCGTGCTGCGGAGCGCCACCCCCCGGGCCAACTGGTTTTTCAAACGGGGACAACTGCTGACCACGCTGGCGCTGGCGCTGAGCCACGGCGCCAACGATGGCCCCAAGAGCATGGGCATTATCGTGATGGGGATGGTGTCCACGGGCTTCCTGGCGACCTTTCGCGTTCCCACCTGGGTCATCGCGGCGACGGCCGGCGCCATGGCCCTGGGCACCATGCTGGGTGGCTGGCAACTGATCCGTACGCTGGGCACCCGCTTCTACCGGGTCCGGCCGATCCACGCCTTCACCAGCCAGATCACCTCCGGGTTGATCGTTTTCCTGGCGTCGGTGCTGGGCAGCCCGGTCAGCACCAGCCAGGTGGTCAGCTCGGCGATCGCGGGCGTCGGCGCGGCCGAACGGTTCAACAAGGTGCGCTGGGGTGTGATGCGCGAGATCGTCGTGGGGTGGCTGCTGACGATCCCCGCCACCGCGGTCAGCGGGGGGCTCATCTATCTGCTACTCAGCCAATGGCTGGGGCGTTAAGCAATATGGTCGGTCAAGGCATAAGATGACAGGGTGACAAGGTGACAGGGTGACAGGGTGACCGTCCCAATCTACCAATCTACCAATCTCGCCAATCTACCAATCTACCAACCACAGTAACGATGCGCCCCGAAATGAGGATACCGAATGGGCATCAAGGACCTGTTCAAGCCACGCGAGGAGCTGTTCCTGCAGCTCCTGATCGATGAATCGGCCAAGGCGCTGGAGGCGTTGGAGGAGTTGCAGCGTTTTGTCGAGAACGGCAACGAAAAATCGGCCCGCCGCGTCCGGCAGATCGAGAAGGAGGCCGACGAATTGCGCCGGATCATCGGCCATGAGCTCGACCGCACCTTCATCACGCCGATCGACCCTGAGGACATTTACTCCCTCTCGCGCACCATCGACGAGATCGTGGACTACGCCGACTCCACGGTCGAAGAGATGCAACTGTTCGGGATCGCCGGTAACAACTATCTGCGCCAGATGGTGGCGCTGGTGCTGGAGGGCGCGCAAGAGATCCACCTGGC
Organism: Chloroflexi bacterium HGW-Chloroflexi-1; assembly: GCA_002842085.1. GTDB lineage: Bacteria > Chloroflexota > Anaerolineae > CG2-30-64-16 > CG2-30-64-16 > CG2-30-64-16. Next base: position 20,210 of record PHCA01000042.1, read on the forward strand.
CATGATCCGTCTGCGCGATCACCCGGGGGTTGCCGGAGAGCACGCGTCGCGCGCGCGCTCGCTGGAGAACAAGGTCGAGGCGATCTACCGGCACGCCGTGGCCCAGATCTTCGACAACGCCAAGGACGTGCCGCGCATCGTCGAGGGGTTGAAGTATCGCGAGGTCTATCGCCACCTCAGCAACGCGGCGGATCGTTACGTCGAGGCCGCGGACGTGGTCGGGCACATCGTGGTCAAGGTCGCGTAAACCATAAGGACTGGCAGTCCTGGAAAGAAGGAGCGGGATTTGCGAGCAGTCGTACAGCGCGTCAGCCGGGCGGCGGTGACGGTGGACGGGGAGACCGTCGGCGCCATCGGCCGGGGCTTCCTGGTGCTGCTGGGCGTGACCCACATCGATGGCCGGGCCGAGGCCGACTGGCTGGCGCGCAAGATCGCCGGGCTGCGCATCTTCGAGGACGCCGCCGGCAAGATGAACCTGGGGCTGGCGGACGTGGGCGGCGCGGTGCTGGTCGTGTCGCAGTTCACCCTGTACGGCGATGCTCGCAAGGGCCGTCGGCCCTCTTTCACCGCCGCGGCCCGTCCCGAACAGGCTGAGCCGCTGGTGGACTACTTCGCCGGACAACTGCGCGGCCAGGGCCTGCCCGTGGCAACCGGGCAGTTTCAGGCCAAGATGGACGTGGCGCTGATCAACGACGGTCCGGTCACCCTCTGGCTGGACACCGCCGACGTGATGCGATAGTATACTCGCCACGGTCATAAAGTGAGGTTGTCCGATGCGTAGCATCGGCGTCACCTTGTCACCGTGTCTCAGGGGTCAGGGGTCAGGGGTCAAGAATCAGAGTCGCCCGTCACCATGTCACCATGTCACCATGTCACCATGTCACCATGTGACCTGGTCACCTTGTCACCTTGTCACCCTATCACCTTGTCAAGTATAGGACCGGCATGGACAATGCCCGCCAAAAATTCCAGCGCGCCCACAACGGCGACGCAGCGGCTCAACAGGCCCAGCCCTCGACGCCCGGCGCCCCGCGCCCGGCGCCCTTCGACCGGCTGCGCTACCTGCGCGTGGTGCGCTTCTTTGCGGGCGTGTTCCTCTCGGTGATCTGGTGGGACCTGATCCTGCGCCGCGTGCCTGGCGTCCGGGGTCTGGCCGTGCGGACGTCAGCGGAGCGCTGGCGGCAGATCACGCGGCGCTTCCGCCGGCTGGCGATCCAGTTGGGCGGCGTGCTGATCAAGCTCGGCCAGTTCCTCAGTATTCGGGTCGATGTGCTGCCATCGGAGGTCACCGGCGAACTGGCCGGGTTGCAGGACGAGGTGCCCGCCGAGAGCCTGGCCGACGTGCAGGCCGTGATCGCGGCGGAATTCGGCCGGCCCGTGGCCCAGGTATTCGCCTGGTTCGCACCCGTGCCCGAGGCTGCGGCCTCGCTGGCGCAGGTCCACAAGGCCCGGCTGCCCGGCGGCGAAGAGGTGGTGGCCAAGGTGCAGCGCCCCCGCATCGAGACTCAGGTGGAGACCGACCTGGCCGCCATCCGGGTCGCGGCGAGCTGGCTGAAGCTCTACCGCCCGATCGCCCGCCGCGTCGACCTGGACCGGCTGGTCGGCGAGTTCGCGGCCACCACCCGCGCCGAGCTGGATTTCATCGCCGAGGGGAAGAACGCCGGGCATTTCGCCGACGACTTCGCCGAGGACCCCGGCATCTACCTGGCGCAGGTCTACTGGGAGTACACCACCCGCCGGGTCCTCACCCTGGAGAACGTCGCCAGCATCAAGATCACCGACCTGGCGGCCATCGAAGCCGCGGGGATCAGCCGGGAAGAGGTGGCCCGCCGGTTGTACGACACCTACCTGGAACAGATCTTCGTCAACAACTTCGTCCATGCCGACCCGCACCCCGGCAACCTCTTCGTGCGCCCGCTCCCGCAGCCCCCCGACACCGACCCCGGCGCGGCCCGGCCGTTCGAGCTGATCTTCGTGGATTTCGGCATGGTGGCCACCATCCCGAAGCCGTTGCGCGCCAGTCTGCGCGAGTACGTCATCGGTCTTGGCACGCGCGATTCGCATCGCATCGTACAGGCCTACAGCGATGCGGGCGTCCTACTGCCCGGCGCGGACCGCAAGCGGCTGGAGGAGATCCACGACGTGCTGTTCCAGGGGCTGGAGGGGATGACGATGGGCCAGCTCAGCGACATCGCGAGGGTGCAGGCCGAGCTGATCATGCGGGAATATCGCGACATCGTCTTCGAGATGCCGTTCCAGTTTCCCACCGAGATCCTGTTCGTCGCGCGGGCAGTGGGGATCTTATCCGGGATGGCGACCACGCTGGACCCGGAGTTCGACCCCTGGTCGGCGACCATCCCGTTCGCCGAGCAGTTGGCGGCCGACGAGCTGGGCGGCAACTGGCGGACCTGGCTGGCCGAAGTGGGCGAGCTGGGCCGGATCGTGGTCCGCCTGCCGACCCGGGTGGACCGGCTGATGACCCAGGCCGAGCGCGGCGAGCTGACCTTGCAAACCTCCCTGGCGCCCGACGCCACGAAAGCGTTACGCCGCGTCGAACGGTCGGTGGATCGGCTCACGTGGGTGGTGATCACTGTCGGGCTGCTGATTGCTGGGGTCGTGCTGCGCGCGGCCGAAGGTCCGGGCGGCCTCAGCAGCGGTCTGCTCGTCAGCGCCGCGCTGGCATTCCTGTGGGGTCTGACCAGGCGGTGAGGTAGTGCTCGGTGTAGTAGGGCGTTATCCGTTATGGCTCTTTGGGATTTTGCGGGGTAATTGCGAATTTTGTAACTACCTCGACAATGTTACATTTGCCCGTCATTGCGAGGAGCGGGGTTTGCGACGAAGCAATCTCTTGCTTTGCGAAGGGGATTGCTTCGCTCCGCACCGCGAAACCCGTGCGGTGCTCCGCTCGCAATGACTAATCTAACATTGTCGAGCTACTCAGGGGGGCGCTGGATAGAACGCTGATCCCGCTGATGCGCGCTGAGCAACGCTGATTTATCAAATAATTTTATCTTCTGATCTGCGTGAATCTGCGCACATCTGCGTGAATCTACGCACATCTGCGTCATCTGCGTTCTATTCTGTCAAGGCTGAGCTGTTACTGAATTTTAGGATAATCTTGGCGCGATTGGGGGCAGGCGAGTATCTGGTCGCGAGTCGCAAGTGGAAAGCGTGAATCCGTTCAAGGGACGATAGGGTTTTGTTTACTTCAACTTTGAGTCGTATCGAATCGATCCTCTTCAGCTCGAACCGGCGCACGGCGACGGTGGGCTTTATCGCGTTGCTGCTGACCGGCACGCTGTTGGCCGCGCTGTTGGTGGCGGCCGCCGGACCGTTGTACGCGCCGGCATTCCTCGTGGCAATCATCGGCGGTCTGCTGATGCTGCGCGACCTGCGTTGGGGTTACGTGGCGCTGCTGGCCGTGATCGGGGTGCTGCCGTTCGCCGCGCTGCCGTTCAAGCTCGGGTTCACGCCGACGTTTCTGGATGTGGCGCTGTTGACGCTCTACTTCGTATGGGTGATGCGAGTAGCCACCCGGCGCCAGCGGGAGCTGGTCGGCACAGGTCTGGGGGCGCCGGTGCTGCTTTTTCTGCTGTTGGTCGTGTTCTCCTTCGCCAACGGCCTGCGCTTTGGCCAGCCGACCAGCACGACCATCCGCAATTTCGCCGAGTTGGCGTTGGCGATCGCCATTTTCTTTTTGGTGGTGAACACGCTGCGTGACTGGACGGACCTGGACTTCGTGACCCGCCTGATCATGCTCGCGGGCGCGGCTGCTGCGGCCATCGCGATCATTTTCTACGTGATCCCCGAGACGTGGACGGTGCGGATCCTGGACGCGCTCGGCCGGTTCAACTATCCCGGAGGGGCCGGCGCGCTGCGCTACATCGAGGACAACCCGGACAACCCCATGCGCGCCATCGGCGCCATGGTGGATCCCAATGTGTTGGGCGGGTTCATGATCCTGGTGGCCGGGCTGACCGCGCCCCAGGTGGTGAGCGCACAACCGCTGTTCCGCCGGCGGTGGGTGATGCTTTTCCTGGCGCTGGATTTGCTGGCGCTCTATCTGACCTACAGCCGCGGTTCGCTGGTGGGCCTGGCGGCCGGTCTGTTGGTGATCGCGTTGTTGCGCTATCGCAAGCTTCTGCTTGTGGGCGGGGTCGGGCTCGCCTTGTTGCTCCTCCTGCCGCCCGCCCAGGTGTATGTGGCGCACTTCATCGAGGGGATCCGGCTTCAAGACCGTGCAACACTGATGCGTCTCGGCGAGTACAAGGATGCATTCGCCCTGATCAGCCGCTACCCCTGGTTTGGGGTGGGCTTCGCCGGTTCTCCCGACGCCGACCTGTATGTGGGCGTGTCCAATCTCTACCTGCTGATGGCCGAGGAGATGGGGGTCGTGGGCCTGGCGAGTTTTCTGATCGTGGTCATCGGCTTTTTCGCCAATCTATGGCGAGCCTGGCGGCGGGCCGGGGACCCGCGCCTGGAAGCGTTGCTGCTGGGACTGGCTGCGGCCGTCGTTGGGGTCATGGTGGGTGGTTTTCTGGATCATTACCTCTTCAACCTGGTCTACCCGCACATGTCCGTCCTATTCTGGACGTTCCTTGGGTTGGGGATGTCGGCGACGTTGGTGACGGATGGCGAATCAGCGAATCGGCGAATCAGCGAATCAGCGAGTCAGCGAATCGGCGAATCAGCGAGTCAGCGAGTCAACGAATCGGCGAATCAGCGAATCAGCGAGTCAACGAATCAGCGAATCGGCGAATCAGCGAGTCAGCGAATCGGCGAATCAGCGAGTCAGCGAATCGGCGAATCAGCGAATCGGCGAATCAGCGAATCGGCGAATCGGCGAATCAGCGAATCAGCGAATCAGCGAATCAGCGAATCGGCGAATCAGCGAATCAGCGAGTCAGCGAATCGGCGAATCAGCGAATCGGCGAATCAGCGAGTCAGCGAATCAGCGAGTCAGCGAATCGGCGAATCAGCGAGTCAGCGAATGGCGGTTGGCGGTTGGCGGCGGCAAGACGGTTAACCCGCCGACTCGCTAGTTTGCCCCGAACTGGACTTGTGTCCGCGGTGGAAGTTGTGGTATACTCGCGCTACTTGGAATTCTAATGCCGGCACTATTCAGTCCAAGCGGAGCAGGCATCCCTGCGACAGGTTTCGTCGGTATCCTCTCAAGCGACAGCCATAATCCGGGGTGGCTGTGGCCGGTCTCCTGACCGAGCCACGGTGGCTCGGTCAGGAGACCGGCCACAGCCAGCGA
>PHCA01000361.1 GCA_002842085.1 Chloroflexi bacterium HGW-Chloroflexi-1
CTCGAAACATGCTGATGATGTATGTCAACGGCGCCAACACAGATTCGTCTTCGACGGAGAAAAAAGAGTATGCCGCCCGCTACCGTCTATGATGTAGCCTCCAAAGCCAACGTCAGTATCTCGACCGTTTCGCGCGTGCTCAACTCGCCGGAGAAGGTCAACCAGACCACCAGGGTACGGGTGCAATCAGCTATAGATGAGCTCAGCTTCGTCCCCAAGGCGGAAGCCGCCGTTCGAGCTCGCAGGGGCAACGGGCGGATCGGCGTCCTGGCGCCGTTCTTCTCCTACCCATCCTTCGTTCAACGCCTGCGGGGCGTCGCCGCCGCGGTCGCTAACTCCCCTTATGAGCTGGTCATTTACAACGTCGATTCATCCCAACGCCGGGACGGCTATCTGGCCAGCCTGCCGGTCACCCGGCGCCTGGACGGCCTGATCGTCATGGCGTTGCCGTTCGACGACACGGCTGCGGACCGCCTGGTCAGCCACGAGCTCGAGACGGTCTTGATCGAGTGTTCGCACCCCGTCGGCTCCAAGCTGCGGACGTACTTCAGCAGCATCGAGATCGACGATCGAGCCGGCGGGCGTCTGGCCGGCGAGTATCTGATCCGAAAAGGCCCTCAGCGTTGCGCCTTCATCGGCGACACCGCCCTACCTGACTACGGCATCCGCCCCAGCGATTGGCGCCTGGCTGGTTACCGCGAGGCGCTCTTCGCGGCCGGCGTACCCTTGCCGAAGCAATACATAGTTCTATCACCCCAGAACCTGAAGGACGCCCGCGCGGCCGGACACCAGTTGCTGGACCTTCCTGAGCCACCCACCGCCATTTTCGCGGCCAGCGACACCCTCGCATTGGGCATACTCAAAGCCGCGCGCGAACGGGGCATCGCTGTGCCGGGTGAGCTGGCCGTCATCGGGTTCGACGACCTCGACATTTCCGACTACATCGGACTGACTACCATCCGCCAGCCATTGGAGGAATCAGGCCGGGTCGCAATGGATCTGTTGCTCGCCCGCCTGACCGATCGTTCGCGGCCCATTCAGCGCATCAACTTGCCACTGACTCTCATCGCACGCGAGACCGCCTGATGATGTGTGTGTAAGCGATGGTGCGTCATCGAGACCAAAACCTTGCCTCGAACACCATCCCGACACCACACCAACAACTCACAAATTCAGACAGAAAGGGGGGATGCAAAATCGTCCAAACCCGAATTCTCGGATCCATCTCACACAAATAGTTTATCTGATCAACAGAAGGAGAAGAACATGAAACGCTGGACCATCATCAGTATCGTGCTGTCGCTGGCGCTGATCGTCACCGCCTGTGGCGCCAAACCCGCGCCGACCCCGGCGCCCCCGGTCCAACCGGCGCCCACGACCGCGCCGGCGGCGGGCATCGACTGCATGGGCGCCAAGTCCGGTGACCAGATCTCCATGCTCTATCAGTGGTC
>PHCA01000362.1 GCA_002842085.1 Chloroflexi bacterium HGW-Chloroflexi-1
GATCGGCCAACCTGCTGCTCATGGGCAAGGTGAGCGAGAGTTTGGCCGGCCGTGCCATTTACCTGGTACTCGATCCGATGACCCTGGGCGAGCTGCACGGGCCGCCGCCGCCCGCCCTCCTCGGCGACATCCTGGCAGGTCGCTGGCCGGCGGATGGCGCCCTGCCCCAGCCGGCGCCGGATTCCATCCCCCTGCTGCTGCGCCAGGTAGTATGATCCCGAACCCTGACGTTGGCGGGAGCGCGCAACGGGCAGTCTCCCGGAACTCTGGGAGAACGGTCTCACTCGCCGTTCGAGCATTGCGCCGATTCGTACTTGACCGGTGAGCAGGCAATAGGCAAGGTCATCGGCATGATGAAGTAGCCGGTTGCCAACTCGTATTTCAGGCTCAGCTCATGGGCCTTGTCGCTGATTTCGTTGAGGCGCGCCTCGTCGCGCACGAAGACCTTGACCGTAATATCCTCGGCCGGGCCATACGATTCGCCATGGATCAGGAACTCTGCATCAGGGAAGGACTGACGCAGGTCAGCGATCATCTGCTCCGTAGTCGCGCTCAGAGTCATGCTTTTGTTCAAGGGTTTGCGTCTCATTGCCATCGCCTATACCACTCTTTCGATCTGTTCGATGAATCCCTTCCCTGGTCAAGCAGGTGTTCGGCGTCGCTGAGCAACTCGCGGGTCAACTCGGTGCGCGTTGGCATGGCCCATCCCCTCTCAATCTGAAGCAACACGATTATATCCTGGCAGACGATCTGAGTCAAAGTGACAATCCACGCGAAAAGGCTCAGCCATCGCTGAGCCTTTCCCATGAGCCGCCAGGGACTCGAACCCTGAACCCTCTGATTAAGAGTCAGATGCTCTGCCAATTGAGCTAGCGGCCCGCAGTGTGCTGCGAATCGACGGGCTCGAGATCCCAAAGCCGCCGATTGCCTTCCGGTAGCTCTATTTTACCCAGAAAATGCCTCGTGTCAAACCTGGGACACTGTGGTGTTTCGCCGGGCCGATCAGTCGGCAGGCCGGGCGCCCAGCAGCCGCGCCCGCATGTCGTCCGGGATGCGCCGGACGCGGCCGGCCGCGTCGACCGAGATGTGTTTCGTGCTGCCGGTGACCAGGAGCGCGCCATCCGCGGCGCGGCGGATCTCGTACGTGAAGGTCATGCCGCGGCTGCGCAGCGCCACCAGGCAGGTCGCCACGATCACCTCCTCGTCGTAGCGGGCCGGCTGATGATAGCGCGCGGTGACTTCGGCCACGGCCAGCGCGACGCCGTCCGCCTCCATCTGGGCATACGGGTAGCCAAGGCTGCGCGTCAGCGCGCTGCGCCCCTCCTCGAACCAGGTGATGTACGCCGCGTGATGGACGATCCGCATGGCGTCGGTCTCGTGATAGCGCACGCGGAAACGGATTTCCACGGCCGGCTGGCCGTCTGCATTATAGTAGAAATGGGCCTGTTC
>PHCA01000363.1 GCA_002842085.1 Chloroflexi bacterium HGW-Chloroflexi-1
CCTTATGCCCTGGAGTACGACCCAGGCCAGTTCCGTGAGGGTTTTGGAGCGACCGCAACACGTACCACGCATCCGATTGATCTGAACGCTTTTGGACAGACTAATACGTGGGAGCAACCGCTGTACGATTACAGTGGGAAGGATGGACCGGTGCCTACGTCATACAGGCGCGTGACCCGATATTCCTACACTAGCCGCGTGTTCGATTGGTCAGAAAGTGATAGTCTGCCCTGGATCGTCGGTGGCACCTCATTGGTCGTATGGGTGATGGAAAAGGCCGGCATCCTCGCGGTTTGTCCTGAGTGTGCGGCCGCGGTTCCCGTACTGGCTGCGGGCACCTTTGCCAACAATGCATACCAGAAGCACTATGCCCTCTCTGTTGATTACGTCAATCGGCAGGCTTACATGGGCGCGCCATCCTCGGGGCCGGTCTATGTTCCTGCCGTACCCGATCGGTACGTGAAGTGAGTATCTCTCAGGAGCCCGTGATGGAAGAAAGCAAGACCCCCCATACGGTCGAGCCACGACCGCGGAAAGTTGATCGTTACAATGCTTTACAGGTGAAAGAAATGTTCGTCGGCATGGGGTTATTCGCCGCTTGCCTCTTGGGACCCATATCTGGTGGCGTTATCCTGATAAGCTTGATTGTGGATAAAACGCCACTTACTGTCGAACCCAAATGGACGCCTGTGATCATCATGCTCGCGTGCATCCTGGTAGTACCACTGTATCGCTTGCGACAGCGAATCAGGCGACAACGTCAGGAACTTGAAGATCAGCTTGGATAGCTCAGGGCGCCAGTCCCGCTTGTTGGGATAAGACGGGAGAGCGTCTCGCGAGACGCTCTCCCAAGAGTTTCTACCGCGCGATATCTCCATACGATTCTCGCAGGAAGTGTAGTGGCCGTGATCATCTGTCACTGAGTATCTTGCTCAAACGCCCGTGAAGGCCTCAAAATGGCTCTGGTTGGGGCATTCAGAAGCCATTCTTGAGGAAGACGCTGCTGCGACATGATCGTGGCCACTACAGATTCTCGCAGGAAGCGATCATCTGCTTCCAGGCAATCTCGTCATGTCGGCACAACCTACTTCCCACCGCTCACTGCTTTGAAGAAATGCACGGGCGCAGTGCTCGTTTGAGTCCATATTGACGATTGATGACCTCAGTCGCTGACAGAGGTCATCCGTCGATATACCCACGGATACCCACATTACCCAAAGCGTGACGAACGCCCATGCATTGTCGCGGTTTGTAGGCAGCACCAAGATAGTGCGGGGCTTGGCTCGGAACATGGCCCCCCGGCCCCCAATTCTGGGGGGGAGTGCCGCTCCCCTGGCGTCCCCACCCCCAACCGTCACCTTCGCCCACGCCGAGTACTTCGACGGGAGCGACCCCGGCTGGCACAGCCCGGTCGGCGAAGACTGGCGCGGGGTGGCGGCC
>PHCA01000364.1:0-2613 GCA_002842085.1 Chloroflexi bacterium HGW-Chloroflexi-1
AACGCCGAGGCGCGGGAGTTGGAGGCGCGGATTGGGGAGAATGTGACGCGGTTGTTGGAGAAGATCGAATGATGCCTCCTTTTGCCACGAGAACCATCGAGGACGTGACAGAGGTCTTGATTGACTATCGAGGCAAGACACCTCGAAAGACAAGCGCCGGAATCAAACTTATCACGGCCAAGGTGATCAAGGATGGCTTTGTCCTTGAAGGCAACCACGAGTACATTGCAATAGAGGACTACGAGAACTGGATGAGGCGAGGTTTGCCCCAGCAGTGGGACATATTGGTCACGACCGAGGCACCCCTTGGAGAAGTTGCACAGTTGAGGACACCAGAGCGGATCGCTCTTGCCCAGAGAGTTATCCTTTTACGCGGGAATCCTACGATCATCGATCAAGGTTACTACTTTCAGGCTATCAAGTCTCCCTTTGTTCAAGCAGAACTCAAGGCAAGATCCACTGGCACTACGGTGCTGGGAATCAAACAGAGCGAACTTCGCTGGGTGAGGATTCCTTACTTTCCCCTCCCCGTCCAGCGCAAAATCGCGGCGATCCTCTCTGCCTACGACGACCTGATCGAGGTCAACACCCGGCGCATCGCGATCCTGGAAGAGATGGCGCGGGGACTGTACCGCGAGTGGTTCGTGCGGTTCCGCTATCCGGGGCACGAGGGCGCGCGGATGGTCGAGTCGGCGGTGGGGGTGGTGCCGGAGGGGTGGGAGGTGGTCGGGACCACGAACGCGATTGCGGTGAACCCACCGACCAAGGTGCATCCAGAAGGCGATAAGCCCTTCGTGCTGATGAACAGCCTGTCAACGACCCGGGCAACAATGGTTCCAAGTTTAAGAACGGCGATACGCTTTTTGCTCGAATCACACCTTGTCTCGAAAACGGCAAAACGGCTTATGTTCAGTTTTTGCCTTCTGACGATGCTGTGGCCTGTGGGTCTACGGAGTTCATCGTCTTACGGTCGCAAACGTTATGCTCGGAGTTCGTTTACCTCTTTGCCCGGTCTGATGCCTTTCGCGACAATGCGATCAAGAGCATGACCGGCGCTTCGGGGCGACAGAGAGTGCAAGAGGCTTGTTTCGAACGATTCCTGTTTGCTCATCCTGATCCATTGACGCTGGCCAGATTCCAGCAGCTTGTTTCTCCGTTGTTTCGACAGATCCAAGTCCTGGCGGACAAGAACGCGATCCTTCGCCGGACGCGCGACCTGTTGCTGCCGCGGCTGGTAGCGGGGGCGGTAGACGTGGCGGGGATGGAGCTAGATACGAGAGGTGAGCCGTGACGCAAACGTACAACGTTTACTGCGACGAGAGCTGTCATCTGGAGGGAGATCACCAGCGCTGATGCCGTCCTTACGGACGGCATCGTTACTCCTTCTACACGTGGTAGATGAGCTACGCCCATTGTAGTACACTGCGACGAAAAGTCAATCCTCCAATCTCGATTTTCCCGACGAAAATGCAATCGCCGCCCCGAAGGACGGCGAAAGATCTCTGTCTACACATGGTAGATGAGTCTGACGATAGTATATACCATGCAGGACGTCGTGTCAATAGGCTAACCTTAAAAATCTTCGTTAATCGGATAACTTCGGCGCTACATGGGCGCTCCGATGGTGTCGTCCGGACGCGCGACCTGTTGCTGCCGCGGCTGGTGGTGGGGGTGGCGGACGTGGACGAGTTGACGTGATAGCATAGGAGGCAATCCATGACCAGGATAGAAGAAGACGCGGCGCGCGAGGATCGCATCTACCTGGAGGCGATCGTTGACGCCAACGGGCCGGAAGAGCAGGCAATGGGCTGGTACTACTACCTTGACGACAAGATCCAGTTTCCTTTTCAAGCCCGCTGCATCGAAGTCGCGCGTGTTTCACCTCTGAGACAGGGCGAAGAGGTCAAGGTCCTGCAAATGGCGCCCGCCGACGCGTGCGAGCACGGGATGTTTGTGGAGGTCGCGTGGCGCCAACGCACGTTCGCAGCGCCGCTGGCGCAACTCCAGCCCATCGGCGCCGATGAGACGACCGCAGAAGCTATCGCCGACTGGCGTTATTGGGTGGAGCGGGGATATGAGTTCTGAGAGGTTTTGACTATGTGGTACAATAGCCCTGAATCCGTGATCGGAGGAGCTTATGCCGGCCCAAGAACCTGAACGTTGCGCCATCCCGCGCATCGAGTACCTGCGCGTGCAGAACTACCGCGCGCTGCACGACCTGGAGCTCAAGAACATCACCCCGCTCACCGTGCTGCTGGGGCCAAACGGCAGCGGCAAGTCCACGGTGTTCGACGTGTTCGCGTTTTTGTCCGAGTGCTTCACCGTCGGGCTGCGTAAAGCCTGGGATAAGCGCGGCCGGTTCAAGGAGTTGCGCACACGCGACGGTAACGGGCCGATTGAGTTCGAGCTGAAATACCGAGAGAAGCCCGAATCCCCCATCATTACTTATCATCTGGCGATCGATGAGCACGTGAAGGGGCCGTTTGTAGCGGCCGAGTGGCTCCAGTGGCGGCGCGGCCAACGGGGCAAGCCGTTCAGGTTCCTCGATTTTGAGGGCGGCGCCGGACGCGTAATCAGCGGCGAGATGCCCGATGAGAGCGATCAACGCATCGA
>PHCA01000364.1:2646-3387 GCA_002842085.1 Chloroflexi bacterium HGW-Chloroflexi-1
GCCGCCACAGTTGGTCGGCATCGAGGAGCCGGAGAATCACCTCCACCCGCGCCTGTTGTCGGAGTTGGCGGAAGAATGTCGGGAGGCGTCGGCGCGCACGCAGTTGATGGTGACCACCCATTCACCGTTCTTCGTCAACGGGCTGCGGGCCGAGGAGCTGTGGGTGCTCTATCGCGACGAACGGGGCTACACCCAGGCGCGGCGCACCGCTGACATGCGGGGCGTCAAGGAGTTCATGGAGCAGGGCGCGCAACTGGGACACTTGTGGATGGAGGGTCATTTCGAGGTAGGCGATCCGCTGACGGCTGGCGGTGGGCCAAAGCGGCCGGGGCTGTGAGCGAACGGGGAGCCAACGTCCATGCACATCGAATTCCTCATCGAAGAGCCGTCGGCTGAAGCCGCGCTTAACAACCTGGCGCCGGCCATCCTCGGCCCCGACGCCACCTTCCAGGTGCATCCCTACAACGGAAAGCCGGACCTCCTTGCAAAACTGCCGGGCCGCCTGGTTGGGTATCGGCCCTGGCTGCCCGCGGATTGGCGGATCGTGGTCTTGCTGGACGCCGACGAAGCGGATTGCCTGCAACTCAAAGCTCGCATGGATGACATCGCCCGTGCGGCTGGACTGGTTACGAAATCGGCAGCGGGTGGAGCGCAATTTCAGGTGCTTAACCGGTTGGCGGTCCAGGAGTTGGAGGCCTGGTTTTTCGGAGACGCCGCGGCCTTGTGCGCCGCCTATCCGCG
>PHCA01000365.1 GCA_002842085.1 Chloroflexi bacterium HGW-Chloroflexi-1
GTAACTGGGGGACACTCCATCTCACACCGTCCGCACCGCGACGATGGCGTCCCGCACCTGCGCCACGCTGCGCTGGCCGTCGAGCAGTTCCCAGATGCGCCCCCCCACCTGGTCGAGGGTGTAGATGCTCTCCAGGTCGCGCGCGCTCTGGCGGATGGGTGCCAGGATGGTTTCGCCGGCGATCTCCCGCGAGACGATGGCCGGGTCCGGCCGGTAGCGTGCTTGCAGGTGGTTCAAAGTCGTCCCCCTCACAGGTAGGCGTATAGGTGACAAGGTGACAAGGTGTACAAGGTGACAAGCCTTCGACAATCGCCTCGCTCTTGTCGAACCGTATGACATAGCACGGCGCCTCGCGCGCCATCTGCTCGATCAGGTCGAGCGTCTTGTGCCACCAATCTGCGGTGACGAACGGCTTGATGACGCATGCCAGCAGGCGGCGCGTGATTTCGCGGCGGTCGGATGCGGGAAGCGGATGACCCGCAATCACTCGGTGTAAAAATGAGGTCTCAGCTCCTCATCCGGTATGTGCTGGCTTGCCTGCCGGAAAATGGCCCGCAGGGTACCGGTATCGAGTTCCCTGTGCCACGGAATCGTCAACGTCTGTTTCTGCCCATACGGGCCAATGCGTCTGGCCCTGGGTGACCACAGCCAGGTTGAGACACTCGGCCACGTACCCCGATTCATCTCCTGGACAAATCACTGCCTGAATCGTGTCGCGTTGCGCCATGTTGCCTCCCGAGTTTTTCTCCGCTCCGCCTGCTTTGCGCACCGTTCCAACTGGCAGCGAATCGCCGCGCCAGCCGCGCTACGCGATTAGCTACAAGTATACCCCTCCCGCCGCCCCGTCACGGGTACGGACGGCTCACCACTAAGGACTGAGGATTAAATAACTTGGGCGAATCCCCCTTCATTTGCCGGAGCAAATGGGTAAGTTATTAAGTCCTTAGCCCTAAGCGCAATGGCTCAGGGGTCAAGGGTTGGGAGAAAATGGAATGTCAGGCGTAGACCGGGACAGGAACGCGCTGGTAGGAAAACTCCTCTATCCCGACGGTCTGCTGGGCGTGCTCGATGGTCAGGCTGACAACCCGCCCGTCGGCGTCCAGGTCAAGGTAGATATTTTCGTCGAGCTCGCGCGTTTCGACCGGCGGGGTGGCGGCGAATTCGACCAGCGTCGTATCGGTGTCAGCAAAGTATTTGACGTGCATAGCTCACTCCTTGAAATCACGGTCGAAGAAGGCGTTATGCACGGTCTCGCCATCTTCGAGCAGGATGACCCGCAGGGCACGGTTGTCCATTTCGGGGATGCGCGCCCAGCGCCGTATTCGCCCATCGGCCTGCCGTTCTTCGCGCAAGGGATGCTGGATGGCGCGCACAATCCACTCGTCTTGGATGATGGCCCGGTCTGGACGCCGGCGCGTGTATAGGAAATACTGGGTGGCCTTCATGATTGACCGCCGTCAATCTAGCTGTCGGGTTGGCGCTTCGCGCGCCGGGGCCGGCCCGGCGCGATTCCGCCGGTAACAGTATACTCCCCCTGCCGCCGCGCTGTCAAGGGTCTTTCGTCAGCGCGGCCAACTGGGCCACAATCGCGCCGCTCTTGTCGAAGCGCATCACGTAGCACGGCGCCTCGCGCGCCATCTGCTCGATCAGGTCGAGCGTCTTGTGCCACCAATCTGCGGTAACGAACGGCTTGATGACGCATGCCAGCAAGCGCCGCGTGATTTCGCGGCGGTCGGATGCGGGAAGCGGATGACCCGCAATCACTCGGTGTAAAAGTGAGGTCTCAGTTCCTCATCCGGCATGTACTGGCTTGCCTGCCGGAAAATGGCCCGCAGGGTACCGGTATCGAGTTCCCTGTGCCACGGAATCGTCAACGTCTGTTTCTGCCCATACGGGCCAATGCGGATAAGAGACCAGCCCCATCTCTGCCAGATCCTCACCCTCCAGGTGAAGTTGAATCGCTTCTCGAAGGTTCTGCACCATTTCATCTAGCGTCTGGCCCTGGGTGACCACAGCCAGGTTGAGACACTCGGCCACATACCCCGATTCATCTCCTGGATAAATCACTGCCTGAATCGTGTCGCGTTGCGCCATTTGGCCTCCCGAGTTTTTCTCCGATACGAATACTATTGTATCACTTTTCAGCTCAAGAGCAATCGGCCAACCCAACCAACCCGGCCACGATTGCCCCGCTCTGGTCGAACCGCATCACGTAGCAGGGAACCTGGCGCGCCATCTGCTCGATCAGGTCGAGGGTCTTGTGCCACCAATCAGCGGTGACCATCGGCCTGACGACGCACGCCAGCAAGCGGCGCCTGATGTCGCGGCGGTCGTCGATGGAAATGATAGCATTTTCCTCCATTTTTTGCAAGAACAGAATCGCGGCCAGCGGCGCGGACGCGGGCGACACATCCGCCGTCGTGCCGTGGCTCCACGTGCCGTGCACGCGCCAGCCGCCGGGGATTGGGGATTGGAGATTGGGGATTGGGGATTGGGGATTGGAGATTGGGGAAGAATCCCATTTGCGAATCACATTGCGATCATCGCACAGAATTTCCACTTGCAACCCCGCGCCCCTTATCTCCTTGTCTCCTTGTCTCCCTGTCTCCCCTTCACCCCGCGCCGCCTTCAACAACTCCATCGTCGTAGATTTCCCCGCGTCCGAATGACCGACGAAGAGCAATCCCTGCCCATCGACGATGGCTGCCGCTGAGTGCAACAGCACCGCGTTGCGATCCGCCAGCAAAGGCGCGAGCCAGATTTGATCGGTGGGGAAAAGCGAGAGTGAATGCCAGCCGTCCTTGCGGATGTGCTTCAAATCGCGCGGCAGACTGTAAATCGTGCCGATTCAAAATAGTGGCGCAGCGTCACATTGTCGTCGCCGGGACCATCCACCGCGAACGCCGCGAGCTCGTCTTTGAACTTGATCGCGTCGAAATTCAAATCGCTTTCGACGCGCACGGTGATCCCGGCGATGCGGAAATAGCGGCGATGCCCGGTCAGCCAATTCGCCTTGAACGCGCGCGCCTCGTCCGCGACTGCGCAGAGGTACGGGATGGCCGCGGAATAACGCCCGGTTTCGAGATAGGCGTAGACCGCGCACCAGCGGCAGTCCGCGCGTTTTTCGCAATTGCCGCAATGTGCGCGCCACTCGTCGCCGCCGCGCACCTTGTCCGCACAGGATGGAATGAATTTCTCCCACGCTTCACGGACGGTGCCGCGCCGCAAATCGTAGCGCAGCGCCGGGTCTTTGATAAAAGAACAGAAGGTCATCCCGCCGTAGGGGTCAATGTGAAAATCGCGTCGCACGGCGATGCACTGGGCGAAGAGGCGGTCGTCGCATTCTGTCATTGCGAGCGGTTTGTGCGAAGCAATCTCCGCGTCGCCATGTTGGGGATTGCTTCGCTCCGCTCGCAATGACAGGTCGCTCGACATGTCTGGCATGTTCAATTCAATCACATCGCGCGGGTCGAGGCGTTGCCGGTCAATTTCCGCATTGCGCGCCGGGCTGCCGTAGGCCGATTTGTACAGCCAGGCCGCGCCGACGCGCCAA
>PHCA01000366.1:0-1844 GCA_002842085.1 Chloroflexi bacterium HGW-Chloroflexi-1
TTACGCGCCGGGCGGGGGGGACAAGCTGCTATTCCCGCTCCGCTTCTGCCGCGTCTGCGGGCAGGAGTATTACCGGGTGTTCCGCCAGGAGCAGGACAATGGTGTGCTGCCCGTGGCCGGCGAAAGCGCCGATCCCTACGATGAGGGATCTGGGGAAGGCTACCTGCTGCTGGATGGCGATGGCCGGTGGGAGGACGATCCGAGCGCGTTGCCCGAACACTGGTTTGAGCCGTCACGGCCGGGCAAGCTGAAAAAGGAGTACCAGGCCCATCGGCCGGCGCTGCATTACGTGCGCCCCAATGGTCGCTTCGCCGACGGCCCCGCGCCCGATGCGGTGCCGTGCTGGTATCAAATCTCGCCCTTCATGCTGTGCCTGTCATGCGGCGAGGCGTACACGCGCCGCGATGAGAAGGACTTTCGCAAGCTGTCGGCGCTCTCCAGCGAGGGCCGGAGCACGGCCACGACGCTGCTGTCTCTGTCCACCGTCGCTGCGATGCGGAACACCGACCTGCCGCGCGAGGCGCAGAAGATCCTCAGCTTCACCGATAACCGGCAGGATGCCTCGCTCCAGGCCGGCCACTTCAACGACTTCGTGCAGGTGGCCATGCTGCGCTCGGCGTTGTATACGGCGCGCTCAGCCCGCAGGCCGAGAAGACGCGGGCCGCGTTCTGCGAGCTCATCGAGTACCGCCTGTATGAGGACCTGCGGCGGGGCTGGCGCGTGGTGCAGCCGAACCTGGAACAATGCGGGCTGCTACGCATTGACTACGAAGGGCTGGTCGAGCTGGCAAGCCGCGCGAGCGCATGGCAGGGCGTCCCTTTCATGGAGATGCTGGACGCCGAACGCCGCGCAGCGTTGCTGCGCACCCTCCTGGATGAGATGCGCCGCCAGTCCACCATCGATGTGGCCTGCTTGAAGCGTGGGACGGCCCAGGACGAGCTTAAGCGGCGGGCGAGAGAGTACCTGGGGGAGCAGTGGGCTTTCGACGATGAAGAGCGCTTGCGCTACGCTTCGTTCTTCGTGCTGCCCGGCGACGACCGCAACCGGGGCGACTTCAGCCTGTCGGACCGCAGCGTGATCGGCCGGTGGCTCAAGGGCCTGATGAAAGAGGCGTTGGGGCGGCCGGTTGCGGGCCAGTGCGCTGGCTTGGCGGAATACGACGGGCTGATCCGGGCCATCACGAATGCCTTGATAGGAGACCAGGTGCTGGTGCGCGGGGCCGAAGGCTCAGGCCAGGGACAACAGGGCGGCTTGCGTTTGCGGGCCAGTGCGCTGGTCTGGCGGCCGGGCGATGGCATCCCCGTGGCCAACCCGCTGCGCCGCCACCGCGGGCGCGGGGACGCGTACTCTCCGGTCGACGCGGAAGCGAATCCCTTCTTCCAGGACTTCTATCGCACTGCCGGTCCGCTGCTCGGGGGGATGGCGGGCGGCGCACACACCGCGCAGATCCGGCCGGATCTGCGCGAGCAGCGCGAGGATGCGTTCCGCAAAGGCCAGTTAGCATCGCTGTTCTGTTCGCCGACGATGGAGCTCGGCGTCGACATCCGCGACCTGAACGCGGTGCACCTGCGCAACGTGCCGCCCACGCCGGCCAACTATGCGCAACGGCGCGGCCGCGCCGGCCGCGCGGGCCAGCCTGCCCTGATCCTGGCGTACTGCTCGGGCGGGTCAGGCCATGACCAATACTTCTTCCGCCGGCGCGACAAGATGGTGGCAGGCGAAGTCACCGCGCCCCGGCTGGATCTCAGTAACGAGGACCTGGTCCGCAGTCACATCCACGCCATCTGGCTCGCCGCTACGGGGCTTGGTCTGACCGAGGACCAGGGCTCGATCCTCACCGTCGT
>PHCA01000366.1:1912-2881 GCA_002842085.1 Chloroflexi bacterium HGW-Chloroflexi-1
GTCAAGGATGCCGAGATCGCCATGCGCGAGGCGCGGCGCCAGTTGGAGCTGCTCACCTGTCAGAATGTGCGGGCTGAGGAGAGCGACTTCTACGCGTATCGCTACCTGGCCAGCGAAGGGTTCTTGCCGGGTTACAACTTCCCCGCCCTGCCGGTCCGCGCGTTCATCTCCAGCCGGAGCGAGGGCGAGTTCATCAGCCGGCCACGGTTCCTGGCCATCAACGAGTTCGGGCCGGACAACGTGATCTACCACGAGGGCGCGAAGTACCAGATCAACCGGGCATGGCTGCCCGCACAGGAACCGGAGAAGCGCTTCGTGCGCGCCAAGCTGTGCCTGAGCTGCGGATACCTGCACGAGGGCGAAGCCGTCAACGAGGAGAAGTGCGGCAACTGCGGCGGCGCGCTGGAATCTGGCGGCCTGTACGTCGTCAACCTGCTGGAAATGCCGACACAGGGCACCGAGCGCCGCGACCGCATCACCAGCGATGAGGAAGAACGCATGCGGATGGGGTACGACGTGCAGACCAATTTCCGGTATGCGCAAGGGCCGGATGGCCGGTTGCGGCGGCGGCTGGCGAGCGCGGTGGATGTCAAACAGAAGAAGCTGCTCGACGTGTCATACGCGCCCGCGGCCACCTTGTGGCGCATCAACCACGGCTGGCGCCGCCGGCAGGAAGTCGGCTATCGGCTGGACCTGAAGCGGGGCATCTGGCTTGGGCAGAACGAAACCCCTGGGAAGACGCCGGGAGGCACGGCGGGCGAAGTCAAGTCGCAGGTGCGGCTCTTCGTGCGCGGCACTGCCAACGCACTGCTGGCCTACCCACGCGAAGGCGCCGCTATGGACAGCCCTTCCTTCCTGCCGAGCCTGCAATATGCGTTGGCCCGCGGCATCCAGGAGTTGTTCGAGGTTGAGGAGAGCGAGCTGGCGTCGGAACGGATCGGCGAGGGCGAGCATCTGGGCATCCTGTTC
>PHCA01000043.1 GCA_002842085.1 Chloroflexi bacterium HGW-Chloroflexi-1
CCCCGATGCTGATCGTCCACCTTGAAACCCGTGACGCAGGTCGTCGGCCGCAGCTCGTTCTTGAACTCGACCCGGGCGCAGTCATCATCGGCCATCGCCGCGTGGACCGCCACCTTCACGCTGGACGGCGTCAGCGCGCTCCAGGGATAGGGCACCTCCTCGCTGACGACGTAGTCCCCCGGGATCAAGCCGTCGAAGCGCACCGTGCCGGTTGGGTCGGTCAGCCCTTCCGGATCGACCAGGCCCGCCGCCTTGATCTTCCAGTTCTGCACCGGATAGCCGTTGGCGTCCACCTTGGTCGCGATCAGGCAGCCGAGGGGATTCAGCTTGAAGCGCACCGGATAGCAACTGCCGTGCCCGTAGGCCAGCTCGACCGGGAACTCGGCCGGCGTGACCGCCTCCCAGGAATCGGGCACTTCCACGCGGAAGGTCCACAGGCCGGGCAACAGGTCCTTGAAGTTGAACAGGCCGTTCGCGTCGGTCTCGGCGACGAGACCCGGGTTCCCCTCCATCGCTGCCATCACCCGCAGCCCGGCGAGGCCCTTGTGGGACTTGTCGATCACCTGGCCGGAGACACAAATGCCCAGATCGCCGTTGGTCGGCGCGACGGTACCCGAGCCGGGGATACACAGTCTCTGGCCAACGTAGATGTGATTGGGATCCGCCAGATTGTTCGCGGTGACTAAATCGGCAAGGGTGATGCCATACATCACCGCGATCGAGCTGGCGGTCTGGTTGAGTTGCACAACGTGGGTTGCGCGGCAGGAGGACATACTGGGGCTGGCCGCCCAGCCAGTGGGCAAGAACAGGGCCGTCGCCACAAGCATCACGACTGCCACTGCGCTCAAGACGGGCCAACTGCGCCTGGTTTTCATGGCTTTACTCCTCTTGACAATAGGCCCCGACGGCCAAATACCGCGGGATGAGCCACTTTTTGCTTGTAGAGAAACAACTTCGTACTTTGCTCGGGCCGGTCTCCCGACCGAGCCCGCTTGTGCCCAGGACTTGTTTCTTGACGACTACTTTACAAAAGTCTGGGCGATGGACTGAGAATCGAGCAGATGCAGCACATCCTCCTCTGATTTGCCAGAGCAGCGAGGTGGATTACTACAGGCCTTCACCTCCCTTCCGAAACCGCTGGGATTGCGGGCGCTGAAAGATGGCGCCGATGCCGGCCAGTACGGCGAACCGGCATCGGCGGATCAAGGCCGGATCAGGGATCGATGATGCAGAGCTTTTGCCCCACGTAGATCAGGTTGGGGTTGGCCAATTGGTTGCGCTCCATGATCGCGGCAACCGTGCTGTTGTACTTGACCGCCAGTCCCGAAACCGTATCACCGGGTACCACAGTGTGCCAGATGCACTCTTGAGCCGGAGGCGGGGGCGGAATCACAATTGCCCCGCCATCGCACGGCACCGACAGTTTCTGCCCGACGTAGAGGATGTTGGGATTGGCCAGGTGGTTGGCCTCAGCCAGCGCGGCCACCGTCGTGCCATAGCGGGCGGCGATCTTGGCCAGGCTATCGCCCTTGACCACCACATACACGCCCGAGGTCGGACATGTAGGGCCTGGCCGGCCCGGGCAGGAGACCAGCTTGATGGCATCCAGATTCACATCCAGCTCGCGGTCGGCCGTGCCCCACTTCTTCCAGGCTCGCACCGCCATCACGATCTTGCCACTCGGCGCCTGGAACTTCACGCTGTAGAAGGACAGATCGCCAGGGGCCGTGCGCAGGTAGATCTTGTCCCACGGCAGCTCGACCCAATTGGTGATATCGCCCTCGCTGGGATCGGCGTCCGCCGCGGCGTACCCCCACTGCACCCGATAGCGGAACGCGTCCTCGTCCGAGTGATCGATACGCTCGCGCAACATGCCATAGAGCGAGAACTCGTAGGCGCCGCCCTTGGCCAGCCCGCCCACGACCTGGTAGATCCCGGCGAAGCGGTTGGGGTCAGAGGCCGCCAGGCCGAGGGTGCCGATCTCGATCAACTGCCCATGCGCGCCGTCCTTGATGACCTTGGGCCACATCTCGTCGTAGAAGCCGTAACTCGCCCGGCCACCGTTGGTGAACCCGGTCCAGCCCTTGCCGACACCACCGACGAAGCCGCCCTCGAAGTTGCCGTTAGCGATGTAGTTGGCGCCACCACACGCCGCCGGCGCAGGCGGAAGGGCCACCGCGCCCGGGATCACCACCGGCCCAGGCAGCACGACTACCGGCCCGGCCGGAACCACCGGCTGCTTCACCGCCATGCCGAACAGACTGATGGCATCCAGGTTGACGTCCAGCTCCTTGTACGCTGTGCCCCACTTCTTCCACACGCGCACGAACAGGGTGATTTTGTCCGAGGGGGCGGTGAATTTGGTGCTGAAAGCACCCAGGCCGGACGGGGAGGTTCGGTTGTCGATCTTGTCCCAAGGTAGCTCGGCCCAGTTGCTGACCCTGGTCCAGTCAGTGGCGCCATCTGAGGTGTAGCCCCACTGCACCCGGTAGCGGAAGGCGTCCTCGGCGGAATTGGGATCCCGCTCACGCATCAACCCGCTGACCTTGAGCTCATACCCCTTACCCTTGACCGTTTTCACGGTCTGGTAGATGCCGGCGTAGCGATCCGCTTCGGAGGCCGCATATTGCATGGTGCTGAGCTCGATGAGCTGGCTATGCGCGCCGTTGGCCACCACAGGCCGCCACTGGTCGTCGTAGAACCCGTAATCGACCGTGCCGCCGTTGGTGAAACAGCCCCACCCCGTGCCCACCATGCCGCACCCTGGCACGTAAGTGAAGCCACCCTCGAAATCTCCGTTGGTGAGCAGCTCCTGGTCCCCCACCGCCAGGCCGCTGGCGCCCATCAGAGTCAGGCTGGCCAACAACGCCAGAACCAGAGCCGTCCCCACGAGACGTTGCTGACGATTTCGTCGCTTCATGATGATATCCTCCTCGATGAACTGGCCCGGCAGGTTCTGAAGTATCCAGAGCCCCACACGCCGGTATCACAGCATGACCAACAGGACGATCAGTATGGCAAATTGACGAGAAAATTATAGCACATGTTGCGCGCGAACGCAATAGGCAAAAGAAGCAATGACAATTTGGGGGGCCAGTCGCGCAGCCCTATCTCAGTAGACGTTGGTTACTCACAAAAGACGCGGTATAATTTGACATGCCTGGCCCCAACAGTCTAAGTACTTGTAAAGAAATAACGCCGCACTTTGCTCGGGCCGGTCTCCTGACCGAGCGCTTGTGGACAGCCTTGCGAAGGTTTTTGCCCCGACTTGAGCTAGAAATGGCGTCTTCGGGAACCTTCGCAAGGCTAATCGCGCAAGTTATTTAATCTCATTCCTAAGGGGGCGGCTCACGAGACCTTCTGCTCCACCAGGGCCGCCTCCAGATCGGCTAGCGCGCGCGCGGCATACCCGGCGTAGCGTTGGCGCTTGTTCCGCTCAGGCGGATCGAGTTCGGGCAGCAGCCCGAAGTTGGCCTTCATCGGCTGGAAATCGGCGCGTCCCACCGCACCTCTGACCGGCTCGGTGTATGTGATGTAGTGGAAAAGCGCGCCCATCATGGTTGTGGGCGGCAAGGTAACCGGCGGCGCACCGCGCGCCAATCGGGCCGCGTTAAGCCCGGCCAGTAGCCCGCCCGCGGTCGAGCCGGCGTACCCCTCCGTGCCGGTGATCTGACCGGCAAAAAAGAGATTGTCCCGATCGTGCCATTGCAGGGTTGGGCGCAGCAGCGCGGGGCTGTTGATGAAGGTGTTGCGGTGCATCTGCCCGAAGCGCACAAACTCGGCGTTTGCCAGACCCGGGATCATCCGCAACACACGCTCCTGGTCCCCCCACTTGAGGTTGGTCTGAAAGCCGACCAGGTTGTAGAGCGTGCCGGCCACGTTGTCCTGGCGCAACTGCACCACCGCAAACGGTCGCTGACCGCTGCGCGGATCGCGCAGCCCCACCGGCCGCATGGGGCCGAAGGCCAGCGCGTCGGGCGCCCGAGCCGCCAGCACCTCGATCGGCAGACAGCCCTCGAAATAGCGCCGGGCCTCGTCAGCCTGCTCGCACTCGCGCAGGCTGATCTTCTCCGCCGCGTTCACGGCCTCGACGAACGCGTAGTATTCGTCGCGCGTCATGGGACAGTTGATGTAGTCGCCGGTGGGTTGGGGGGGTGGTAGATTAGTAGATTGGTAAATTGGGAGATTGGTGGGTTGGTAGATTGGTAAATTGGTAGATTGGTAGATTGGTAAATTGGTAGATTGGTAGATTGGTTGTCGATGCTGTCGGCCGTGACGATGGGCGCCATCGCGTCGAAGAAGTAGAGGTAGTCCTGCCCGGCCAGTTGCCGGATCGCCTGAGCCAGCGCGGGTGAGGTCAGGGGGCCGGTGGCGATGATGGTAGACCCAACCCCCCGGCCCCCTTCCCTGATAAGGAAGGGGGAGAGGTTGGTGATCTCTTCCCGGCGCACGGTGATGTTGGGGTGGCCTGCGATCGCCTCGGTCACCGCGTGGCTGAACGCGTCCCGGCCCACGGCCAGCGCGCCGCCGGCCGGCACCGCGGTGCGGTCCGCGCAGGCGATGATCAGCGAGTCCAGCTGGCGCAGCTCGTTCTTGAGTAGTCCCAGTGCGCGGTCGGGGAGATTCGAGCCCAGGCTGTTGGAGCACACCAG
The DNA here is from genome assembly GCA_002842085.1 of Chloroflexi bacterium HGW-Chloroflexi-1. Taxonomy (GTDB): domain Bacteria; phylum Chloroflexota; class Anaerolineae; order CG2-30-64-16; family CG2-30-64-16; genus CG2-30-64-16. The sequence continues at coordinate 4,653 of PHCA01000043.1, forward strand.
CTCGGCCATGCGGTCGGTTTGGTGCGCGGGGGTCATGCGATGCGGACGCATCTCGTACAGCGTCACGTGCACGCCGCGTTGCGCGGCCTGCCAGGCCGCTTCGGACCCGGCCAACCCGGCGCCGATGACAGCGATGGAACGCTCCCCTGAAGTGTATGTGGTCATAGCCAGTTCCAATCTATAGAAGTTCAGATAATGTTTCGTGGTAGGGGCGATCCCTTGCGGTCGCCCAGGGCAGGCGCAAGGCACTGCCCCTACGAATCTTTATCTGACTCTCGCCCGGCAGGGCTTTGGCCTGGGCGATCCATGCGCCATAGTTTGGACGCCGCCAGGTTGGCGCGTCGATGATCTTCGCCAGTTGCGTTTCATCGGCTTCGGCCAGTTGCGCCCAAATAGTGATCCCGGCACTGCGCAGCTTCGCCGCATAGGTCGGGCCGATGCCGTCGATCTGGGTGAAGTCATCACCCTGAACGGACCGGGGCGCCGCGCCCGCCAGCGTCGCGGCTTGGGCGATCCAGGCGCTGTAGTCCACTTGCCGCCATGCCGGCGCCTGGATGATCTCACGGATGCGTTGGGGATCGGCGGCAGCCAGCGCGGCAAACGAGGTGATCCCGGCCTCCCGCAGTTGCGCCGCGAACTTCGGCCCGATGCCTTTGAGCTTGACCAGATCGTCCGATCTCGCGAGAGTGGGGCGGGCGTCTTCAGACGCGATCTCCGCCGCCGCCAGCGCCGCCACCAGCGGCGCCAGCACGGGCTGCGCTACGTCAACCGCGGACGCTTCGGGCTGTAGCTCGACTGCGGACGCGGCGACGACGGTCTTGATCTCAACGGCCGGCCCCGCGGCTTCAACTTCAGGCGCGCTCTCGTCCGCCGCCAGCGGCGCCAGCGCCGGCTGCGCGACCTCAACCGCGGGCGTTGCGATGCCTTCCTGTGCCGACGCCAGCTCGACTTCGGGAGTCTCGATCTCCACCGATGGCAGCACGATCCCAACGTCCGATGCCTCCGCCTGCGGCGCCTCGAGCACCGCATCGGCCGTGGGCGTCTCGGTCTCCACGGCGGGCAGCCGGGCTTCGACGACCTGGGTCAAGCGGCTTTCACTCTCCAACCGCCTGCGTCGAAAATACCACATCTCCAGCAACCATGCGAGAACCCCCCCGATGAAAACTCCCAACAACAGGGCCAGCCAGGGATTCAGATTGAGGTACATGAGATCTCCTTTCTTTTTGAGTAACATGGGATTTCCTTTCTTTAACTAACGCATCTCCTGCCCGCCGGTCACATTGATGGCCTGGCCGGTCATGTAGCTGGCCTGATCGGAGGCGAGGAAGACCACGACGTTGGAGACGTCTTCGTAGGTACACCCGCGCTTCATGGGGACCTGGTCGACGTACTTCTGGCGCACCTCTTCCTCGGTGATGCCCCACTTCTTGGCGTACTGGCCGTAGAGCGAATCGACCCACAACGGTGAGTCGAGCAGGTTGCCGGGGCAGACCGCGTTTACCCGCACGCCATATTCGGCCAGCTCCAGCGCGATGCTCTGCGTGAGCCCGATCCCTCCGAACTTGCTGGCCGCGTAGGCCGAGTTCTTGAAGCTGCCCTTCTTGCCCGACTTGGAGTTGATCTGGATGATCACGCCACTCCGCTGCGCCTTCATGACTCGCGCGGCGTGTTTGGCGACCAGGAAGTAGCCGAACAGGTTGACGTTCAGCACCGCGCGCCACTTCTCGGCCGGGAACTCGGTGATCTCCTCGGCGATCAGAATCGCGGCGTTGGACACCACGATATCGAGCCGGCCAAATTCGGCCACCACCCGATCGATCATCGCGCTGACTTGAGCTTCCTCGGTCACATCCACCAGGAGGGGGAGAGTGCGCCGGCCGGTCTCGGCCGTGATCTGCGCCGCGGTGGCCCTGGCGGTCTCTTCGTTGATATCCGCGACCGTAACGTGCGCGCCCTCCTGGGCCAACCGCAGCGCCAGCGCCGCGCCCAACCCCTGCCCGCCACCCGTCACCAGCGCGATCCGGTCGTGAAGCAATTGCGTCAAGGTCAACTCCCAATAAAATCGTGTTGTGTATTGCGTGTTGCGTGTTGCGTACTCCGGTAGCTGTGGCCGGTCTCCTGACCGAGCGAGATCACAATCCGAAATCCGAAATCAAGGCAGCATCAGCCGCAAAAACTCGGCTTCCGCCTCCACCGTCCACTCCCGCCCGTCCTTGAGCCTGGCGTAGACCGTGGGCAGCTTCTCTCGCAGCTCGGGCAACGCGGTGAGCGGCAGCTCCTCGATGTGCGGGAAGATGACGACCTTGCCGGGGAATGCCGTGTCCAACACAGCCTGCAGGCCAGCGCGCGCCGCGCTGAGCGAGCCGATAGCCGCCACCGAGCGATTGGGTGACAGCGTGCCCGATTCCGCCTGCGTCAGCATGAAGCGCAGGTCGTCGATGCTGGAAGCCGAATGGCCGATACAGCGTGCCCCCTTCAAGAAAGCATCGCTCAGGTCGATCTGCGCCAGCGTCCCACGCGCTACACCGGCGAAGACATTCATGACGCCGCGCGGGGCGAGCCACGTGGCCGCATCGGCGATCACGGCCGCAATGGGCGCCAGCACAACGATGTCGTCGAACCCCGGCTCGCGGAAACGCGCCATGCCCGCGCCGCAGGTCTCTCGGTCCGTCGGGTTCAGGCAGATAAGCTCGATCCCCTTGACCGCGGCCTCCGCGGCAAACGACGTACGCAGGTCGTCCAACCGCAGGTCGCTGACGTCGGTGCAGACCATCACTGCCGGGCCGCCGGCCACCTGAATGGCACGCTGGACGTGCATGCGCCCCATCGGCCCGCCCGCGCCGACGAACCAGGTCACCCCGCCCGGCTTCAAGGTCGAGCGGACCGGCACGTCGCTGTACGCGCGCGCCACGTCCGGGCCGGCGCCGCCGACGTAGGCCCACCGGTTATAGTGCACGCGGCCGACGTCCACGCTGACCTTGCGGCCCAACGCCGCGTCGGCGATGATCGCGCAGATGCCGTGATCGGCCAGGTGCGGGCTGACCGCCTCGATCAGATCCGCGTCGGGCGCCAGCAGCACGATGTCATCCGCAGGGGCCGGCGCCGCGCTGGGGTCATCCACCGCGATCACCGCGATGCCCAACGCCGCGGCCCGTTCCCGCAACCACGCCTCGAAGGCCGGCGGCGCCTGGGTCAGCATGAGCCGCGCCGGATGAGACGCCGCGTCAAAACCCGCGCTGATGGTGTATTCACGGCCGGCCGCGGCGGCCGTGCCCACGATCCAGGTGGCGCCGCCGGCCAGCAACCCGGTGCGATACTTCAGCTCGTAGGCCGCGGTGACGCACGCCCACGGTTCCGTCAGCGCGCTCTCGGCATAGCCGGTGGCCGGCTGGACCGGGATCAGGTAGTTGCCGTCGTCGCCATCGAGGATGCGCTGGTCGATCACGCCATAGCCCGACAGGCCGCCCTGGATCATGTAACCGTAGGCGTAGTTGACCCCGTCTTTGTAAATGTCGGCCTGAATGATGAAGCGATCCCCGACCCGGTACTGGTCGCGTAACTGCTCGCCCACCCCCACGACCGTCATCGACACCTCGTGGCCCAAGACCACCGGATCTGCCTTGATGTCCCGGAAAATCCGCGGGTGGTCCTGCCCTTGTTTGATAACCTTGATGTCCGAGAAACACAACCCACAAGCATCGTGCCGGACCAGCAATTGGTCCGGGCCATACTGCGGCAAGGGCGCCTCGATCGGCTGCCCATCCCGGCCGAAATTCTCGAGCCCGGCGCCGTACAACGGCCACAAGCGATTCGTTCCCTCGAGCGGGCGCGTTCCCTGTCGATACAGTTCCAATTTATCAGACACCCTTTTCCTCCTGGTATCGTATTACCCTGTAACATTTGCGTTGATCGCGAGCATCTTCTGACGCAAAGCATGTCCTGAGCCAGCCGAAGGGCCGCCGAGGCGCAAAGGATTCCTTGTTCTCCTTGCGTCTTCGCGCCTTTGCGTTGAAAAGGGTTTGATTGCGGCTAGAGGCTGCGGCTAGAAGCCGCGCCATGGATGGACTGGATTCGACGCCAACACGCGTTACTACTGCTTCGACTCGGGACATTCTAGCGCCAAAGACCGGGATTGTCAAAGGGAAATCGCTTTATTCCTTCGATTAGAAAGCATACGAAACTATTCGTAAGTTCTCGATGAAATACATCGCCCGCGGCCCAGCTACGCGATCCCCAACAGCCAGCTCAACTTGTGGATCGTGAAGTGGTTTCGGTAGTAGTGCCCGTACTTCACGCCAACAGCCACCTCGGCATCATCCAGGCCCACCTCCGCGCCGGTGACCGGTCCGCCGACCTGCCGCAGCCACGCCTCGACCTCGGCCGCCGGCGGCACCGTCCCCGCGATCCGCAGGATCTGGTCCCAATTGGCCCCGACCTTGTCCTTCAGCCGCGCGAAGTCCGCGCCGGTCATGTCCAGGAAAGGCGCCTGGATGGTGATCACCTGGTCGGCCAGCGGGCCGTACGCCTGCCGGATGCCGGCGATCTGCTGGGCCCGATCGGGCAGTGCGCGCTGAGCGAGCCGAGATGCGACCGCCGCGCACGTGAGCGCACGGATTGCGTCATAGCGCCGGGCGCCGTAGAGGACCGCAATCCCCACCTTGGCCCCATGTAAAATTGCCGGCCGGCCTTCGCGCAGCAGCTTCAGCTCCCAGCAGTGCGAGATGTGGTGTTCTCCGCCGGAGGCCGGCAATGACGAGCCAAAATCCAACATGCAAAAGCCGGACTCGATCAGCCCCTCCATCAGCGCGCGAATACCCGTCTCTGACCCCGCGGCGATCTCGTCTACGTGCTGGGCGCAACGCCACGCGGCCCGCCGCCCCCGCGCGGCGATTTCGGCGTCGAACGGCTCATCCCACAGCAGGCGCCCCAGCTCCCAGTCGGCCGAGGAGGTGAGCTTGGCCAGCATGTCGCCCACGCCAGCCGCGATCAGCGGCCGCGGGGCCGCGCACAGCGTCGGCAGGTCGGCGAACACCGCCAGAGGGGCATGCCCTGGCGCCGTCACCTTGACCCCATCGATGACCATCGGCGAGCCGTTGGCGGTGTAGCCATCCACCGAAGGCGCGGTGGGCAGCGAGATGAACCCGGCCCCCGTGCGATGGCTGACAAACCGGGTGATGTCGGTGATCGTGCCGGACCCGACCGCCAGGTAGGTCCGCTCGACCCGGTCGATTGCCAGGAGGACCTGGAAAACGTGGCGCGCGTCCGCGATGATCTCGTCACCTGCCAGCAACCCGGTCAGGACGTCGTAGCCTTGCGCCTGCTGCGCTGCCGCGACGGCCTCACCCAGGGCGGCATAAGTGTTGCGGTCGGCGACCAGCGTGAAGCGGCTGAGTCGATGGTTTTGGCAGTAGGCCAGCAAATGATCGACCGCCGCGGGGCCGATGTAGACGGGGAAGTGGGTTGGCATCGCTATCCTCAGGATTGCTCGCGTCGATGTAGGCGTTGTTACAACGGTATCTTCTCAATATCCCGGGGCCGAGACCTGTCAGGTTTCCAGCAAGACGTGCCCCCGCAGACCGGCCACAGCCCCCAGATTGTCGAGAGGATACATCGCGTCGATGTAGACGTTGTTACGACCGGCTATAGGCGGTCGCCCGCCCCTGTTTGCCGACTGCGACGATCACACCCATGCCGCGCAGGCAATAGGCCATCTTCTGGGCCAGCCAGCGCGGCTGGCCCAATGCGACGGCCAGATCGGCGGTGGTGAAGGGGCTCCCCAGGTCGGGTGGGAGCAGCGCGGCCACGTCGGCCGGCGTCTCGAACAGCCGTCGGTCCACGACCTGGAGCAGCCGCCGCTCCTGGGTGACCCAGCCCCGCCGGCGCCAGGCGCGCGCCGGATCGTGGCGCCGCACCTCCTCTTCCTGGATCATCAGCAGTTCCAGGGAGAAATTGGGATGGGCGAGCAGGTGCGGAAGACGCACCAGCTCGCGGAACAGCTCGATCAATGTGCCCCGTTTGGGCGACTTCCGGCGGCTCACTTGCGTCACGCCATCGTCTGCCAGCTTGACGATCCACTTTTCGGCAGCGATCGGATAGACGAGCCGCACCGGGTGATCGGCCACCAGCTTCTCCAGCTTACGCTTGAGGGCCGAGAAGTTGCGCGTCTGGATCTCCACCAGCAGGTCGCCCCGCACGATGTCGATCAGCGAACCGTCCACCTCCACTTCGAACAGATCGCCCGGCTGTGCGTACCACGCCTTGAGCGTGGCGTGCAGCGGCTTCTCATTGAGCACACCGACGCCGTTGCCGGTTTGGGACGATGTCTCGGACATAATTCTTTGTCACTCCCCCAACAACTTGCGGCGATACAGTTCGTCGGGCCGGGTGTGGATGCGGGCTACGGCCGCGGGCGTCATAAAGTGCGGTCCGCCCAGCGCGTAGGCGCCGATGAGCACCCGCGCCGCCTTCACCGCCATCGCCGTGATGTTCTCCACCTGTTGCGCCGACTGTCCCAGCGCGATCAGGCCGTGATTCTGCATCAGTATCACCCTGGGCGCCTCGCGGTGCTCCGCAATGTGCCGGTACATCAGCTCTTGTACCTTGCGCGCCAGCGGCAGGCCGGGGTCGGTGTACGGGACCACGACCGGCGCCGGCCCGCCCAGGACGATCTCATCGGGGAAGAGGCGCCCGCTGACCGCGGTCTCGAACGCCGCCGCACAGGTCAGCGCGTTGATCGCCGTGGGATGGGTGTGGGCCACGAAGTCGACCCCCTCCAGGTTCAGGCAGATGGCGTGCAACACCGTCTCCACCGAGGGCTGCACGCCGTCGACGGGGGCCGACCCCTGCCCGGTCACGGGATCCACTTTGGCGCCGCTCAACTGCTGCTTGATCTGCTCGTCGGTCAAGGTGGCGCTTTGGAGCATCTGCAGCACGCCAGGAAAGGAAACGCGCACGAACCCGTTCGCATCGACCGTGCGCAGCTCCGTGCCGCTGGCCTTCACCCAGAAGCTGTGCGGATCGGCGCGGGCCGAGGTGTTGCCCTCGCCCAGAATGACGTAGTCCAGGGCCGGGTCGCCCAGGTGGTTGGACAGCGTGATAAGCTGTTGCAGTGCAGCATCCATGAGTGTTCTCCTGGTATCATCTCAATAATCTGTGGGCTGTGGCCGGTCTGTGACCGAGCCACCGTGGCTCGGTCACAGACCGGCCACAGCCATCTTTGTGCTCAGGTCCGCCGCGCCAACCCGGCCGAACTGGCGACGACGGTCTGCCGGATGTCGGCCAGCCGTTCCGGTGTGTGGGCCTCGAAGCGCATGGTGATCAACGACTCGGTGACGGAGGGCCGGACCAGCGCCCAGCCATCAGGCCAGGCGATTCGCACCCCATCCAGCGTGCTGATCTCGCAGCCGGGCGCATCCGCAAAGGCCGCGATCAGTTTTTGTATGATTGCCTTCGCCTCGCCAGGCGGGCATGGCAGGCGGATGTCCGGCGTGATCGGATAGCGGGGCGCCGTGTCGACCAGGGCCGCCAGCCCGCATCCCGCCTCGACGATGACGTGCAGCATCAGCAGCGTGGCATACAGCCCATCGTCCCCGCCCAGCTCGCCGAAGAAAAAGTGCCCGCTGATCTCGCCGCCCAGGACCGCCCCCCGGCGGAGCAAGGTCGTCTTGATGAACGCGTGCCCCGATTTCTCCATCACGGGCGTGCCACCCGCCCGCCGCACCTCTTCGGGTACCACGCTGGAACATTTGATGTCGTGGACGACTTCGCCCGAACCGTCGCGCAGGAGATGCCGCGCAAAGAGCACGATGCCGCGGTCGCTCTCCACGACCCGACCCCGCTCGTCCACGAAAACGACCCGGTCCCCATCGCCGTCGTAGGCCACGCCGACGTCGGCGCCCGCGGCCACGACCGTCTCACACAACAGCGTCAGGTTGGCAGCCACGGCCGGGTTCGGGTCGCGGTTCGGGAAGCGGCCGTCGGGTTCGCAGAATAGCTCGACCACGTCGCATCCGAGGGCGCGCAGCACGCGCGGCGCGATCTGCGAGTAGCACCCGTTGCCGGCATCGACGACCACCTGGAGTGCCCGCGGCAGTCGGGAAAACCGGCCCAACAGATCAACCTCGTAACGATCGACAATCTCGACCGATTCCTGCGTGCCGAGGCCCTTGACGAAATCCGCGTCGGCGATGCGCCGCGCCAGGGCCGCCAACGCCTCCTCGGTGATCGGCCACGGCCCCAGGCTGATCTTGAAGCCGTTGTCACCCGGCGGGTTGTGCGAGCCGGTGACCATGACCCCGCCGCGGGCGCCCAGGGCGCGCAGGGCGAAGTAAAAGGCCGGCGTGGGCACGATGCCCAGATCCTTCACCCGACAGCCGGACCGCACCAACCCCTCACACAGTGCGGCCTTGAGCGCGGCTGTGCTGGGCCGCACATCGCCGCCCACAACGACCGGCTGCCCCGGCAGCTCGGCGCCCACCGCCCGGCCCAACGCTCGGGCAAAGCCGACGGTCAACTCCGACCCGTATCGCCCGCGGATGTCGCACGCCTTGAAAACGCTCATCGAATCAGATGTACCCCCGCTCCACGCACGCGGCGCAAAAACGCCGGTAGCGTTCATCGTAGCTCGCGGTCAGCCCGGTCCGGGGAGTCACGACCCGCTCGATCCGCACCATCTCCCGGGCCGCCGCGGCCACCCCATCGAACCGCGTGCGACTGGCGGCCAGGATTGCCGCGCCCATCGCCGCGCCCGTCTCGGCCGGCCGGACCAGCTCCCGGCCCAGCACGTCGGCCCGAATCTGCAGCCAGACGTCGCTGGCCGCGGCGCCACCCGCCACGCGGATCGCGCCGCCGCCGGCCGCGCCCAGGGAGCTCAGCGTGTCGTATGCCAGCCGCTCCACGTAGGCCACGCCTTCCAGGTAGGCCGCGTACAGCGTTTCCCGGTCCGCCGCATCCTGCCCGGCCCCCACCCCGAACGGGATCAGGAACCCCTCGGCGTCAGCATCGACGAACGGGAAGCGTTCGCCGCGGCGTGCCAGAGGGTACGCGATGAGATCGGTCGGGGAAAGATCGATCGCCCGGGCATCCAGGCTGGCCAGGTCCGCGCCGGGGAAGCGGGTCGCCAGGATTTCGCCGCCCACGTTGCTGGCGCCGCCGGGCAGCCAGTAGCCGTCGGGGTGGCGGTGGCTGTAGATGCGGCCTTGGGGATCGCGGATAAGCTGAGCCGTGACGCCCTTGAGCACCAGCGTCGTGCCCAGCGTGCTGTTCCAGTCGCCCGGGTTCACCGCGCCCGAGGCGATCTGCGCGGCGCAACCATCGGTCATGCCCGCCACAACCCGCGTGCCGGCGCGCAGCCCGGTCGTCTCCGCGGCCGCTGGCGTGACCTCCCCGATCACCGCGCCGGGCGCGACCACCCGCGGTAGCTTGTCCACCGGGAGACCGAGCCGGTCGGCGATGAAGTCGGGCCAACACCCCTCCGGCCGATCCCCGGCCGCGGGCGCCAGGTCGTAGCCGGTCTTGAGCGCGTTGCTGTAGTCGGTGACGTCGTAGCGCCCGCTCAGACGCCCCGTGATGTAATCTGCCGCGTGAGCGACGTACCGGGCGCGCGCCAGGACATCGGGCCGATGGCGGGCCAGCCAGGCCAGCTTCGCCAGGGCGAACGAAGCGTTGAAGCGGTAACCCAGCCGGCCGGCCAACTCCGCGCCGGCAGCCTGCACTTCGGCCGCTTCCTGCCCCGCGCGGGCGTCGTTGTACATCAGCGCGGGGATCAGCGGATCACCGGCGTCGTCCAGCAAGCACAACGTGCCCGAGGTGGAGGTGACGCTCAGCGCCCGAATCGCATCGGGCGGCGTCTGGGCCGCGACCTGGCGCAGGCAGGCCACAGCGGCCACCCACCAGCCGGCCGGATTCTGCTCGGCATGGCCGGGCGGCAGATCGGTCACGGTTGTGCCGGGGGGAAAAGGCCGCGCGGCCCGCGCGAGAATCGCGGAACGCGGCGCGGCATCGTCCGATACGGCGCAGACCACGGCCCGCACCCCCTGGGTGCCGATGTCCAGGCCGAGGTATGCGTCCCCAGGCAGGGATTTGATCATGCTGGCAGGCCTTCAATCCAGGTGAAACACCTCTTCCAGCTCCACCATCGACTCGTCGGCGTGGGCGCCCCCCAGACCCTCGAAATAGGGCGCCATGAGCTCCTGCCACCGGGCGTTGACCGCTTCCTGGTTCATGCCCTCCAGCGCGGCCTGGAAGCTCTCCGGGGTCTCGAAATAGCCGAAGAGCAGGCCATCATCGTGCAGGTACAGGGAATAGTTGTGCCAGCCGGTGCGCCGCAGCGCGTCCAGCATCTCGGGCCAGACGGCCTTGTGATGTTCCCGGTATTCGGCGATCTTGTCCGGTTTGACTTTGAGCAGAAAACCGACGCGTTTCATGTCAGTACTCCTCGTTCATAGGAACTGGGGATTGGTAGATTGGTAGATTGGTAGATTGGTAGATTGGTAGATTGGTAGA
>PHCA01000367.1:0-3900 GCA_002842085.1 Chloroflexi bacterium HGW-Chloroflexi-1
CTGGCCAGAAGTCGGAAAGGCGGGATTTGCCAAGTTGGCCGATTTGAGGCATTGTTGGGCCTATCCTGATTCGGAGGTTTGCGACGATGCCCGCTCGGCAACTTTTCCTGCACATCCGTGGTCGGCTGTGTGGTCTGCACAAGCAGCCCGTCAACCAAGTCCTGGAAACGCTGGCGTTGATGGTCAGCGGCTTGATCCTGGGCCGCAGCGCCCAGTTGTGGGAAATCGCCGTCTGGATTCCCTGGGAGATCCAATTGACCAGTGGGGTGCGGCGTTTGGAACGTTGGTTGGCGGATCCGCACGTCAAGGTGGCGGACTTGTTTGAGCCGTTCGTGTTGGCCATGCAAGCCACCTTGGGCAACGAGACAGTCTACTTGATTCTGGACTGCACCCAGGTTGGGCCGCGCTGTCGCACCCTGCTGGCCTCGCTGGCCTACCATGAGACGGTGCTCCCGCTGGGCTGGCAGAGTATCCGCGGCAAGAAAGGCCATGTCACCGGCGAGTTCCAGAAGGCGCTCCTGACTCGCCTACACCCCTACTTGAAAGCCTACCAGCATGTGATCGTGCTGGGCGACGCCGAGTACTGCAACGAAACGGTGATCACGTGGGTGCAGAAGCAGAACTGGGCCTTCGTCTTTCACACCCGCGAAAGCAACTTGGTGCGCACGACCGACGATCCGGCCTGGCAACCGATTGCGGAAATCCTGGACACCAGCGACTTGCGCGCCGGGCAGGTGCGGCATTGGGAGCAGGTCTGCTTCACGCAAGAGCACCGTCTAGCCGGCTTGACGCTGACCATCCAGTGGGGCGTGGGCGAAAAGGAACCGATCTGCCTGATCTCGAACTTGACCGGCGAACAGCACCCCCACCTGGTGTACGAGCGCCGCTTCTGGATCGAAACCTTGTTCGGCAGTTGTAAATCCCGTGGCTTTGGCCTGGCCCGCACGCACCTCACCATCCCAGAGCAGATTGATCGCCTGATTTTGGCAATCGCGATTGCAACTTATCTGACGTTGGGGCTGGCGACGCACCTGGTGCTAACTAAGCAAACCCGCCGCGTAGACCGCTCTGATCGCCGCGATTTGAGCCTCTTTCAGATCGGTTGGCGCTGGTTACATCGTTTGCTGGCTCAAAATCGGCTTCAGGAACTCAAAATCGAGTTCTCCTGGAACTTCACCTTACCCAAACCGGGCTTTCGTCCGGCAAATTAAGCTGCAAATCATGAGCAACGCCGATTCACCGTAGGCGTCACGCGCCTGCAAACCGTGCCATCTCCCATATCGTCGTTTCGAACTCGTGTTAGGATACCTACCCGTGTCGGGTAATGAGCGAAAATCATTTATGGGGCATCACCTTCTACTGCGCCGAGGGGACGCGCGTCCACCATAACACGATCGTGGAGCGGAGCGGCGGAGCGGTCTACATCTACGAGGGAACCTCCAACCTGGGCAACCCGCCGGCCCAGCCGGGCGATCCCGGCTTCTGCATCCCCAGCAATCACTCGGCCGTGTACGACAACATCGGCGTGGTGGCGGGCGACGTAGCGGGAGAGAGCGCCAGCCTGGTGATCGGCAGCAGCAGTACCACTGACCGCGATCCGCTCCTGGACGCGCTCTACGGCCCGCTGGACAACCGCTACCACCATAACCTGTGGTATCATAAAGCCCATCCGGAAGCCATCGTGAGCTGGGGCGATCTGGCCGAGCGCGACACTTTCGCCCACTACGCGCTGTTGAACCTGGCGGAGTTCAGCCAGAAGAGCGAGGGGTACGGCGCCCATTCGCTGGCGGCCGACCCGCTGTTCGTGGACCCGGCCGGCTATGACTTCCGGCTCACGGCCGATAGCCCGGCCCGCGGGGCCGCGTCCGACGGCCGCGACCTGGGGGTGGACTTCGCCAACCTGCCGCCCTTTCCGCGCCGGCCGGCCGCGCCGCCGGCCCCTTTCACACCTGGCGCGTCGCCGACCCCCATCATCCTGGCCGACCGCGGCGGCGGGCTGGAGTTGGTCTCCGCGCCGACGGCCATCTCCCTGACCGTCGGCCACGCGGCCTATCTGCCGGTGGAGGTGCAGGGCTACCGCCGCCCCATCACCGTCACCAGTCAGACCCTCATCCACACCTACGTGAACGACCAGACGCCGGCCGAGCCGGGCGCAGCGCCGCCGTTCGTGGTCGGCGTCTTGGGCGCGGGGCAGGGCGAGCTCAAGCTGCAAACGCTGCGGATGCGCGCACATTCCATGACCTTGACTTTCGAGGTGGACACGCCTGTCATTGCGAGGAGCGTTTTTTGCGGTTGCGAGGCACGAAGCAAAGCAATCTCATTCAATGCGCGAGATTGCTTCGGGGTTGCGACCCCTCGCAATGACGTGGGCAACGTTCCGGTCAGCGTCGCCATCACACTGCAGCCCGCCATCGCGCCGCGCACCCCCATCTTCGGCACGCATCCCGACACGCCGGCCTTCAGCGGACTGACGCAGCCCTTTGACCGCGCGTGGGGGCCGAATTGCGGGGCGTGTCCCACCACGCCCGGCGATCCGCCCGGCAGCACGCGCGACGTCCGCTGCGCCAAGCAACTGAATGATTCCTGCCGCTGCCACCCCATCCTCGAAATCCTCGACCCGCGCGCCGATGCCGGGGTGCGCCGCCGCGCGCCGGAGCTACAGCGTCATGGACGGCAACTTCGGCTGGATGACCTGCCCGCAGTACACGAACCCCGACGGCTCGGCCGGCTTCTTCGACACGGACAACGCCTATCTGCTGGAGCAGTATGCGGCCAACGTTCGGGCCATGACCGCTCGCTACGTCCCCGACCTGCGCTACGTCGAGTTGTCCAACGAGCCGGCCGCCGAGTTCTACCTGTGCCCCTGCGTCACCCCCGGCGGGCCGGCCTGCGACGCAACCAGCGGCCCCAACCAGCCGGCGTGTCTGCTCGGCCCCAACTCCCGCGAGTTCGTGGATGCCTACGGCGACCTGCTCTATACCGCCGCGGACGTTGCAGCCGGGGCGATGGCGGCCGCCAATCCCGGCGCACTCCTGGTCACCGGCGCGCTGGAGATGGCTCCCACCGGCGACACCGGCCTCATGCTCACCACAGAGTATGTCATTACCCGCGGCCTGCTGCTGCGCGACAACGTGGCAATCGGCATCCACCAGTATCCCTACCTTTACCCGCCCAACTGGATCTCGCCGACGCTCGACTGTGCCTACTACCAGAAGCCCGGCGATCCCTACTGGCTGCCGGCCGGCTGCGAGACGGCCCCGCCTTTTGAGGACTACACCACCCCTGTCGGCCGGCCGATCCCCGCCCGCTACACCTGGCAGCAGTTCGACCAGCGGGTGGACTCCAGCGCTCTGCTGCACAATGCCCAGGCTTTGGGCGTGCTGGATCGTTTCTACCTCTTCGACACCGAGCTGCACGCCGGCTGGCACGATGGCGACCCGACCACCACGCCGGCGCGGGAGGCCATGGCCGGCCTGCGCATCGGCGCCATCGACGCGCATCAGAAGGTGATCGGCACGGAGTTCTTCTTCGCCCCGGCCAGCCCGGCCATCTACAACCTGATGGTGGGCCGCCTGGCGGGCGCGACGCCGGTCTATGCGTGGGACGCGCCGTTGATCGGCGCCGACTACTCAGGGCTGGTCTACAAGCTGTTCACGCGGCCGGTCCAGAGCGCGGCCGGCGATCTCCTGGGCGAGGACATCATCGCCATCTGGAGCAACGCGGCCGGACCGGCCACCGTGACCCTCACCCTCAGCGAGGAGGGCGGCGGCGCTCCCCTTCCCTCGCAGGGAGAGCCTGTCCTGAGCTCGCCGAAGGAGGGCTGGGGGGCAGGTGGGCGTTTGTCCGGACAGTTCAAGGAGGTAACGTTGACGACGCTCGCCGCGGGCCTGCCGCGGGCCG
>PHCA01000367.1:4057-4863 GCA_002842085.1 Chloroflexi bacterium HGW-Chloroflexi-1
CGCCTGACCGTGAACGGCTCAGGCTACGAGGTGGAAGTCCCTCCGGGCCTACGCAACCAGCCAAATCCGTTGGGGAGACCGGAGGGCTGAGACCAACTCAGTATAACCATGACAAGCTGAGTAGTTACTACTCGTTACTCATTACTCGTTACTCATCACGGGATGCACAACCTCTGCCCCACATAGATCACGTTGGCGTCGGTGATGCCGTTGACTGTCATCAACGCGTTCAGCGACACGCCATACCAGGCTGCCAGCCCACTGAGCGTCTGACAGTTTTGCACCACGTGCCAGTAGCGACAGCCGCTCGGCGGCTGGGCGCCACTCTGCCGGTCGTAGAAGTCGACGGGCGTGCAGGTCAGTTTCGGGGGCCAGGACACCGTCACCACCTGTGACAAGGGGCCGGCCGCGACCCAACCGTCCTTCTCGGTCACCGTCACCTCGTACTTGCCGGGGTTCAGACCACCGAAGCGGAAGTAGCCGAGCCCGTCGGTCGTCGCGTTCAGGACGTTGCCTGTGGCCAACTCCCTGGCAGTGACCAGGAAGCCGGGCAGCCCGACCTTGCCGTAGGTGTCGTATTTGTGGCCGTCGATGCAGATATCCCGCGGCGCCTGCTTGTTGACGAACTCCGCCCGCGAACACACGCCAGCGTCGTTCGGCGTGACGCTCACCAGGTACTTGGTCGGCGTCAGCGGCGCCCATCCGGGCTGCATCTCCTCCCACACCTCGTAATCGCCCATCGGCAAGTTGTCGAAGCGGAAGTAGCCCGTGCCATCGGTTTCGCGATGTACGTACTGCCCACCGCC
>PHCA01000044.1:0-19186 GCA_002842085.1 Chloroflexi bacterium HGW-Chloroflexi-1
CAGTTTCTCATGCCGGGCGCGCCGCCACGGCGGATGAAAACCTCACCCCCCTGCCCCCCTCTCCTACGAGGCGAGGGGGGTGTCGGCGCTCCCCCTCCTACGAGGCGAGGGGGGTGTCGGCGCTCCCCCTCCTACGAGGCGAGGGGGCCGGGGGGTAGGTGGGCGATGTTCCGCTCAGTTTCTCATGCCGGGCGCGCCGTCAGCCTGGCTGCTGCCACGGCGATCTGCCCCAGGCTGATCCCGCTGTCGTTGGGAGGCGCCTGGCGGTGGAGCAACACCTCGAAGCCGGCCCTGGCCAGCCGGCCGGCGGCCCGCTCGGTCAGCAGGCGATTCTGGAAACAACCGCCGGTCAAGGCCACTCGTGACTCGCCCACCGCCTCAGCCACGGCGACGGTGGCGTCAACCAGGGCGTTGTGGAAGCGTGCCGCTATGATACCTCTTGCGACGCCTCTCCGCAAGTCGGCCAACACGGCTGCGAGCAGTGGCGCCCAGTCGAGGATGAGGCCGGTCGCGGGGGAGCTGCCAGGCTGCGCAGATTCTCCCATGCGCCCATCTTCTCGCGGGGCTTCGGGCCGAATTGCGATCGGATACGTGCCCGTCTCCGACTCGTCCGCGGCGAATTCCAGCGCCATCGCGGCCTGGCCCTCGAAACTGACTTCCTGGTGGAGCCCGATCAACGCGGCGATGCCGTCGAAAAGCCGGCCGGCGCTGGTGGTCACCGGCGTGTTGATCTCCTGCTCCAGCATCTGGCCCAACAAACGGCGCTCGGACGGCTTCAGCGAGGCGATGGGGGCCAGATCGTCCCACCACTCCAGGGCGGCCGCGCCGTACGCCTCCCACAGCAGCGCCAGCGCCACCCGCCGCGGCTCGTGCACCGCGGCTTCGCCGCCCGGCAGTCGAAACGGCCGCAGGTGAGCAACGCGCGTGAACCCGGCCGCGTCCCCCAACAGGAACTCCCCGCCCCAGATCGTGCCGTCCGGGCCGTAGCCCGTGCCGTCCCAGGTCACACCCAGCGCCCGGCCCCGGACGCCGTTCTCGGCCAGGCAAGCGGCCAGGTGCGCGTGGTGGTGTTGGACACCGATCACCGTAGGCACGTTAGAACGTTCAACGTTCCAACGTTCCAACGCGTAACGGGTGGAGAGATAGTCCGGGTGTAGATCATGGGCGATGGCGACGGGGGTGGCTTCGTAGAGGCGCAGGAAGTCAGCGATGACGCGCTCGAACGCGGCCAGCGCCTCAGGCGTCTCCAGGTCGCCGATGTGCTGGCTGATGAAAGCTTGCCGCCCAACGCTGAGGGCCACGGTGTTTTTCTGGTGCGCGCCGACCGCCAGGATGGTCGGGACGGCTTCGGGCAGCAACACAGGCAACGGCGCATAGCCGCGCGCTCGGCGCAACAGCCGCGGCGCTCCCTGGACGATCCAGGCGACGCTATCGTCCACGTGGCGGGCGATGGGGCGGTCGTGCACCAGAAACAGGTCGGCCACATGTCCGAGGCGTTGAACCGCATCGGCGGTATCGGTGCAGATCGGCTCGTCGGTCAGGTTGCCACTGGTCGCGACGACGGGGAAGTCGAGCTCGCGCAGCAGCAGGTGGTGCAACGGCGTGTAGGGCAGCAGCACGCCCAGGTTTGGGTTGTCGGGCGCGACGGATGGCGCCACGACGACACGGTGACACGGTGACACGGTGACACGGTGACACGGTGACGTTGCACTTGGATTACCCGACACGCCATTTGCCATTTGCCATTTGCCATTTGCGATCTGCGACTCGCCATTTGCCATTTGCCATTTGCCATTTGCGATCTGCGACTCGCCATTTGCCATTTGCCATTTGCCATTTGCCATTTGCCATTTGCCATTTGCCATTTGCCATTTGCCATTTGCCATTTGCCATTTGCCATTCGCCATTTGATCTTGGGCAGCAGGACGATCGGCGCCTCTGGCGAAGTCAGCAGCGCCTCGGCCTCCGGCGAAATCTCGCAGAAGGCGCGTGCCTGAGCCAGGTCGCGCGCCATGATGGCGAACGGCTTATCGCGCCGGGGCTTGCGCTCTCGTAGCCGGGCCACGGCCGCCTCGTCCCGCGCGTCCACCATCAGGTGAAACCCGCCCAGCCCTTTGACCGCGACGATGAGGCCGGCGCGGAGCGCGTCGGCTGCTTGGGATATTGGACTGTGGGCGTCAGGTCTTGGGTATGCGGGATTGGGGATTGGGTATTGGGTATCAGGTACAGCGATTGCCGCTGTTTCGAGTGGTGGGTGATGAGGAGTCAATGCCCAATACCTGATATCCAATCTCGGCCCGCAGACGGGGCACGCGTTGGGCTGGGCGTGGAAGCGCCGGTCGAGCGGGTTCTCGTACTCGGCCTGGCAGTCGGGGCATAGGGTGAACCGGCGCATGGTGGTGTTCGGCCGGTCGTAGGGGAGCGCTTCGATGATGCTGAAGCGCGGGCCGCAGTTCGTGCAGTTGGTGAACGGGTAGCGATAGCGCCGGTCGGTCGAGTCGCGGACTTCGGCCAGGCAGTCGGGGCAGGTGGCGATGTCCGGCAGCACCAGGACCGTCTTGGCGCCGTGGCTGTCGCTGTGGCGGATTTCGAAGCGGTCGTAGCCGGCGGGGTCCAGCCAGACCGCATCCAGCGTCTGCACCAGGGCGCGCGCGGGTCGCTCGACGGGCAACCGTTCCAGGAAGCGCGCCAGGGCTGGTTCCGGCCCCTCGACCTCGATGAACACCCCCTGGGTGTCGTTGATGACCCAGCCGGTCAGGGCCAGTCCGGTGGCCAGGCGGTAGACGAACGGCCGGAAGCCCACCCCCTGGACCGCGCCCTGGATTTCGACGCGGAGGCGACGACGGGCGTTTTCAGAGGTCATAGCGCGGCCTCCTGCCGCAACCAAACGGGCGTGTCTCTGGGGCGAACGTGCCTGGCACTTCCGAAAAGTGCCAGGCACGTGGCAGCCACGCCACTACCTATCGAGAGGATACGTTTCAGCAACACGCTCAAACCCCTTTGCGTTCCATTCGAGCGGTAAGCCGGGCGAGAAGCCGAGCGACAAGCCAGGCTACCCACGCGTCCACGCTTGATCCCGTTCGGCACGAGAGCACGAAGAACGGCACGCCGGGGTTGACCATCGCCAGCCCGCGCTTGAAGTAGTCCAGGTCGAACTCGAAGACCTCACTCAAGTCAGCCTTGTTGAGCAGGACGACGTCCGCAGCCGCGAACATGCCCGGGTACTTGTACGGCTTGTCGTGGCCTTCCGACACGCTGGCCACCACCACCGCCAGGTCGGCGCCCAACGCAAACTCGGCCGGGCAGATCAGGTTGCCGACGTTCTCGATGAAGAGCAGATCCAACGCGGTCAGCGGCAGGTGCGGCAGCGCTGAGCGGACCATCGGCGCGTCCAGGTGGCAGTTGCCGCCGGTGTTGATCTGGACGACCGGAATGCCGTGCGCGGCGATGGTGTCGGCGTCGATGCTGGACGCCAGGTCGCCTTCGATGACACCGGGGCGGATGTGGTCGGGCAGGCGCTCGGCCGTGGCCAGGATCAGGCTGGTCTTGCCCGCGCCCGGCGATGCCATCAGGTTCAGGACGAACACGCCCGCGGCGTCGAGCTGCGCCCGGTTTTCGGCCGCAACCTGGTCATTGGCGCTCAGGATCTGGCTGACTACTGGGATCTTCTTGATCATTATCTACCTCGATACTTTCAACGCGGAAGGTCCTACCGCCGGTGACCTGTAGCCGCGGGCTACCGCATTGGGAACAGATCGGCGAAAGCGGTGATCGCGCGTCGAACTGGCCGCCGCAGTCCAGGCAGGCAACGATGGCCGGCTCGCGTTGGAAGCGCAGCGCTGCGCCTTCGGCAGGCGTGTCACGGCTCAGGATGTCGAAGTAGAACTGCACCGAATCATCGACGATGCTGCTCAGGTCGCCCACGATCAGATCGATGGCCGTGATCTGCCGCGCGCCGGCGCCCCGGGCGGCTTCCAACGCGATGGATAGGATGCTCTCTGTGATCGGAAGTTCGTGCATCCGGTGCACACGCCTCTCTTCAATCGTAGAAGTGTCGGGTTCTTGTACTACAGATGACGTAAGGTTGTCAATTCGCGCCCCCCTCCCCCCCGGTCCCATCTTTGCCATCCTTGCGAAGGTTCCAAACCTTCGCAAGGATTCTTAACGAATTTGTCACGCCATTTGCGCGAAAAGTCGCCCGCGGCTATGATGCAGCCTACAGGCAGTATCTTCTCAATTTGTAGGGGCGCACCCTTGCGGTCGCCCTGGCGGGCAGGCGCAAGGCCGTGCCCCTACTCCGGATGATTGGGAAGATACTACAGGCAACGCCTTTCAAATAGTGATGGGGGGCACACGCCTCCTGCATGCAAAGGAGAGAACGATGAAAGTGCTCGTGGCTGGCGGGGCCGGCTACATCGGCGGCATTGTGGCGGACCAACTGCTTCAGGCGGGCCATGATGTCACGGTGTTCGACAGCCTGGTCAAGGGCTACCGGGCCGCGGCGCCCGTCGGCGCGGAGCTCGTCCAGGGAGAGATCCACGACCGGACCGCGCTCGATGCCGTCATGGGGCGGGCCACCTTCGATGCCGTGATGCACTTCGCCGCGTTCATCGAGGCCGGCGAGTCGATGGTCGACCCGGGCCGCTACTTTTACAACAACGTGGCGGGCAGCCTCAACCTGATCGAGGCCGCAACCGCGGCCGGCGTCGGCCGTTTCGTGTTTTCTTCCAGTGCGGCGGTGTACGCCAGCAAGAACGCGCCGCTTTGCGAGACCGACACGCTGGCCCCGGCCAACGCGTACGGTGCGACCAAGCTGATGGTGGAGCAGATCCTGGGCTGGTATGGGCAGATCAAGGGGTTGCGATTCGCCGCGTTGCGCTATTTCAACGCTTGCGGCGCTGCTCCTGAGCGCAGTCGAGGGGCCACGCCGGTGCGCGGTGAGGCGCATCGGCCGGAGACCCACCTGATCCCGCTGGTCTTGCAGGTGGCTCTGGGCCAACGCGCGCAGATCAGCATCTACGGCGCGGACTATCCCACCCCTGATGGCACCTGCATCCGCGACTACATCCACGTGGTGGACCTGGCCCAGGCGCACCTGCTGGCGCTGGAGGCGTTGGCCGAAAATGAGCGGATCGTCTGCAACCTGGGCAACGGCGCAGGTTACTCGGTGCGCCAGGTGATCGCGGCGGCCCGCGCGGTCACTGGTCATCCGATCCCTGCGGTGGAGACCCCGCGCCGGCCCGGCGACGCGGCGATCCTGGTGGCCAACGCGGGCAAGGCCCGGGCACTGCTCGGCTGGCAACCGGGCATCCCTGATCTTCACGACATCATCGCCGACGCGTGGGCGTGGCACCGCGCACATCCGCGTGGCTATGATGCGTAAGACAATGTCATGAGGTGCTGGGGGTTGTGCCCGAGCAGGCCTATGACAATCGCGTCGGCCCCTTTTTGAGAAGTTGTCATGGGTGTTTACACACCACCAAGGACAAAAATAGAGCTGGCTCGGGTGCAGACCGGTCAGAGCGTCTGTTTTCGAAGCAGATACAGGCTCAGATCGTGAATCTGTTTCTCCTGGGGCATAGTTTGAAAGTCGGGTGCAGGGACAGTTGAGCTCTCTCGATGATTTGTGGGCATCCAAAAGGGCCGGCTGAAGGCCCGATAGGCCGCTGGAGGCCATTTTGAGGGGTTCAGGCACCCTCTTGCGGGTCGCAATCCGGATGGAAGCTACTGGCCCCCCGAGGTCAGTTTTGATCTTGGTTCAACCCCTCGACAAGTGCATTCTGAGCGCAGCCTGTTCTGAGTTTATCGAAGGGCCGAGGGGCTCAGGACACCGCTGGCCGTCAAGTCACCTCCGAGAGCTTCAAGTTGATGTATTGTAACCAGGGTAATCCCTGGAGATCAACGCCCGCCAGTTGGGTTGGGCTCCGCCCGGCATATTTGGCGCCCGGCAAGTAGGGCACGAAGTCGCGCACAAGCGCCCAGACGGTGAGCGACTTCTGGGCGGCATTGCACTTGGAGCGCCGAAAGCTGTACAGACTTTCTACCTTGCGCGTGAACAACTTGAACGTCAGCTCCACCAGACTGCTGGTTGCGGCCAACGTGGGACTCCGCAATCGCCAGGTGTTGTAGTGACTTTTCTTCTGCAAGGACTTGCAGCGCGCCAGCAGGATCGGTTCAGCGGCGACCCGGCTGGTGAGCTTGCGCAAGCGAACGTGGTAGAGCTTGGGGGTAGGCGCATCAAGAATCTCGAAGAAGGCGCGCCGCCACTCGGCCAGTTCTGGCGCATCGGCGGGTAGTTTCTCCAGCTCGCTCTGGCTGGGGTCTGTGGTTGAATATCGAAGGCGCATTGCGTTCAATGGTTCTCTTCTTGATATGTAGTCATCGCCTCGGCCAGGATCGCGGCCGCGCCAAATGAGCTGTAAGGCGTCGGCAGATAATAGGTTTTGCCAGACTCAAAGGGCCAGATTTCCTTAGCAGCCTCGAGTTCCTCAGCCAGTATGCGGATGAGCCTGAGTTTGTCGAGGGCAGGCAACATGTGGACAGCAGGAACGATCCTGGTCAAACTGATCGGCTGTTCCAGTGTTTCGGTTCGTACAGTTGGTGGCATTTTCGCACCCCTTTCGATAGATCGATTCCACACCGTGACAAAGTCGCCCCGTTCAGTACCGGTTTTTCGACTTCCGGACACAGCTCGATCGCTTCCCTGATGCGCTTCATGAGTACGTCCAGGAATCTGGCCTGCGTGTGGCAACCTCGCAGCGCAGGAACTGACGCTACGAAGTAGCCATCCTCATCAGAATGCTCGCGATGAGATCTGGTGAGATGACCAATGCCGGACGCTCATCCGACTGCTCCGACCCGACGACCGGGTCAAGTCGGACGCGCACGATCTCACCCCGACTCGGATCGAACGTCAAGGGCACGGTGCACCTCCTCTTCCAGTGGATGGTATTCCCGTTCGATTGCCAGATAGACATCCGCCATCGCTTCGCAGCCTTCGATGGTCTCCCGCCACAGACGTTAACGCTGCTCGGTACCGTCTGGTCTTCCTGTCATGTTGCGCTCCTGTCCCTTGCTTCCTTGCGTATCTTCTCAATTTTTCGGGGGAATCGCTCGCTGTGGCCGGTCTCCTGACCGTGCCACCCGTGGCATGGTCAGGAGACCGGCCACAGTCACCCCGGATTATGGCTGTCGCTTGAGAGGATACTTCCTTGCCTACTTGCCTACTTGTCTACTTGCCTACTTGTCTACTTGTCTACTTGTTTCCTTGTCTACCTGTCTTGCCTACCCAGCATATCGCTCCCTCAACTCCCTCTTCAAGATGTTCCCTGCGGCCGAAATCGGCAGCGCATCCAGGAATGCCACCCGCTTTGGCGCCTTGTAGCGCGTCAGATTGTCCTGCATGAACGCGATCAGCTCCTCGGCGGTCGCGGTCGCGCCGGGT
Source organism: Chloroflexi bacterium HGW-Chloroflexi-1 (assembly GCA_002842085.1). Classification (GTDB taxonomy): domain Bacteria; phylum Chloroflexota; class Anaerolineae; order CG2-30-64-16; family CG2-30-64-16; genus CG2-30-64-16. Next base: position 7,445 of record PHCA01000044.1, read on the forward strand.
TTGAGCACCACGCACGCCAGGCCGACCTCGCCCCACTTGGGATCGGGCACACCGACGACGGCGCACATGTGCACGGTGGGATGTTTGTAGAGCACCGCCTCGATCTCGGCCGGGTAGACGTTCTCGCCACCGGAGATGAACATGTCCTTGAGCCGGTCCACGATGAAGAAGTACCAGCCCTCGTCGTAGTAGGCCAGGTCGCCGGTGTGGAACCAGCCTTCGGCATCCACCGCGGCTGCGCTGGCCTCCGGGTCCTTCCAGTAGCCGGAGCAGTCGCTCGGTCCCTTCAGCACCAGCTCGCCGACCTGGCAGGGTCCGAGCGGCTGGTTGTGGTCGTCCACGATGCGGGCGTCCACGTAGAAGTTGGGCCGGCCGATGGACCCGGCTTTGCGGATGGCGTCCTCCGGGGCCAGCGCGAAGATGCCCGGCCCGAACTCGGTCATGCCGAACCCCTGCTTGAAGCGGATCTTCTTTTCCGCGCTGTACTTCTCGACCAGCGGCGCCGGCAACGGCGCGCCGCCACTGGTGCAGAAGCGCAGGCTGCTCAGGTCCGCGGTCGCCCAGTTGGGGGCCTGGGTGATCATCTGGTACATGGTGGGTACGCCGGCGAAGAAGGTCACCCGATAGCGCTCGATCAAGTCGAGCACCTGGGCGGGGTCGAACTGCCGCGTCAGGATCGTGGCGCCGCCGAAGATCACCTGGGGCACGGTGTAGACGAACAGGCCGCCGGTATGGAACAGCGGGAAGACGTTCAGATAGACGTCGTTGTGGGTGATGTCGTGGATGACGGTGTTAAGCGTGTTCCAGGCGATCTGCCGGTGACTGATTTGGGCGGCTTTGGGCAGTCCGGTGGTGCCGCCGGTGAAGAGCAGCGCGGCGATATCCTTCGCCTCTAGCGTCTCGCACGTCACCGCCACGTTCGGGGCAGCGTCCCGGGCCATGTCGAACTGGAGGCTGTCGGCGACACCGGGGCCGTCGATATGCAGGTAGTGCGTGATGGACGCGGAGGCCGGGCTGGCCTGGACGTTGGCGATGGTCAGCCGGAAGTCGTCGGAGTAGACGAGGGCTTTGGGTGTGGTGTCTTCGACCAGCCGGGCCAACTCCTGGGGGTGCAGCCGCCAGTTGAACGCCACGTGGATCGCACCCAGCTTGCTCAGCGCAAAGAAGAGGTCCAGGTGCTCCACGCCGTCGCGGGCGAAGATGCCGACCCGATCCCCCTTGCCAACCCCGACTTCTGTGCGCAGGAAATTCGCCAGCCGGTTGGCCCGCTCGTTGAGCTGAGCGTATGTGAAGTGGGGCTCGCCGGGTTTGCCCGCGTCGATGACCGCCAGCCGGTCCGGCGTGTAGATGTTTCTGCGGCCCAGATAATCACCGATGTACATGATGCCTCCCTCGATCATCGAAGGTTTCAGGTTTCCTGTTGGGTAGATTGGTAGATTGGTAGATTGGTAGATTGGTAGATCCAGCGCCACAGCCTCCCCGCCGCCCAGGCAGAGCACGGCCGCGCCGGTCGAGAGGCCGCGGTCCTGCAGGGCGTAGAGCAGGGTGGTCAGCACGCGCGCGCCGCTCGCGCCGATGGGGTGGCCCAGCGCGATGGCGCCGCCGTGGACGTTGACGCGGTCCGGGTCCAGCCCAAGGCCGCGGATGTTGGCCACGCTCTGCGCGGCGAAGGCCTCGTTCACCTCCACCAGGTCGAAGTCGGCCGGAGCCAGGTTCAGCTTGTCGGCCAGCTTGCGCATGGCGAAGATCGGCGCGGTGAAGAGTTCCAGCGGTTTGACCGCGGCCTGCGCGTAGCCGGTCACTCTTGCCAGCGGTTTGAGCCCCAGCGCATCGGCCGTGGCCCGCCGGGCGACCACCAGCGCGGCCGCGCCATCGGTGATGCCGGGCGCGTTGCCGGCGGTCACCGTGCCGCCTTCCCGGAACGCGGGTTTCAGCCTGGTCAGCGCCTCCAACGAGGTGTCGCGGCGAGGGTTCTCGTCGACGTCGATGACGAGCGGCGGCCCCTTGCGTTGTGGGATCGGGAGGGGCGTGATTTCCGCCCGGAACTTGCCGGCATCGATCGCGGCGACGGCCCGCTGTTGGCTGAGCAGGGCGAACTCATCCTGCGCTTCCCGGCTCACGCGGTGCTCGGCCGCGATCCACTCGGCTGACAACCCCATGTGGTGGTTCTCGAACGCGCACCAGAGGCCATCGTGGACCACCGCGTCGACCAGCTCGGCGTTGCCCAGCCGATAGCCGAAGCGGGCCTTGGGCAGCAGGTAGGGGGCCAGGTTCATACTTTCCATGCCGCCCGCGACATAGAGGTTCCCGTCCCCGGCCCGGATCGCCGCGGCGGCCAGCATCACGGACTTGAGCCCCGAGCCGCAAACCTTGTTGATGGTCAGCGCGCCGACCTCCGGCGGCACGCGGGCGCCGATGGCAGCCTGGCGAGCGGGCGCCTGCCCCTGGCCCGCCGGCACCACGTTGCCCATGATCACTTCATCGAGGGTGGCCGGGTCGATCCCGGCTCGCTCGATGGCCGCGCTGATCGCCCTCGCGCCCAACTGTGGCGCGGGGATCGCGCTCAGCGCGCCCTGGAACTTGCCGATCGCCGTCCGCGCGGCGCTCAGGATGACAACGTCGTTGTCGTGGTGGGACATCGGTGTAGCTCCTTTCCTCATGCATGTGTTGTAGGCGTCGCTATGTCTCGATGACAAGCACAACCGCCAAGGCTCTTGCGATTTCTCGCATCGCTGTTGCGGAAAGCCTTCCCAGCCGCCGAACGAACCTCTCTTGCGCAACTGAGCGCACCTGGAAGGTGTCCGCTGCTGATGGCTTCTCCAGGCCAGTGGCTCGACCGGCTTCAAGTCTGACCATCCACGGCGTGACCGCGTACCGGTCTTTCTACTCGGTGACTGGGACAATCACCTTCAGCGGCAGAACGCCGATGGCATCGTCATCGACGATCACGGCCGGTCGCGTCTTGGTGATTTCGGCGCCAACGGTAGGATCCAGGTTGATCAGCCAGACTTCACCCCTCTGCATGGACATCCTCGCGGTCAAGCGCCGTGAACGCGGTTAGCTCGCCGCCTGCCGCATAGTCGGGCAGAAGCGCTCTTGCGGCGGCAGCCAGTTGAGCCTTGCGCTCTTGCTGGCGGCGCGGCTTCCCTGTCCGTCGCAAGTCTTGGCGGATCAGTCGCAACGTGCCCTCGATGATGTCCAGCCGGTCTCGAATGGGAAGCTGGCCGATCTGCTCAAGTATCTGTGTCTGTGTCATCTTGCCTCCTGTGGTCATGCGCACCATGCACGTCACCCCGATTATATGCGAGCGTTTCCGGGAAGTCAACGGCGCCAACCACCAGGCAGCAATCTGAGCTGGTTTTCGCTGAAGAGTTGCAACTCTTGTCTCGAAGTGCTAGAATGGATTGAGTTGACGCGGCCACAAAAAGGCGCGGTGTGGATATAGAGACGATACGCGCCAAGATCCAAGCGAAACAGTACTTGATCTATGACCACGCCAATGGAACAAACACGACCATGCCCGAACGGGCAAGCCATGACTTTGCAGAAAATCACGCTGCACTTCGAGCGCGGCGGCTTTTCTGCTGACGTGCACGGCGTAGCGGCCTACGTTTGCCCGCGATGCGGCGCCCGCCTGGTTCCTGGCCTGATCGCGGAACGGGTCAGCGAAACGGTAGAGGCGCTGTTCAAGACCGCCTCTCAACCGACGTCCTCCGAATTCGTGATGCCCTATTCGAGCCTCGTGTTCCAGCCGTTGGCGGCATGATTCCGCGTTGAGTGGCGCATATTTCGTGTCAATCTCAGCACGCACCACGCACCACGCAATACGCAATGCGCCGCAATACGTCTCACTTCATCCCAAACCCCTGTCTCTCCAAAACATCCCTGAGTTCCGTCCTCACCGCCTGCGAGGCCCGGCGCGCCGAATGCTCGGTCCAACTGTAATCCTCCATCTCGCTCGGCTGGCCCGGCACGGACACCTGGCGCCCCTCGTAGATGCCGGTGGCGATCATGGCGCGGTCGTACTCGTGCAGCGTTTCGTCTTCACCGCCGCGGTCGTAGCGCTCCCAATGCAGCACTGCGCTGAGGCCCAGGCGCGGGCGGAGGATCGGCTCGATGGCCGGCCAGCCGACCGTCATCCCAGTGACCGGGAAGACCAGGCGCGGCAACTCCAGCAGGTCGATCACCGCCTGGGTGTCATTGCGGAGGCTGCCGATGTAGCAGATGCCCAATCCCAGCGACTCGGCGGCCAACGCCGCGGTTTGGGCGGCGATGGCCGCGTCCACCGCGGCGACCAGGAAGCTCTCGACATAATCAGTGACCTGCGTGTAGCCACGTAGCTCGCAGGCGCGGTCGAGCCGGGCCAGGTCCGCGCACCAGGCCAGGAAGACCGGCGCCTGGACGACGTGCGCCTGGTTCCCGCACAGCTCGGCCAGCCGGCTGCGTACCGCCGCGTCGGTTACGGCCACCACGCTGTAGGTTTGCAGGTTGGACGAGGTCGAGCTGCGCTGCGCGGCCGCGACGATCGTTTCTACCGTCTCCCTGGGCACGGGGTCGGGCTTGTAGTGGCGGACCGAGCCGTGGCGGTGGATGAGATCAAGGGTGGAGTGAGTCATATCATCACGGTGGCGTCGGGGTGGGGAGCGCAAACGAGCGCGCCTGCACCTGCTGCATCAACAAGGCCATCCGGTAACGCGCCATGGCGGTCAGCGCGGCGTCATTTTGCGCCTCGGCGAGATCACTGGCCCGCTGCAGCGCGTTGACCGCGTCCAGGTGGGACTCCTCCAGCTCGAACACGCTAGCCAGATAGTAGTACGCCCGCGCGTTCTCGGGATCGATGGCCAGAACGGTCTCCAGGTCGGCGCGCGCCTGCTCGGGCATTGGCATGGCAATGTAGATGGCGGCGTGGGACAGGAGAAAATCCTTCTCGCTCTTGTACAGCGCCCGAGCGCGTTGGAAACTGACCTCAGCCGCCGCGTTATCACCCAACTTCTGCTGGGTACCGCCCAACCAGAGCCAGGGCTCGGGATCATCCGGAGTCGCATCGACAGCTTTCTGAAAATCGGCCAGGGCGCCCTGATAATCAGCCTGATTCTGAATCTTCTGCTGACCGTCCATTCGCGACACCATGGACGCCTGCAGGTTCGGGTCCACCGGGAAGAGGATTTTGAACAGAAAGGTGATCGCCACGCCGATCGCGACCACACCGGCCACGATCACACCGAGCTTCACCCCCTGCTGCCGTCGCCGCGATCGGGTCTCCTCGGCGAGATACCACCACCAGGCAGGTTCATCGCCGACGTGATGGGTCGCCCGGAGCGCCGGCAGGCCGCCGGTCGCACGCAGCCGGCGCAGCAAAGCGGACGCTCGTTTGCGCAGCGATGCCTGCAGCGTCTCCCAGCGTCCGGCCTCGGGCCGGAGATCCACGCCGGCGGCCTCAAGTACCGGCCAGAGCCCGGCGATCCGGTCCATGTCCCGCAACAGCGCCAGCGCATCGACCGGCTTGTCCTGCAAGTTTGCCACCGCGATCTCACTTGTAGCGAGCAATGCCCGTAATTCGTCGGCAGGCGTGATCTGCTCAGCGCGCAATGCTCGATCCATTCAATCCTCACGGTTTGACAGCCAGGTGCAACCCGCTGTGGCCGGTCTGTGACCGAGCCACGGGTGGGATCACAGACCGGCCACAGCCCCCGGATGATCGAGAAGATACCGCTATTCGTCGTCCGATGCCTCGGTGTCCGCCTCGATCTCCGCATTCTCTTTGACCCTGGCCGCCTTCTCCATTTCATTCCAGATCCGACCGATCCCCTGTTTGATCTGCGACTCGGTCTTCGACTTGACGGCCGGCGCGATGGGGAACCAACCGGTCATCTCCCGCACCACCGCGGCGACCGTCTCTTGCTTGCTCTTGCCCTGGCGATGATTCACCCGCACCCGATGGCGCATGAAACGGATGTACTCCGACATGCGCTCGGTGGCCTCACGCCCGCACACCGGTCCACGGCCCGGCAGGAGGCGGTCGGCCTTCAGCTTGCGGATAAAGGTCAGCCCATCCAGCCACTCCTTGGAATTCGCCTGCGCCATGTACGGGTGCTGGTCCACCCAGACCGCGTCCCCCACAAATAGCAGCCGCTCCTCCGGCAGCCACACCACGGACGTGGCCACGGTGTGCCCGCCCACCTTGATGATGCGGATATCCCGCCCGCCGCGCACGATGTCCAGCCGGTGCGAGAAGGTGACGTCGGGGACGATGATCTCGATATCGGTGAACTGAGCCTGAATCTCCGGCTCCTTCTTGAAGGAATCGATCACGCGCTGCTTGAAGTTGTCGCTGTAGCCCTTCATGTGCTTCCAGGCCTGGTCGTGCGCGATCACCGGCGTGGGTTGAAAGAATTGGTTGCCCAGAATGTGACCGCGATGATGGTCCGTATTGATAACGTAGAGAAACGGCTTCCCGCCGGACAATCGGCGCAACTCGTCCCGAAATGCACGCGCTTGAACCGGCACCATCGGTGTGTCGATGACGACGACCCCGTCATCGGTCACGATGCCACCGTAGTTGGCGCCGCGCTGATCGGTTTCGATGTAGATACCAGGAGATACTTCTCGCATAATAACCCCACTGCGTATTGCGTATTGCGTGTTGCCACCCCAACAAGGAAGGACCGAAGTGGCACTGGCGGAAGCCGTCCGAGTTTACGCTTCGCCGAGTGCTCGCGTGGCGGCCGCCAACGCCACGTCCAGGGCCGCATCCGTGGGCACGCCGCCCTGGGCCCAATCGGGCCGGCCGCCGCCACGACCGCCGCCGGCCGCCACGGCCGTTCGTAGCAGGTCGCCGGCGTTGATCGACACGTCGTCGCCGCGAGTGAAGATGAGTTGGGGGCGCTCGCCCTTGACACCCACGAAGATCACCGCGCCGGGCCGGGCGCGCAACGCCTGGGCCACGCGCTTGGCCCGTTCCACGGGATAGTCCACAGCCACGGCGATCAAGCGGCGGTCGCCTGCTGGCCGGGCATCGGCCCACAACGCGCTGGCGGTGGACACCACCCAGGCCGCCTCCAGCTCCCCCAGCTCCCGGCGCAACGCCTTGCCCTCCGCCAGCAGCCGGTCCACGGCCACGAGCAGCTCGTCCTGGCTCGTGGTGAAGCGCGCGACCAGGCCATCGGCGAGCGCGGTCAGGCGGGCATAGCCGGCCCGGGCGCGGCCGCCGCACAGGAAGGTGACGCGGGTTTCCGGCCCGCGGCGCTCGGTCCCCACGACCTTGATCAGGCCGATTTGGGCGGTGTTGGCCACGTGGGTACCGCCGCACGCCGACCAGTCGTAGCCCGCCACTTGCACCACCCGGATCTGGCCGGTGACCTTGGGCGGCTTGCGCAGCGGGACTTGATCCAATGCCGTCTGGTCGTAGAACGCCGCAGTCACGGGTCGGGCGTCGTCGATGACCGCGTTGGCAACGGCCTCGGCCGCGGCCAGGTCCTCCGGTCCCAGGTCCACCCGGTTCAGGTCGATGGTGCTGGAGGCTGCGCCCAGGTGGAAGGCCACGGTCTCGGCGCCCAGGGCCTGGCTGAACGCCTGGGACAGAACGTGCTGTCCGGTGTGCTGCTGCATGTGATCGAGCCGCCGCGACCAGTCGAGGGCGCCGACCACCGCATCCCCGGGCAACGCGGCGCCGAGGACGTGCCACACCAGCCCGTCGTCAGCGATCACGTCGACCACGGGGATGCCCTTTTCGGTCACGCCGCGCGGGCGCAGCGTGCCGGTATCGTACGGTTGGCCACCGCCGGTCGGATAGAACGCCGTACGATCCAACGCCACGGCCGGCCGGTCAGCCACGTTCTGGCGAGCCACGATGCGCGCGTCAAACTCGCGCAGGTAAGAGTCCTGGTAGTAAAGTCGGGCAGTCGTTTGATTAAGATTCACGTTCTCACTTCTGGGTTTAAGAAGATTCTTCAAAATTCGTGTAATTCGTGGCTGAAGCTGCGTTTTGCCCACGCCCCGCGCTCAGCGTCGCAACGCGTAATCGCCCAACGTGCGCGGCGCCTGCCGCCGGATCGCCAACGCCCGGTAATAGAGGTCCACGTAGCGCTCGGCGGACCGCCCCCAGGAGAAGTCAGCCGTCATGCACCGGCGCACCAACTGGGTCCAGACGTCCCGGTGCCGATACGCCTCCACGGCCCGCACCAACGCCGTGTAAAACGCCATCGGATCGTACGGGACGAAGCTGAACCCGTTGCCCAACCCGGTCTCGGGGGTGTAGTCGGCGACACTGTCGGCCAGCCCCCCCACCGCGTGGACCACGGGCACCGCGCCGTAGCGCATCGCCACCATCTGGTTGAGCCCGCACGGTTCGAGCCGAGACGGCATCAGGAAGATGTCACTGCTGGCGTAGATGCGTTGCTCCAGCGGCCGGTTGAAGGTCAAGAACACCCTGACCTGGTCCCCGTAGCGTGCGGCCAGTGCGTTCAACATGTCGTGATAGCGCAGTTCGCCGGTACCCATCACCACGAACTGGCAGCCCAACTGCTGGATTAGCGGGTCGGCCACCGCGCTGATCAGATCGAAGCCCTTCTGATCGGTCAGGCGCGACACCACGCCGACCAGCGGCACGTCGCTGCGGACCGGCAACCCCGTCTCCGCTTGCAGCGCCGCCTTGTTGGCTGCCCGCACATCGATGTTGTTGACGTCGTACTGGGCCGCGACATGTGGATCGGTGGCCGGGTTGTACAGCTCGGTGTCGATCCCGTTCAAGATGCCGAACAGGCGATCCCGGCGGTCGCGCAGGATCGGGTCCAGCCGCTGCCCGTACTCCGGAGTGAGGATCTCCCGAGCGTAGGTCTCGCTCACGGTATTGATGATGTCGGCGAAAAGCAGCCCGCGCGCCATCAGGTCCACCACATAGTTCAGGTCCGGCGCCACGTCGGGGTGGGCGATGTAGCCCATGTCCGCCAGCCCGGCGATCTCCAGCACGCGGTAGCCGAAAATGCCCTGGTATTCCAGGTTGTGCGCGGTGTAGAGGGTGGCGACTTCTGTGCACAACGGGTCATCGCGGTAGATGGTCTTGAGCCAGTTGGGAACCAGCGCCGTGTGCCACTCGTTGCAGTGGATCACGTCCGGGCGCCAGTCCAACGCCCGACACATCTCCAACGCCGCCCGCGAGAAAAAGATGAACCGCTCGGCGTCGTCCGGGTACATGTAGATGCCCTGGCGGTCAAAATAGCGCGCGCTGTCGACGAAATAGACCGGGGTTTCCGCCGCGCCCGTCCCGATGCTGCCTTGCAAGATCGTCGCCGCCTCGGCGCGCTCATCCATCGGCACGTTCACCGCGTCCAGGACGCGCTTCAGACCGAACTTCTCGACGTCCACCCGGCCGTAGCGCGGCATCACCACGCGGATATCGTGCCCCAGCACCCGGATTGCCTTGGGCAGCGCGCCGGCCACGTCGGCCAGGCCGCCGGTCTTGGCGAAGGGCACGACCTCGGCGGAAAGATAGAGGATCTTCAACGGCTGTGATTCATCCATGATTCAGCATCCTGCCTGACACTGAACGTTGCACGTAGAAACGTGAAACGTCCTGCCGTGCAACGCTCGAACGGGCTTATGCTAGCACATCTCCGCTCAAAAATCAACTCATTTTCCACCTATTCCACAATCTCGGCCCGCACCCGGCGCACCAGGCGGACGAATTCCGGCGCGGTCGTGACGGCCGGATCGCGCGGGCGCGGCAGCGGGACGGGGAACTCGGCGCGCACCTGCCCCGGCCTGGGTGTCATCACCAGGACGCGGTCGGCCAGGAAGAGCGCCTCGCTGATGCTGTGGGTCACCATGACCACTGTCGGGCGGCGCAAGCCCCAAATGCGTAGCAACTCGCTGTTCATGCGTTCCCGCGTGAGGGCATCCAACGCGCCGAACGGTTCGTCCAACAACAGCACGCTCGGCTCGTGGATCAACGCCCTCGCCAGCGCCACCCGTTGCTGCATCCCGCCGGAGAGTTGGTTGGGATAGGCGCCGGCGAAGCCGTCCAGCCCCACCAACGAGACCAACGCCTCAGCCCGAGCCAGCGCTTCTGCCTGAGATGTATGGTTCACCTCCAACGGCAGGGCGATGTTGCGCAGCACTGTGCGCCAGGGCATCAGGTTCGCCCGCTGGAAGACGAACCCGATCTCCCGGCGCGGGGCGGTGAGGGGCCGGCCGCGCAGGCGCACCTCCCCGGAGATGGGTCGCTCCAGCCCGCTCAGCAGACGCAGCAGGGTGCTCTTGCCGCAGCCCGACGGCCCGACGATGGCCAGGAACTCCCCCTCGGCGACCGCCAGCGACAGGCTGTCCAACGTCAGCATGGCCGCGCGGTTAGGGTCCGGAAAGGTCTTGTGCAACGCGATGGCTTCGAGAAGTGGTGGCATGGTTGGTAGATTGGTAAATTGGTAGATTGGTAAATTGGTAGATTGGTAGATTGGTAAATTGGTAGATTGGTAAATTGGTAGATTGGTAGATTGGTAGATTGGTAGATTGGTAGATTGGTAGATTGGTAAGTCGGTGAATTGGTAGTTGCCTGGTTGGTGAATTGATAGGGTGACCACCTATTCATCGATTGCCAATCTACGGCTACCAATCTACCAGCTACCAATCTACCCGTCACCATGTTACCGACCCACAAACTCATTCGTATACAGATCTTCCGGGTTCACCGCTTGTTGGATCAACCCCATCTGCTTCATGAACTCGGCGGCTTTGGCCCACGCGGCCGGGTCGGAACGGCCCAGTTCCGCAGCATCGGCCTGCCACAGGCGCACCGATTCGTCGAAGATAGCCCGGCTGACCTGCGCCTGGTCGCCGCCGGCCTCGGGTACCGCCTTCAGGCTGACATCGAACGCGGCGTCGGGGTCGGCCAGCGTATCGGCCAGGCCGCGCATCGCCGCGGCGACCAATGCCTGCACCAGTTCAGGCTGCGCTTCGATGGTCTGGTCGTTGGTGATTATGCCGTTGGAGGGCAGGTCGACGAAATCCGAGACCGGGATGACGGTCACCTCCTGGCCCGCCAGCCGCAATTGCACCGGCCCGTTGACGACATAGTCCAGCGCCGCGTCTACCTGATCCTGGCTGACCGCGGTCGCCTGGGTGAAGCCGATGCTCTGCAGGGTCACCGTGGTCGGGTCCAGCCCACTGGCGTAGACCAGCGCCTCCCAGCCCACGTAGCTGGCCCCGAACAGGCCGGGGATACCCACTTTTTTGCCAGCCAGGTCTGCCGGCGACTGGATGCCCTTCTCCGCCTTGGCGAACAACACCACCGGGAACTTGCGATACCAGCGCATCACGTAGCGCACCGGCAGCCCCTGGTTGCGCCCCAGGATCACCTCCTCGCCGCTGCCGATCATGAACTGGAGCTCGTTCGTGCCCACCAGCTTGAGCAGATCGGTCTCGAACCCATAGCGAAAAGTCACATCCAGCCCGGCGTCCTTGAAGTAGCCGCGCGCCTGCGCCACGTAGAATGGCGTGAACTGGACGCTGGGGATGTAGCCCATCGCCAGCGTGATCTTGGTCAGTTCCACCGGCGTATTCTGCACCGCAGGTTCCGGCGATGCGGCTGCCGTGGCCTCAGTGATCGGCGCGGGCGGCGCCTGTGTCGTCGGAAAACAGCCCGCCAGCACGATCATGCACACAATGCCAAGGAAAAGAACTCGTTTCATGATATCCTCCGGTTGATTGGTAGATTGGTAGATTGGTAGATTGGTAGATTGGTAGATTGGT
>PHCA01000044.1:19210-20612 GCA_002842085.1 Chloroflexi bacterium HGW-Chloroflexi-1
TCGCTGATTCGTTGCTTTCTCCATTCGTTGTTGTATCCGTTGTTCACTCCGCCCGCCGCCACTTAAGCACCATGTACTCCAACAGCGCCACCGCCGCATAGAGCGCCACCGCGATGAACACCAGGCTGAACAGCGCCACGAACAACATCGGGGTATCCAAAATGCCGCGCGCCAGGTTGACCAGGAAACCGAGCCCCCGGTCGGCGCCGACAAACTCCCCCACCACCGCGCCGATCACCGCCAACGTCACCGAGACCTTCAACCCGCCGAACAGCACGGGCAGCGCGGCCGGAACCTCCAACAGGGCGAATGTATGCCAGCGGCTCGCCTGGAGCGAACGCATCAACGAGCGCAAATCCGGCTCCACTGAGCGGATGCCCACAACGGTATTGACCAGCGCGGGGAAAAAGACCGTCAGCGCGCACACCAGCACCTTCGACAGCCCGCCGAACCCGAACCAGATCACCAGCAGCGGCGCGAGCGCGACGATCGGCACCGCCTGCGAGGCCACAATGTAGGGCGACAGGATGCGCTCCAGCAGCGGCGACTTGGCCAGGCCGTAGCCGATGCTCATGGCCATAGTCAGCCCCAGCGCCAGCCCGCCGAATATCTCGCCCACGGTGACGCGCGCATGGAAAAACAGTCGGCCGTCGGCCAGCAGCGCCGTGAAGCGCGCCCACACCAGGTCCGGGCCCGGCAGTGTGAAGGACGGGTAGCCCTGCCAGCGCACCAGCAGCTCCCACCCCACCAACACGGCCGTCAACACCAACGGCGCCAATATCAGGTCGATCCGCAGGAGTCGCTTCCCCGTCCGCGCGGGTGCGCGCCAGAAATCCTGAAATGTCATTCCCCGTTCCATGTTGAACGTTAGAACGCAAAAAGAAAACCCCAGGACAAAGTACCCTGGGGCATTTACAATCGCACACCGCGCCTGATCACAGGCGTCAGTCGCTAACCTTCTCCCATCCGGACTATACCGTCGGCTCCGGTTTCACACCGGATCTGCGCCTGGCTTAGAAACCAGGTTTCTGCCAGAAACCTGGTTTCTAAACTATGCAGGCGCTCGCGGGCTCGGCCCATGTGGCCATACCGCCGGTCGAGAATTGAAGCCGTTACACGTTTGAACGTGTCAACGAATTCGCACTCTGCCCCGAAGGTGTTTATTCTATTATGCTGTGAAGTATAGCACAGAAAGACAGGGTGTCAAACTCCAGATGCTCCACCGCATCCGAAGCGATGCTGTGGCCGGTCTCCTGACCGAGCCACGGTGGCTCGGTCAGGAGACCGGCCACAGCGAGCGATTCCCCGAACTATTGAGAAGATACCTGCAGATGCTCCACCGCATCCGAAGCTACTCCCGTTCGCGGTTGATGCGGCTGTAGGGTATCAACTGGATCCCAAA
>PHCA01000368.1 GCA_002842085.1 Chloroflexi bacterium HGW-Chloroflexi-1
CCATGCACTCTCACCAGGTGCTCGAGGCGACCATCGCTCAACACCTGGACCCGAACAGAAAAGCCTTTGAGGAATACTGGGAGCAGCGGGAGAAGTATCCCCAGGCGGAGCTCTGGAAACCGTTCCTGGCAGGATACACTGCCGCCCTCGGAAAGAGGCGCTCCGTGCTGCGTTTCGACACGGCCGAACGCCTGGAGTATGAGCGGGATTCCCAGGAAGTGCTGGACGACTGTGAGGTGACAGAGCTGGACGCCCCCAGTTGGCGATGGCTGCTAAGACGCATCGGCGACCTGCCCAATACGACCATCTTGATCGCTGCCCGCCCCACCTCCACCGGGTTATTAAGACAACGGCTTCTGGATGCGCACGGGGATCGTGTCCTTCTTCTGGAGATCGCTGGCTTTACCTTGGGGGAAACTGAGGCCTATTTTCAGGCTACCGAATTCGGCCGGCAGGTGGCCGACGAGTCCGTAGAGATGGTGGAAAAGATCCACCTGCTGGCCGGCGGCCGGCCAATCCTGATCGCCCTGGCCCTGGACTGGCTGGCGCGAGGGATGTGGGATTCACGGCTCTACCCGGTCAGTGTGGCCGAATTGCGAACGGGGAAGACCCAGGCTCAGGCGGAAGAGGAGGCTGGCCAGCACGGCGAAGCATGGCAGCAATGGCACAAGACCAGGCAGCAATTCGAAGCGGTTCTCGTGGGACAGATCCGCCGCCTGGCAACCCCGCTGGACATCGCCGTGTGCTACGCTGCCCTCTGCCGCAAGGGCTGCAACGCCGCAATCCTTTCCCGATTGATGGGCATTGGCGAAAAAGAAACCAGCGGACTGGTTGAGGAACTCTTGGAGCTGTCTTTCGTAAAGCCACCCCGCCCAGGCAGCCACGGCCTCTTTTTCCTGCACGACGAGATGTATGATCTTATGGAGAAATACGTCTGGCTGGTGGATTGGCCCGACTATCATGAACAGGAAAGATTGGATGAAGAGATCATAAGTTGGTACAGTGAGCAGATCAGCGCATTGGATGAGAGCATCCGGGCAGCCCGAGACTGGTGGGGAAAAAACCGACTGCGTCGCGAGCAGCAGTTGCTGATGACCGAGCGGCTGTACTATCAATTCGACGCTGACCCGCGCCTTGGCTACCGCGAATACAGTCATCTCGATGAGGAAGCGATCGCACGGAGGGAGCACGAATGGGATACATGGCTGCGGAACGAGGCCCTCTGGTTCACCTCGCACCGCGCTTGGCGGCGTGGGAAGCAAGGCAGCACAGATGCAGACTACCCGCGTCGAGACCCTGCGTGGCTGCAATTGGGCAAGGTAGCGCGTAGTCCTGCTGTTGATTATGATAATCGGCGCCGGTGGGTAACCCGCTACATCGCTCGCAACGAGATGGAGAAAGCAGCC
>PHCA01000369.1 GCA_002842085.1 Chloroflexi bacterium HGW-Chloroflexi-1
CTGGCGGTTCGCCTGCACCCTGCGCGCTGAAAGTGGCACGGATCGCTTTCAACAAGGCCGGGCCGTTGATAGCCATGTGCTCAGCGATCAGGATGATGTCCACCAGGTCTTTGACCCGCGTGCTCTCGCCCGTCGCCCTGGGTCGGACGTAGGCATGCATTTTCTCAGCCAGATGCTGGGTCAGCGGATAGCAGGGGATCGTTACGGGTGAGATGCCAGCGAAGGCCAACAGGGGCGGCGTCATCAGATCCTCGGCCGGTTCGATGACCGGATCACCGCTGCCCACATCCACGTGGAAGCTCTCGAATACCCGGCCATCTAAGCGCGCGGTGACAAAGAAGCGCAGGCCGCCTTCACCCGGGCCTGGGAGGGCATCGGTCGCTGGGCGGATGACGAAAGTGAACCAATCGCCCAGGTCGAGCTGCACCGCTCCTTGCAGTGCGCGTTGCACTTCGCCGCGTGGCAGCGTCAGCAGGACATCCATATCCTTTGTGGTGCGAGCACGGTCACCTATGCGCAACTGCAGGGCCAGACCACCTTTCAAGACCCAGGCGTCAGGCTGTGCCTGCATCAGCCGCGCCAGAAAACGATCGAAGGCTACCAGTTTGCGTAGTCGGACCAACGACACAGTGGTCTGCTGACTCTGCGCCAGCAAGCGGTCTTCCAGCGCGCGGCGAAAGGCGGCGCCGGTTTGGTAAGTCGTCATCGAAGGTCCTCATCAGTAAGCTATCCGACCCGCTCCAGAGCGCGGTGGACTACTTGTCGCACGCGGCGCCCGCTGCGTCCAGCCGCGGTGAGCAGATCTGAAGGCAGCACCAGTCCTGCAGCGACCGCTTCGCGTACAGCCTGCTCGACGAATTCCTCCGAAAGTCCCGCCAGAGCCACATCGGCGATGGTCCGCGCGACGGTCGTCACCGGCAGACCCTCATAGTTGGTGATGTCCTCTGGGCTGATTTGGTTGGTGTGCAGACGGAGACCATGCCGCCGCCGCGAGGCCGTACGCGGCACCGTGAGGTGGATCGCGGCCGGCAGAGCGTCCGAAAGATCGTACAGCGCGAGGGCGCTATCGTGCGAGATCACGGAATCCGGGCCGGTTTCCAGCCAGGCAATGAACAGGTCCTCGCGCCGCGACCGCGGAAAGTGGATGAGGCGATAGACGCCCCGCCTTACCCGTTGTAGGCGCCCGGCTGCGGCGTAGCGCGACAGGCACGGCCGGTCTACACCGGCGGCTTCAGCCTGCCCGGTTGTGAAGTACCCGGCCTGGGCTTCGGCGATCTGGTAGAGCTTGTCGAGTGTGTCGAGCGGCATCATGGCTATGACCGTGTGTGCATTACGTTGTTCCAGGAACAACATTATGCACACATCATAATCCATCTGGACGTATTACGCAAGTGAGCGTCTCCG
>PHCA01000370.1 GCA_002842085.1 Chloroflexi bacterium HGW-Chloroflexi-1
CTCGGAAACATAGGCGATTATCGCCCCTTCTCCTGTTGTGGCCGGCTTGAGTCTGACTCGGATGACAGTCCTGTCGTCCTTGACCAGGGGCCCATACCAGCTCATTGAGGGCCCGACCTTGGTGCCAAGAATCTCACGTTCGGCAGCAGGGCGGAACACAAGCGTTTTTTGACGTGGATTCTTTTGCTCGACAACAGCGATACCGGCTTGGGGCAGGATAAGGCCTATCTCGACCTGGTCAATGTCAGCCGTCGGCGTGATCTCGTAGATGAGATCCGTTTCCTGATCCCATTCGAGCGGTCTGGTGAGATAGGCGTGCGCAGTGATCCGCTCGGTGCCGGGTGGCACAGGACGTCCACCAGGGCTGACGTTGTTAGCAACCCAGTTATTTTTCGGTGGCTGCTTGCCCGCCCACGCGTCAGTGTCGTCCACCACAAAATACAGGGCCGCCGTCTTGCCATACCCCCCATATACACTCCGAGAGAACCGCACATAGCCCCTGGCCGAGTAGTACCCTTTGGACGCGATGCGAACGTTGACCTGGACCTGTCTTGTTTCATCTTTCGGGATATCCCCTTGCCACGTCAGTGAGCCGCTCACCAATTCGATCTCAGGGGGCAAGGTGATCGTTATCGCGGCGTTTGGTGCGTCAGTCCCAGGCCATGGCTTGACGGTGAAGGTCATAGTTTGCGTGCTGCCGAGGAGTGGTTTGCCTGACAAAGACAGGTCGACGTCAAGTGGCGCTACCGGTTTCCCCAGCTCGGCCGGGGGCGGCTGCGTTGGGAGAGTTACGCGGCCGGCCGTGGCGACGGGGGGCAGTTGCGTTGGTATGGCTGCACAGCCGGCCAGCAACAGGATCACCGCCAAGGCCAGCAGGCCGGCGATGATCACCAACGTGGTTCGAGTTCTGCGCATCATGGAACACCTCGCTTTCTTGTGCTGATTGCTTGTTGGTGGTGAAGTTCCTGTCCACATAGTACTTGTCCCCTTGGACGATGCCAAGGGCCGATCCGGCCCAACCCTCGACCCATGCGCCTTGTGGGTTCGATATACTAGACCAAGTGTGGTCAGAACCGGCGTTACCAGGGAAGTAGCCGCCATACGTGCACCACATCACCGAATGACCATACTCGTGCAGGATGACGTCAGGGTCGTTTTCGTCGGCGAAGGTGCCGCCGCGCAAATTAATGATTAGCCCGGACGAATTCGAGGCGGATGCCGGCCAATAGAAACTTATCTTGCTACACGTGTATCCGCCGAAGCTGTCGCGATACTGATTGGCCGTCTCGAAGATGTGCCAGGCGCCGGGAGAACCGTCACCAGGATCGATAACCCACGATACCTCAAAGCGATCTTGGTTCGGCCATTGGTCGAGGCGAGGAAACCGGTACGGGTCGC
>PHCA01000371.1 GCA_002842085.1 Chloroflexi bacterium HGW-Chloroflexi-1
AAGACCTGGAGGCTTTTTCACGCCAGGAGCCCTTTTGGGGGCTGCTGCTGGCGTCCGGTACGGGCGGCCAGAGCGTGCAGGGCTGGGCGACGGCCGAGCGCATGCTCGAGGACATGGACCGGGCCGGCATCGACCGGGTCGTGCTGCTGGGCGAGTACCGGCAGAAACACGCCGGGTGTGTCGCCCGGAACCGCGCGGCCCTCGATATCATCAGACGGTGGCCCGATCGGGTGAGCGCGTTCGCGATCCTTCAGCCGAAGGCCGGCCAGCAGGCGCTGGACGAGCTCAAACGCTGCCTGGACGGCGGCCTGTGTGGCGTCGGAGAGCTGGGTCCTTATGGCCAGGGCTATCGCGTGGATGACCCCGACTTCCTCCGGCTGGTCGAGGCGTGCATCGACGCCGAGATCCCGCTGAACCTGCATGTCAACGAAGAGATCGGCCACTTCTACCCCGGCAAGGCCACGACGCCGCTCCTGCACTTCTACTGGCTGGCCTGTCGCTATCCAAAACTCAAGCTGATCCTGGCGCACTGGGGCGGCGGCCTGCTGTTCTACGAGATCATGCCCGAGGTCCGGCGCAACCTCGAGAACGTGTGGTACGACATGGCCGGGTCGCCCCTGCTCTACCCCACTGACGCCATTTTCAGGATGGCGCTGGCGTGCGTGGACCACAAGAAGCTGCTGTACGGCTCGGACTACCCGCTCCTGGCGTGCCCGCGCAAACAGCCGGCGCCCGACTTCCGGCCCTTTATCGCCGAGATCGACGCGCTGGGGCTGGATCGAACGGTCTACGACGACATCATGGGCCGCAACGCGGCGCGGCTGCTGGGGCTGCCGACCGAGCCGGTGGTGGAAAGCGCGCCGCAGCGCCGGCGACACGAGCAATTGATCACGGAGATCGTGGACCCGGCCGGCGTCGCGATCGGCCCGCTGATGACAGTCAGCGCCGTGACACAGGCCTGGCCCGAGACACGGCCCATCTTCGAGGCTTACAACATCCCGTGGCAGGACAGCCCGGCGCCCTATTGGGAGCCGATCGCCCAGGCCGCCGCGGCGCGCGGCTGGGGACCGGACGCGCAGGACGAGCTGCTCCGGGAGCTGAACGACGCGAGCGTCACCTTGTCACCTTGTCAAGTATAAATTGGTAGATTGGTAGATTGGTAGATTGGTAGATTGGTAGATTGGTTGACGGCGTCACCTTGTCACCGTCCGATGCGCAGCATCGGCGTCACCTTGTCACCTTGTCAAGTATACGCCCATGAAGACCACCTTTCGCTCACGGCTGCCCCTGCTGCTGATCATCCTCGCCGGGACCGCGCTCCGGCTGTTCCGGTTGGGCGCGGACAGCCTGTGGTACGACGAGACGGTCAGCGCCTTCCTGGCCGGCAGC
>PHCA01000372.1 GCA_002842085.1 Chloroflexi bacterium HGW-Chloroflexi-1
GTCGAGTTAGGCGACCATCTTGTACTGCGTTTGGACCCGGGCCAGCTCATTGCGCAACCACCGCGCGCTGTAGGGTTGACCGTGTTGTTTCCTTCCCAGCTCCTGGCACAGGGACACGTGCCATCGTTCAACCTGGAGCGACTTGAACGACTTCCTGGCAATGTTCGAGAGGCAGTGCTGAACGTGTTGAGCAAGCCGCCGATCAGTGAATTGTTCTCCGTCAAGCTGACCATGTCAGCCGAGGAACTACGGATGCCGGAATTGGTGGCCGCATAGGGCAACCAGCACATTTTGGCCAAAGCGGAAGTTGCCGGTTCGGTGGAGCAGGCAGCCAGGTCAACCTCGAGCGCGGCAAAACATCTCCCAGCAGGGAGTGAAACCGCAAATGCGGTCGAATACATAATTAGCCGGAGACCGTCATGAAAGACCAGTGGTACGGCGACGCCAGAGACCTCGTGAAGTGGGGAATCCTCACCGAGATCGCGCAACGGTTCAACGCCGTACGCATTCTCCAGGTGCTCTACTTGCGCGAGACGGCTTGGAAGAAGCTCGAAGTCGACGGGGAGCCAGTTGCCCTGCCTCGGGCGGTTGTCGATCACTTTCGCAACGTCCGGAACATCGGGACCCTGAAGGGACCAGCGGAGGTTGAGGTGTTCGACAGGCCGTTTGCCGACCGAACGGAGTACCTGAGCGAACTTGTCGAACGGATTCGAGCTGGCTTCGGCGGAACCGCAATCATATTCCTTGATCCAGACACCGGCCTCGAACCGACGAGACCTGGGCCTGAGCATGTGCTCAATTCCGAGCTCGCAACGATTTGGCGTGAAGTGGCCGTGGGCGACGTCCTCGTCTTCTACCAGCACCAGACGAACAAGAATGGACTGCCTTGGATTGCGCTCAAGCAGGCCCAATTCGAGCGGGCACTCGGAGTATCGAGCGGTACTGCCAAGCTAGCACGTGCCCCGGAGATCGCCCAAGATGTCGTTTTCTTCTTCTGTCAGAAGAGCCCGATTTCGTCGAAGACCGCCGGCTAACAAGGCGTTGCACTACACCTCGACACCGATCTGGGCGGCGATATTGACGATCTGTGCGCATTGGCCCTGGTGCTCAATTGGCCGGATGTCGAGCTGCTCGCAGTGACCACCAACTCCGATGATCGAGGGCGACGGGCTGGCTATACGCGCTACGCCTTGGGACTCGCCGGCCGAGCCGACGTCGCGGTTGCAGCCGGCGCAGATGCCGCACTGGGCTGCTATCGTGTGTGGCCGGGTCTGCCGGACGAGAGCGTCTATTGGCCCGAACCGATCCCGCCCGCCCCGACCTCGCTCGATCAAGCCCTCGCGTTGCTCCAACACAGCATCGAGCAAGGCGCTATCATCGTCGCCATCGGGGCCTACACGAACCTGGCACTGTTGGAAAAGCGCTCACCCGGCATCTTGCGCCGCGCCAGGCTCTATCTCATGGGCGGCTACGTGTTCCCGCCCAGGGAAGGCTTCCCGAACTGGGGCAACGACATGGATTGGAACGTCCAGGTTGATGCTCGATCAGCGCGCCTGGTCCTGCAGTGCTCAAACCCCACGCTCGTTCCACTATCAGTAACCGTCGAAACTTCGCTCAGAAGGGCTTATCTGGCAACGCTGAGACAGTCGGGGCCGCTGGCACAGCTCATCGCCAGACAAGCGGAGGCCTTTGCCAGGGACGAGAACAACGAAGCGCGGTATGGTCGAACGTGCCGGGGGCTGCCGGATGACATCATCAATTTCCAGCACGATCCGCTCGCTTGCGCCATCGCGTTGGGCTGGAATGAAGGTGTGGAGATCCGTGAAATCCCTTTGAAAGTGACGATCGAGGACGGGTGGCTGTATCAAAGGGTTGACGACGGCGGGAAACCGACCCGAGTGGTGACGCGAGTGAACGGAGACAAGTTCAACGAGTTCTGGCTCAGCACCGTAGCGCGCACGAACGCCATAGTATTACCCTACAACACTCGTGCAGCCCGCGGGAATGCTTTGGACACGGATTTCACGGATGAACACAGATAGAATCCGTAAAATCCGTGTGCATCCGTGTCCTACAACACGGAGACCATGTATCCATGCCGCAGACACTCGGTTATGTCACCGTTGTCGTCCGCGACTACGACGAAGCCATCGCATTCTTTACGAATGCGCTCGGCTTCGAGCTGATCGAGGATACCGTGCTGGACCGGGGCAAGCGGTGGGTGCTCGTTGGC
>PHCA01000373.1 GCA_002842085.1 Chloroflexi bacterium HGW-Chloroflexi-1
CAACGCTCCTCGCTGTGGCGAGGCCCTCGCAATGACAGTTTTTTGGTTGCGGCAGGAGCCGCGCTATAGTATTACCCCGCGACATTCGCGTTGATCGCGCCACCCGTGGCACGGTCAGGAGACCGGCCACAGCATCCCGGATTATCGAGATGATACAGGTTAACGTCCAACTTCCAAACGTTCCGCCGCCTCCCCAATCCACGCCGCCCGCTGTTGTTCTCCAAGGTACCCGTACCACCATCGCCGCAAGTCTAGCTGTCCCTGGCTTACGTCCACCGTCCGCCACAGGGCCGCGGCCTGCTCGGTCTCGCCGGCGATGGCGTAAGACTCCCCCAACAGTTGGCGCGTGGCTCGTTGGGTCGGGGCCGCTGCGTAGGCCGCCTCCAAATGGCGCCGGGCGGCGGCGTACTGGCCCAGCGATAGCTGGATCTGCCCCAGCCGCCGATTGGCTGTAGCGTTCCCCGGCTCCAATGCCAGTGCCGCGTCATAGCGCGCGATGGCCGACGCCAGGTCAATCTGCGCCGACCGGCGCAGCTCGTCCTGGAACTGCCATGCCGGCCAGTGGTAGACGGACAGCTCAGCCCGGGTTTGGTCTACGGCGCCCAGGTTAGCCTGGAACGCTGCGCGGGCGGGTGGAAATAAGGCTAAGGCTAAAGCTAAGGCTAAAGCCCAGGCTAAAGCCCAGGCTAAGGCTGAGGTCAAGATGAAGGGGGCAGGGTTTCCGCACCTCTCGCCCGTAGCCTTCCGTTCTCTGATCCCCGATCCCTGGTCTCCGACCCCCATATCGGCGCGCGCCATGACCGCAAAGGGCAGGAACAGCAGCAGGACGCCCCGGCTGCCGTAGAAGGCGTCGTCTACCAGACCGTGTAGCACAATCACAACCAGAGTGGTAAGGGCGGCAAAGCGGCAATCTGGCGCCAGGAGCCGAAATCCGGCGCCCGGTCGCTTCTCCCCGACCTCCGTCCGCCAACTCCTGACCCCCGACCCTATTGCAGCGGCCAGCAGCCACAGAAAGATCACCAGACCAGGCAACCCCTGCTCGATCCACAGGTTCAGGAACAGGTTGTGGCTGTGGATCGTGTGGGCCACGTGCATCAGCAGCACGTAGCTTGAATAGGCCATCCGGAACCCCGCCAGCCCCAGCCCGGTGAACGGGTAGTCCAGCGCCAGGTCGAGGCTGTTGCGCAGCAGTGTCAGGCGACTGAAGAGAGCGGAAGCCGGGGGCTGGGGGCCGGAGTCTAGAACCGAAACTCCGGCTTGGACGAGTTGTGGAACAGATACGGTCAGCCATGCGAGAACCGAAACGGCGGTCAGCGCAAGGAGGGCCACCAGCCCCACGGCAAGCGACCTGCGGCCTGCTGCCCACAGCCGTAGGACCAGCCAGA
>PHCA01000045.1 GCA_002842085.1 Chloroflexi bacterium HGW-Chloroflexi-1
CGGCTTGACCGCTTCGTAATACCGCGCCAGTTGGCCGCCGACGTCGGCGATGTCCTGGTTGAGCGCGCACTTCAGTTCCATCAGGCACATCGGTACCTCTTGGTTGCGCCGCCGGCGACGCCGGTCCCAGAAGACGCCGATCAGGTCGAACCGCCCCGCGGCGACCGCGTACTGGCGGTCCACGATGAAGTACTCGCTGTTGTTGCGCGGCTCGAAGTTATTGGCCCGAATGAGCATCTGCTCGTATTCGATCTCCAGCGAGCGTTTGCCGAGCGCCGCGATGTTCTGCTTGAGCTGGGGCACGCACGCCAGGAACCGGGCCGTCGTCTCGGGATCAACCAGCTCGGCGGGCGCGTCCAATCCCGCGGTGAACTTCGGGTGGATTTCGACCTTGTACCGCGCCCCCGCGGTCTCGGTCAGCTTCAGGAGCGAGGCGCCTTTGCAGTAGACGTTGATGTAGTCGTCGCGGATCTCCAGGTTCAGGTCGGGATCGGCGACGACCGTCCGGGTGATGCCGGAGAGAAAACCGGATTTCAGCGTGGCGAGGAAGGGATCAGATAGTTTGCGCATGGCTCACGCTCCTTTTTTACAGGCTACGTGGCGCGCGGTGTTGACTTTCCTTCCGCCTGGGTCAGCCAACGCGCAAGATCGCCCAACACGCACCAGGCTGATTGCTTTCAGACCTGAATGAGCAAAGTCATCATCGCTTTCGCGGATGATCTCATCGAATCCCTCGACACACTGCCATCAGCCAGTCGTCGTACCGGCCTGGCAGCTTGCCGATCAGCAAGGCGGGGCGCAATGTGCCGAGCAAGAGGTCAGTTTGCGGAAAATTGAAGAGAACGACTTGCCCCGCGCGTCTCACGAGAACTGCTCCTTCAAGTCTGCGACAGTGTATTCGGGCGTACTCTCATCTTCCATGCCGCGCATCGCCAGCGCCAGGGACAGGCTCGGTCAGGCGTTCTCGTCTGCAAGCATATCAACCTACCGTCTGGTGATGCATGCCGGACAGGTACAGTTCCGCTTGTATAACTGTCTGTGTACCAGGCCGTGGATCACGCCGGAGGTGGGATCCTGGTCAAAACGCCCTTCGATGCAGTCGTAGTACGTCAAGTCGCCGGCATTGTACCGCCTGAAGACGGCGTAGGCAATATGGTCGGCAAGCTGGATGTTGCGAGATGCCGAGGAATCAACGAACATGGGCACTTCACAGATGCTTTTCAGATAGCTTCCCCACTTGTTCCCCTCGCGCCGAAAGACCGCCGTCAGGTTCTGTAAGCTGCTCTCATAGGAGCTCTTGTCAACCACGATGAGGCCTTTGGGGGAGCTTTCACCGCTGGCCGCTTTTCGTCGCAGGAATAGGTCAAACCGGCTGCTGAGATCCTCGAAGGCCATTTGCACCGGGTCTTGAGCCGGAAATGACCGCTTGTGTACGGCGCAGGCGAAGATCACAACGTCCGCGTAGGCGTTGTCCAGCACCTTGAGAACACGTTTGATAATCGCGATCCTGTCTACCTTGGCGGGGATGGTCTTCCAAACGCCATCTCGGCCGCCGAAGATTTCCGAGGCGTGGAATTCCACTACGCCTGGGTCGGCAGGAGCCACCTCCTGAGCGATACATTCGACCTGGTGCGACAGCCATCGGATGCTGGTCTCGGGAACGCATACACCGCCGAGCACGAAATAGTCTTCGGCAGGATTGGCGACCGAACCGAAATCGTCGAGGTAGAGGATGTACACGCTTTTCCGACCTCCAAAAACGAATACCCCCCAAAGGCCTTGTCCTTTGAGGGGTACTCTCGTGCCGAATTGAGCATGGCTCAAGCGAACCGCAGATGCGGCCCTTTCGACAAGTTCAGCCGAGTGAGGCGATGGCCCTCAACGAATCGCTGACTGCGACTCTCCCGACTGCCCCTCATTATACACATATTACGATAAAATGCAAGAGGCAATTTGCCGCATTATACGCCCACCGCGCACCGCCCGCAACGCACGTGCTCATCATACTCCCCCCGAAACCACTCGATCGTCGAACGCGCCGGGCTGCTCAGTGCGCCGCCCATGGACGAGAATCGCTCCTTCAAGTCGGCGAGAGTATATTCGGGCGTATCCTCGTTTTCCATGCCGCGCATCGCCAGCGCCAGGGACAGGCTCGACCAGGCATTCTCATCTTCTGGCGCGGCCGTCCGCTGCGCTTTCAGAAGCAGATACTCCGAGAAATTAAGAACTTCTGCCTGAAGCGGTTCGGGCAGTTGTAGCACACTCTGGTAGACTCTTTCGGCGACGATCACAGCCTGACTCCTTTCCCCTGCACGGCCGGCTACTCCCAAGAAACCCGAAGGGTCTATTTCTAGCGTTCGTATGCTGGTCTCAAGTATAGTGCCAAAGAGGGGTTCCGTCAACTGATTTCGCGCGCCCGCGCCCGCCACCGCGTGTCAGCCAGCAGGTTGGCGGCCATTTCGCTGTGCAGTTGCGGGATGACCACCGCGTGGATGAGGGCCGGCGTGCCGGCGATGACGTCGGTGGCGATGCGGATGGCCGCCTCCACGTCGGCGACCAGCCCGGAGAAGAAGACCAGGCCCCGGCCGCCCAGTCCGTCGGCCAGGCGCACTTCGAGCAGGGTGACTTCGGCGCCCTTGATCCCGGCGTCGGCCGCGGCGATGGCTGCGGCCACGGTGCGGGTCTCGACGACGCCCAGCGCGGCGATCGGTTTGGGCTGCCGCCCGCCGGCCAGGGCGTCCACCACGTGCGGGTGCACGCCGGGCAGGTAGACGTGGTCGAGGGTCGCGCCGGCGCCGACGCTGAGTCCGGCTGCCAACGACTCCTCGACGTCGGCCACCTGGCCGGCCACCAGCACCAGGTATTTGCCGGGCTGCACGGTGCCCGCGACGAGCCGGGCAATGGGCGCCTTTTTCGCCATCGCGTCCCCGGCCTCGATGCCGGCGGCAATGGAGTCGAATTCGATGAGGGCGAGAGATGGGTGCATGAACTGGATACTCGAAGCTGGAACATGATGTGTGGTCGGGTACTGGTATCAGGTATTAGGTATTGCGCATCGAAACTCAATACCCAATACCCAATACCCAATACCCGATCCTCAAACGATCCTGAAATGATCCACCAACGTACACCGCCGCACGCGCGTAAAGGTCAGCGCGTTGGTCAGGCCCTCGCCCGTCGGGCTGGCGATGGACATGGAGGTAAAACCTTCGCCGCCGTAGCCCAGGCCGGCCAGGTTGGGGCCGTTCTTGACGAAGATGCTGGTGTTGATCGCGCGCGCCATGCGGCTGAGGGCGTCTATATTGCGGCTGAACATGCTGGCGGTGTGCCCAAAGCCGTGCTCAGCCTGCACGGCCAGGTCAATCCCTTCGTCCACGTTGCGCACGCGGGCCAGCGGCAGCACGGGCATGAGCTGTTCGGTCCGGATCAGCGGGTGCTCGACCGGCACTTCGACCAGCACCAGCCGGGCGTCGGGCGCGTCGATGCCCAACTCCTTGAGGATCTTGCCCGCGTTCCGGCCGATCCACTCTTTCTTCATGACACCGTGCTCGCGCGGGCCGGGGAACTTGTCGAAGATCAGCTTCTCCAGCGCCCGAAGCCGGTAGCTCGGCAACTCGACCGCGCCGTTGGCAAGCATCGCGGCCTTCAGCTTATCGGCGATGCACTCGACGGCGAAGACCTCTTTCTCTTCCACGCAGATGACGTTGTTGTCGAAGCTCGCCCCGAAGACGATCTGTTTGCCCGCCAGGTCGAGGTCGGCGGTCTCGTCCACCACCACCGGCGGGTTGCCCGGCCCGGCGCAAATGGCGCGCTTGCCCGAGGCCATCGCCAGCTTGACCACCGCGCCGCCGCCGGTCACCAGCAGGATGCGGATGCCGGGGTGCTGCATGAGCGCCTGCGCGCTCTCGACGGTCGGCTCGGTCGGCGCAGTCAACAGGTCAGGCGGCCCGCCCGCGGCGACGATGGCCCGATTGAGCAGTTGCAGTTGGTAGGCCGACACCTTTTTGGCGCCGGGGTGGACGTTGAACACCGCGGCGTTGCCGGCCGAGATCAACCCGATGGCGTTGTTGATGATGGTCGAGGTCGGGTTGGTGCTGGGGGTGATGACGCCGAAAACGCCGTACGGCGCACGTTCGACCAGTGTGAGGCCCCGGTCGCCGGTCCACGCCAGCGGTTGCAAGCTCTCCGGGCCGGGGGTCTTCTCGATTACCAACAGGTTCTTCTGGATCTTGTCTTCGACCCGGCCCAGCCCGGTCTCCTCGTGCGCCATGCGGGCGAGCAGCTCGGCGTTGGCGCGCATGATCGATCGGATCGCCGCGACGAGCTCGGTACGCTTCGCCAGCGTCATGGTGTCCAACGCCAGATAGCCGCGGCGGGCGGCCGTCACCGCGCTGTCCAGGTCGGGGTAGATGCCATCTTTGCCGACCGCGCCGGGTTCAGGCGTAGCGCGGCCCGCGCGCCCGACGTAGGAGAGGTGGGGCGGGACGGAACTGACGGAACTGGGGGAGCTGGACGGCTGTCCATCTTGCCCCTTGCCCAGTTGCCCCTTGACCCGTTGAACGATCGCGTCGATTTGTGCGTCGGTTAGTTTGTCGGCCATGCTCCCTCGTCAGGCAATCACAGGCTCGTAACGAAATACTGGGACTCGTATCGTTCGTTTTGGGTCTCGGCGTTCTGCGATAATCTGATCGATTGCCTTGACGACTTCGGGCTTGAGGACTTTCTCGCTGCACTGAGCACAAACGCCCATTGGCACGTTTTCAATCACAACGAGTTTGCCTTGCCACCTGATCTCTCGAGACAAAGTCTGTTCTTCCACAGTTCCGCCGCAGAAAAAGCAATTGCTATATTCTTTTGACACAGTCACGGCCTCACACCCGCTTACCAATCTACCAATCTACCAATCTACCAATCTACGACTCATACTCCCCCGTCACCTTGCGATACTTCACCTCACCCCCGACTTCCCACTGGTCGATGATGGCCATGATCACGGCGTCGCAGGGGCGTTTGTCGGTGACGACGGTCTGGCGGGCCGAGGAGCCGCTGGCATAGAGCACGTACTCGCCCAGGCCCGCGCCCACCGCGTCCGCGGCAACCACGTAGCCGCTGCCCTCCTGGGCTTCGACGTTGATCTGTTTCAGGACCAGGAATTTCAGGCCCTCCAGCTTCTCGTCCTTGCGGGTGGCGATGACGGTACCGACGACTTTACCGATCAGCATGACGTTACTCCTTGCCTGCGTTTGGCCCTGACCTCAAACTCAACCTCGTGAGTCTGGTCCCAGAAGTCAGCCAAACTGTGCGTGTCCCAGAATTCGGCAATCTCTTCTAGCGTGCGTGCCTTTGAGATACTGCTCACTTGTGAAACATCACTTTTGCTCATAACGCCTCCGCTCCTTGTCATCCATATAACCCTCCGCCCAGACCGCAAGTAAGTATTCCACAAGCACTACAACACTTCTGCGAACTCTCTCAACGGCGCGGCCGCGTCCCGCAGCACCGGCCCGTGCCCGAAACAGATGACCTGTGGTTCGAGCTCGGCCAGCTTGCGGATCGACTGCGCGGCGGCCGCGCTGTCTTCGGTGTAGATGCGCATCGGGAAGCGCAACTGTCCGCCAGGCGTGCTGCGTAGCGCGTCCCCCGCGATCAGGGTGTGCAGCCCGGGATGGTAGTAGGCCGTGTGGCCGGGCGTGTGACCCGGCGTGTGTACCACGATCCAGCCGCCAGGCAGCGCGTCCCCGTCCCGGACAGGCCGGCTCACCCGCACGGGGCTGTGCTGGAATCTGCGGTAGAAACGCTCTAAGACGCCGCCGATCAGCCTGAACGCCATGGTCGTGCCGGGCGGTTCGCGCCAGCGGTCTCGGGCCAGGCGTGGCGCTTCGAGCTCGTGGGCGATCACCTCCGCGGCGCTGACCGCTTGCAGCGACGCCAGCCGGCCGGTGTGGTCGACGTCATCGTGCGTGATCGCGATGGCCCGCACCTCTTCCGGCTGACAACCCAGCGCGACCAGGCTGGCGACCAGGCCGCGACCCGCTGATCAACCCCTGGCAGGCGATAGAGTCCCGGCACAATTTCCATGTATCCAATACCCAATACCCAATACCCAATACCCAATACCCACTACCCAATACCCACTACCCACTACCCACTACCCACTACCCAATACCCGTCTACAACCCCTTCAGACCGAAGCGGTCGTCGAAGAGCTTGATCGACCGCACGATCTCATCTTTTGCGGCCGCCGCATCTTCCCAGCCGCCCGGCTTGGTGCGCGTGCCTTCCAGGTCCTTGTAGACTTCGAAAAAGTGCGCTACTTCCTTCAAGAAGTGCGGCGGCACGTCCTTGAGATCGTAATACCCGGACATCAGCGGGTCGGTGGCCGGTACAGCCAGGACCTTGTCGTCGTTGAGGCCGCGATCCAGCATCCGAAAGATGCCGATGGGGCGGGCCTGGATGATGCAGCCGGGAAAGGTCGGCTCGTTGGTCATCAGCAGGATGTCCAGCGGGTCGCCATCATCGGAGAAGGTGCGCGGGATCAGCCCGTAGTCGCCGGGATAGTGTAGCGAGGAGAAAAGCACCCGGTCCAGGACGATGACGCCGTTCTCCTTGTTGTACTCGTACTTGTTGCGCGATCCCTTGGGTATCTCGACGATGGCGTAGACGACGTCGGGCACTTTGGGACCCGGCCTCAGCTCGCGCCAAAGGTTCTGCATGGCTCAATCTCCTGCTTCTGTGGCGGTCGATGGCCTATCCGATCATTCGGATAGGCCGCAAGGACGACGCGTTGGCCCCGTCCGGTTCGGCGGATAGGGCCGTTCCAGAAAAATAGATGTCCCAATGTCGCCGGTTTCTCCAGACATCTCAGAAGGTTCTGGGATGAGTATTTTTCCGGAACTATCCAGGGCTATTCGGCGGCCGGTTGGCGACCCAGCGGCAACGCCGAGTCCACGTTTTCGTGCGGCCGCGGGATGACATGGACCGACACTACCTCGCCCACCTTCTCAGCGCCGCGCACGCCAGCTTCAACGGCCGCTTTCACTGCGGCGACGTCACCGCGCACGATGGCGGTCACGTACCCGCCGCCGATCTTCTCATAGCCGACCAATTCGACCTTGGCGGCCTTGACCATCGCGTCCGACGCTTCGACCATCGCCGCGAATCCCTTGGTCTCGATCATGCCCAGTGCTTCTGCCATGTTGGTGTCTCCTTGATAAGTATCGCTGTTGCGTTGCGTGGATATTGGGTATCAGGTATTAGGTATTTCGCTTTGACGCCGAATACCCAATACCTAATATCCAATACCTGATCCTCACTCTCGTTTTCCCTGCTCTTCTACCCGCCCACTGACTCCCTCGATCGCTGCCACCGCCGCGCCGTACCCGGCCATGATGTCGCGCTCTTCGCCGCCCAGGTAGACGCGGCCGAAAGAGCCAAAGGCGATCACTTCCAGGATGTTGATCTCGGCGGCTTTCTCGGCCTCGTTAGCGGCCAGGGCCGCGTAGCCAGCCGGCTCCACCTCCAGCACGTAGAGGGTCTGGCCCGCAAGCAGCATGTGGCCGTGGCGCATCCGGTTGATCAATTGCACCTGGTGCGCGTCGACGTTGCGGATGATCTGGCTGGAGACGATGCGCGGCTTGCGGCGGTCTTCTTCGCGCACGCCCAGCGTCTCCAGGATCGCCGCGCCGGCGGCCCGGGTCTCGGCCTGGCTTTCGGAGTGGACCTCCAGCAGGCCGTACAACCGCTCGACGATCTGCATGCCGGGCCGGACGCGAGTCGCTTTGAGCGCGACGTCGGTGATGCGATTGATCTCGATGCCGGGCGAGATTTCCACCCACAATGAGGCGTCGCTGGGCAGCGGCAAAAAGCCCCGGGCCACTGTGCCCAGGAACGCCGCGTGTTGTGGTTGCAAGCTGTCCAGGAAAACGTAAGAACGCAGGTCAACGGTCATGGGTCTCTCCTACTGGAAACTGGAAACTGGAAGCTGGAAGCTGGAAACTGGAAGCTGGAAGCTGGATAGGTGATTGCGGGCTTTTCTCCAGGCTTCGGCATCCGGTCTAGAAATGTCGCAGCCGCGCCACAGGGTGCTCGTTGTAACTTTGGATCTCGCTGACGGTGATCTCCAGCGCGCGCGCCAATGTCCCTGGAGTCGTGAAGTCCTCCTCGGTGAGCCTGGTCAGGATCTCCTTCTCAGCGGCGCTCAACGCCCGCCCGATGAAGACGGCATCCGGGTCGGCTACCAGCCGGCCGCGGCAGGCCGCACACCATTGGGCGTGAGCCAGCATGATCAATACCTCGCGTTGCGACATGGTTCTTTATCCTTGGATACGACGGCATTGCCGGCGGGAAAACCGCCGGCTACTGCTGACAGTCTCAGTGGATCACAGTTTCGAGCTCCGGGCGGGTCCATGACCCGCCCGATCACGGATCGGGCGAGAGCAAATCGTGATCTACTGGGTCTACTGCTGGCATTTCACTGCTTGAGCTCGCTGACGATCTTGACCCCCGCGCTCGCGCCGATCCGTGTGGCGCCCGCGGCGATCATCGCCTTGGCATCTTCGGCGCTCTTCACACCCCCAGCGGCTTTGACGCCCATCTCCGGCCCGACCACCCGCCGCATCAGGGCGATGTCCTCCACCGTCGCGCCGCCTGGCCCAAAACCGGTGGATGTTTTTACATAATCCGCGCGGGCGGCCTTGGCCAGCGCGCAGGCTTCGACCTTCTCTTCGTCGGTCAAATACGCGGCTTCGATGATGACCTTGACGCAGGCGCCCAGCGAGTGCGCGGCGGTGACCACGGCCGCGATATCGGCTTCGACCGCGTCATACTGGTGGGACTTCAGCGCGCCGATGTTGATCACCATGTCCAGTTCCTGTGCGCCGAGCGCAACGCAGCGTTGGGACTCGAAAGCCTTGACCTCGGGCAGGGTGGCGCCGAGCGGGAAGCCGATCACAGCGCAGACCTTTACCGGGCTGCCGGCCAGCAGTTGCGCGCACAGTGGTACCCAGGTCGGGTTGACGCAAACGGTCGCGAACTGGAACTCGCGCGCCTCGGCGCAGAGTTGACGGATCTCATTCTCGGCGCCTTGAGGTTTGAGCAGGGTGTGGTCGATCTTGCCGGCGATGTCAGTGGCAACGCTCTTCACGCCCAGCCGGGTGGTGAGGCGATCGGCGCCTGCGCTGAACACATCACGGGCGCCGTTCGGGTTGGTTTGCACGCACTGCCCGTTGCAACTGTCCGTGTCGCAGACCGCGCAGGGTTGACCGGCCGCGGGTGGGTACGCGGCCAGCACCTCGCGGGTGATCAGCTCGACCAGTTGGTCGAGGGTGTAATTGCCCAAATCGAGAGACATTGTTTGACCTTGCTCTTATGCGTAAACCAGCCGCCCGCGCGGTTCAGGGATCGCTCGTCCCATCTCTTCTGCCGTTTCAAGCCATTCCTGAATGACGACTTCGGCGTTAGCGATCGCTTCTTGATAGGTCGCGCCATCTGCCATGCAACCGCGCAACTCGGGAACTTCCACAATGTAAGCCCGGTCTTTTTCGCTCCAGTAAATGATCATCTCATAGCGAAACATCTTCATCTCCCAGTTTCCAGTCTATACGTAAGAATGACGCTGCGTACCTGTTTCACTTGATATGGCTTGGCCTTCGATCCTTTGGGTTGCAGATTCAGAATTTCCTCAACGCCTTCTTTCGTGAAAATGTGATGGTCACCGCGGATGCGTTCGTCAAATCCCAGACGGTGTAACAACTGGCATAACTCGGCAAAGGAGATGTTAGCATCGGATGTACCGCGTAGGATGCGGTTCAGAAGCCTCTCTAGATGGGGCATGTTATCTCCCTTGCAACTTGAGATAGCGTTTCTCGATCGCCATGATTTTCTCGACGCGCTTGGCGTGTCGGCCCGGCCCATACGGCGTCGCCAGCCAGTCGCTGACGATCTGCCTGGCCAGGTTGACGCCGATCAAACCGGCGCCCAGGGTCAACACGTTGGCGTGATTGTGCTCGCGGCTGTTGACCGCGGTGGCGTGGTCGTAACAGAGCGCGGCGCGCACACCAGGCACTTTGTTCGCCGCCATGCAAGAGCCGATCCCCGCGCCATCCACGATGATGCCGTTCGCGCATTTGCCGTCGGCCACCAGCCGGGCCACGGCATAGGCGATGTCAGGGTAATCCACGGCGTCGGTGCTGTGGGCGCCACAGTCGATCACCTCGTAGCCCAGGGACTGGAGATGCGGCTTCAGGGCCTCTTTTAGGGCGAAGCCGCCGTGGTCAGCCCCGACGGCGACCCTCCGCGCCGGCGACCCGCTGGCGGCTGGTGAGTCTGCCACTCGCGCCGACCCAGCCTCAGGCGCCAACGTGATGCGTCGTTCCAGGGCAATCTGGCGGGCCAGCGGGGTGATCAGTGCGCCGGGCGGCAGGGTCACGATGGCGCCGGGAGCTTGCACCCGCATGAACGATTCGTCGATCAGGCGTCCGCCCGCGGGTGACGGTGCGCCCTCAGGCGCGCCTGAGGGCGCACCCGAACTCGTGACGGCGCCTCCGCTTGCCGGGGATGTCTCCAGCAACCTGCTCAGCACCTGGCGCACCAGCGCGCGGACCTCGGCATCGGTTGGCGGCATGGAACTGCTCCTCGCGTTCAGGGCTATCCTCTCGATAAGTAGGGGCACGGCCTTGCGCCTGCCCACGCGGGCGACCGCAAGGGATCGCCGTGCTCGCGTTCAAGACCAGGTCGTAGTTCGGGATGACGGCCCAGTCGGTGGGCGGCCAATAGGACAGCCAGGCTTTGCCGATGATGAGATCCTGTGGCAGCAGCCCCCAGGAGTGAGAGTCGCTGGAATTGTTCCGGTTGTCGCCCAGGACGAAGACCTCGCCCGCCGCGACCGTGATCGGGCCGGATGTGTAGCTGCCTGGGTTCGGGCCGAACGGTTCCGGCAGCAGTTGGCCATCCACATACACCTTGCCCGCGACGATCTCGACCGTTTCGCCCGGCAGCCCGATGACGCGTTTGATGAAATCGCGGCTTGGATCGCGCGGGTACTCGAAAATGACGACGTCGCCGCGGTCAGGCGGGCGCACGCACCAGGTTTTTTCCAGGTGAATACTCAACGGGTCAATGTCCAGGTGCAGGCCGGGGCAGTAGGCGAAACGGTTGACGATCAGGAACTGGCCGCTGTGGAAGTTGGGCTCCATGCTGATCCCGTCGATGCGGAAGTTCTGCACGACGTTGCGGATCACCAGGAAGATCACTACGGCCAGGAGGACAGTCTGCACGAGCTCCCAGACCATATCCAGAAGCGTCGGCGCAGCCGGCTCGTTGTTAGCTGCCGGCTGCGCCGGTTCCGGCAGCGGTTCAGACGTTGGTATATCGTAATCAGCCACAGGTTGTCCTTGTCCTTCTGAGAATGTGGGCCACATTATAGCACTGGGCTGAAGACGTGGCAACTACTGGGCTGAGGTATCTTTTCAATAATTCGGGGTGGCTGTGGCCGGTCTCCTCCGGGGTGGCTGTGGCCGGTCTCCTTTGGGGTGGCTGTGGCCGGTCTCCTTTGGGGTGGCTGTGGCCGGTCTCCTCCGGGGTGGCTGTGGCCGGTCTCCTCCGGGGTGGCTGTGGCCGGTCTCCTCCGGGGTGGCTGTGGCCGGTCTCCTCAGGCAGCCTGCTCGTCGGCGGGGCAATGGGCGTAGGCCACCGATCGGCCCCGCACCGGGCTGAGCAGACGCAGAGCCAGGTAGATGGGCGGCGCCCCGCAGACGTTGTAACGGTCCTCGACCTGTTTGATGGCGTCGAAGAACCCCTCGGCGTTGCCGGCGCACATGTGCCGGATCAACGTTTCGTCCGCGGCCTGGAGGCGCGCCGCGCCAGCGGGATCCAGCGGTTGACCTCCGAACGCCGGGCCAACGTGGGCCAGGTCGCCGGCCGCGACGACCACGGCTCGCCGCCCGGCCATGACGCCGCGCAGGACTCCGACGAGCCGCTCGATCGCCGCGTCAGTCTCCGGTGCGGCCTGGTCCTGGATGAAGTGGTCGAAGGAGCCGCACAGGATGGGCAGGATCTCACACGGCTGGCCATCACGCATGTAGTGCAGCCAAACCGCGGCCAACTCGATGGCGTGCTCGCTCCGGTGGTGGAGTTCTTCGTCAAACGCGGCCTCTTCTCCGATGGCGTCCGCCACGACGGTCACTGCGTCTTGGGCTGTCGGGAGGATGCCCAACGGGGTGGCGTAGTGCTGCCGCGTCAGGGTCAGGGTGCCGGGCCCACCGTAGTGATCGGTGCCCAACAGGATGACCAGGTCGGCCGCCTGGACCATCTCGGCTGCCTGATCCCATACAGCCGCGTAGACCGGGCCGCCGCGCGCGTAGTCGATGTGGGGACTGACCAGCCCGCGGCCGGCGGCCGGCAATGGTGACGTGTCGCTCGTGTGGCGGGCGCCATCCAGATAGCGTTGGAACAGTTGGCGCAGCGCGGCCGGCTCGGCCGGGTAGGACGCGCCGGTCAGCGCGGGTGGTCGGAAGGGCGCTGCCCGATAGGCGGCCCGCGCCTGTGCCTGGGCCTCTCGAGAGCGGGCGTTGTCCAGCAGGCACGCCTCGTCTAGCGTCGTGATCAACCGGTCGATCAGGCTTGTATCGGCCCGTAACCTGAAATGGACAAGGAGGGCCGCGCTGAGCGCGGCGCTATCGCGCGTGCCGTCGCTGAGCGCCAGCAGAGGCGCCACCTCTTGGGGGACGATGACCGTCCCCTCGCTCAGTTGCAGCGGGTCGCGCAGCAGCAACGCAGACCGGCCGCTCACGGCAACCGGTCGCACGTCCAGGCCGCGTAACTTCGGGCGGATGTTCGTCATGGGCAGTTCTTCCCATCCAACTCAATCCACGGTCAGCGTTTTGCTGAGATTGCGTGGAAAGTCGGGATCGAACCCGCGGGCCACGCTGATCTGATAGGACAGGAGTTGCAGCGGCAGGGTGGCCAGCAACGGGTTGAAGAGTGCGCCCGCATCCGGCAGCATGATCAGATCGTGCGCGTTGGCCCGCAGGCGGGCATCCTCTTCGCCGATGGCGATCGCTCGCCCACCTCGACAGGTCGTTTCGTTGATGCCGCTTACCAGCAGCGACACATCTTCCGGGCCGGCCACGAACAGCACTGGATAATCATCCCGCATGGCCGAGAGCGGCCCGTGTTTGAACTCGGTGGAGAGCATCCCCTCACAGTGCGCGTAGGTGATCTCTTTCAGTTTCAACGCGCCCTCCAGCGCGATGGGATAAGTCAGGCCATACCCCAGGCAGTAGAGATCGTTCTGGGCCACCAGCGCGGGCGCCAGCGCGGTGACCTGCGGATCGATCGCGGTCAGGGTCTGTGCCATCAGATCCGGCAACGCCGCCAGGGCGGAGGTCGGGTGACCGCCCATGCGCAACGCCAGATAGAGGAAGGCGATGACCTGGTTGGTGAAGGTCTTGGTGGCCGGCACGCTGACCTCGTAGCCGCAAGCCAGCGGCAGGTGGCCCTCGCTCTCGCGCATCAGGGTGGACCCCACCACGTTGACCAGCCCCAACGCGGCCATCCCCTTACTGTGCGCCAACGCCAGCGCATCCAGCACGTCCTTGGTCTCGCCGCTCTGGCTGACGAACACCCCCACGTCGTCCGGCCCCACGGCCGGCCCGTACTGGGGCAGGAATTGCGGCGCCAGGATCGGGATCGCGGCGCGGCCGGCCAGCCGGGCCAGGTAGACCGAGCCCAGCATACAGGCGTGATAGCTGGTGCCACAGCCCACCAGGTAGAGATGCCGCGCCGCCTGCATCCGCTCGACCATCGCCGCGACCTCGGCCGAGGCGTCCAGGAGGTGCAGCAGCTCGCGGGCGACCTGCGGTTGCTCGTGGATCTCCTTGAGCATGAAGTGCGCATAGCCGCCCTTGGCCGCGGCGTCCATGCTTTCGGTCACCCATTCCGGCTCCCGCTGGACGAGCGCGCCGTCTTCGACGCGGCGCAACTCGATCCGGTCCGGCCAGAGGGTGACGATCTCGCCATCCTGCACCCGCACGATGCGCCGGGTGAGCGGCAGGATGGAGGGCAGATCGGACGAGATGCAGGTCGCGTCATCGGCCAGACCCATCACCAGCCCGGAGCCTTTTTTGATGGCGCGCAGACAATCTTCACCCTTTGCCCCGATCACGAACGCGTAGTCCCCCTCCAGGTCGTCATACGCGCGCCGGATTGCCGTGACCATATCGTCGCCGCGGTCCACGTAACGCTCCACGGCGTGGACGCACGACTCGCCATCGTTGGTGGAGCGCACGGTCATACCCTCGGCGATGAACTGCCGGCGCAGCTCGACGTTGTTGACCACGTTGCCGTTGTGTGCGCCCACCAGATCGCCGTCCGAGTCCAGGTGGGGCTGCGCGTTGGCCTGGGACGGGTGGCCGAAGGTGGCCCAGCGCAACTGCACGATGCCGCGGCGGCCGCGCAGCGTCGCGAAGCTGTGGCGCGTCGCGACCTGGTCCACCTTGCCCACATCCTTGCGCAGATCGACCATACCATCATCGCCGATGGTCGCGCATCCCACCGAGTCGTAGCCGCGATAGGACAGCCGGCGGCCGGCATCGGTCAGCAGGTCACCGAGCGGTCCTTCTTCAGTTGTCACAATACCAAAAATGCCGCACATGTTACCTCGTCGTTGAGTTTGCAGGCAGATGGTTTTTCCCGCTGAGCGGCTGCTCTGTCCCGCCTTCCGGGTGATAGCGCCATTCGTGGTAGGTCCTGAGCTGCGCCAGGTTCCCCTTACTCGTTACTCCTTACTCGTTATGGTTTTTTCCCGCCGCGCCAGCGCGGCCTCCGCGCGTTGGGCGTATTCCGACGCCGGCCAGGTATCCAGCACGGCGTTGAATTCGAGCGCGGCTGGGGCATCCAACCCTTTGCGCTGGTAGGCCACGGCCAGGTTGTAGTGGCAGCCACACTCGTGCCTGATGCCCAGGTAGCCGCCTTTGGCCGCAGCCAGGACCCCTTTGAGCGCCGCGATCGCCTCGTCCAGCCGCCCGGCTTGCAGGCCGAGCACCCCCTGGTTGATCTGCACGATCAGGCGGCCGGCGTCGTCGGGCCACAGGCGCCGCGCCAGCCGGTAGGTGGCCGCGGCGGCTCGGTGGTTTCCGCGCCGCGCCAGCAGATTGCCGATATCCACCAGGAGACGAACCCGCAGGGTGACCAGGTAGAGCACGATCAAGAAAAGGACCGGGTGGATCTGCCAGGGGGTCGCCAGCGCGAGCAGGGTGACGACGAGCGTGAGGATGCCGGCCTCGACAGCAAACCGGAAGGACAGGTCTTCGCGGCGCAACAGCGATAGGCCACCGAACACGACGATGTACAGCAGCCCGACGATCAGAAGCACAACGGTTGGGGTCATGGCCAATCTCCAAAGTGAAATGACGTGGATGCGCAAAGTACCTACCCGAAAAGCGCTCTGGCCGGTCTGCGACCGAGCCAGGAGTGAAATGATTTCCTGCGTCAAGTATACCGGGCAAGGGTCCCCTCTGTCAATTCGCGCATTTGACTTTTGGGCTTTCCTTGTGCTAAAATTGTATTCAAGCCTACGCAGAGGAGATGGGCTTGCGTAAACGGGTTTCGTATCCTCTCAAGCGACAGCCATAATCCGGGGTGGTTGTGGTCGGTCTCCTGACCGAGCCACCGTGGCTCGGTCAGGAGACCGGCCACAGCGAGCGATTCCCCGAAAAATTGAGAAGATACCGGATTTCTTGCCGGCTCGACTTTCCTTGTTATGCGTTAAGGACTTGCAAGAGAATAAGTTCCCGTCAGGACTGGCAGTCCTGCGAGGACTGCCAGTCCTGACAAGACGAGCGTTATGACATCGAGGGGCGACAGGGGAGGATAGCTTGCTCGCCGTCGGGAGACGCCTACGGCAATCAGTCCCGGTCCGAACGCGACGAAAGGAGGTGGTGTCTCAGCAAAACGTTTCCTCGATCCCCGTTGTTTTGACGCAGCACACAAGAACCTGAAGTATTCCGGATTCCGCTCTCAGGAGGGGCAAAAATGAACGCAATTGTAGTTCTGCTCATTGGTGGCGTGGCCATCGCCCTGGGATATGGGTGGTATGCCAAGACCATCAACAGGTCGGTGATCCAGCCGGATGATAAGAAGGCTACGCCGGCCAAGATGTACATGGATGGCGTGGATTTCACCCCGGCGAATCGCAATGTGCTCTTCGGCTATCAGTTCAAGTCCATCGCAGCCCTGGGACCGATCACGGGGCCGATCGTGGCCGTACAATGGGGCTGGCTGCCAGCGTTGTTGTGGATCATCCTCGGTACGTTCTTCATTGGCTGGGTGCAGGACTACTCCAGCATCATGTTGGGTGTGCGCGAGGAAGGCCAAACCTTTGGCGCCCTGAGCTATCGCTTTATTTCCCCGCGGGCGCGCTCGATCCTACTGACCTTCATCTACTTCTACTTGCTGCTCATCATGGCCGCTTTCGGCAAGATCGTCGGCTACGATCTGATGACCAACCCGGCGGTTCCACTGGGCGTGCTGCTGGTGATCGGCGTCGGCCTGCTCGCTGGTCAGATGACCTACAAATGGAAGATGGACATCATCCTCGTCAGCGTGCTGACGGTGGTCCTGGCCTTCGTGGGCATCTGGCTGAGCACGTTGACGCCCGTTAAAGGCTTCTTCAACAACGTCATCAACGGCGCCATCGTCACCACTGCTGCAGACGGGACCTCTACGACAACCTATGCGACCGTCTTCGGAAGCGTGACGCAGCCGCAATTCATCTGGAGCCTGGTGGTGCTGGTCATCTGCTACTTCGGCGCGGTGTTGCCGATCTGGCGCTGGGCGCAGCCGATCAACTACGTCGCCTTCTGGATCGTTTTCCTGGGCATCCTGGCCGGGACCATCGGTTTGCTGGTCTGGCACCCGGCCTTCCCGACTGACTTCCCGGCTTTCACCAACTGGGGAGGCAACCTGTGCGCAGCCGCGGACTGCTCCAAAGTTGATCCCAAACTACTGCCCAACCTGCTCGCTCTCGGCCCACTGTGGCCAATCCTGTTCGTGACCATCGCCTGCGGCGCCATCTCCGGCTGGCATAGCCTGGTCTCTTCATCGGGTACGGCTCGCCAGTTGGAGAAGGAGTCTGACGGTCTGTACGTAGGCGGCGGCGCGATGTTCCTGGAGATGTTCCTGGCAGTGTTGTCGCTACTGACCGCTGTTGTCGGCGTCGGTGTAACCAAAGGCTTTGTCGGTTACG
This sequence comes from Chloroflexi bacterium HGW-Chloroflexi-1, assembly GCA_002842085.1. GTDB lineage: Bacteria > Chloroflexota > Anaerolineae > CG2-30-64-16 > CG2-30-64-16 > CG2-30-64-16. Next base: position 17,243 of record PHCA01000045.1, read on the forward strand.
TCAATATGATCGCGCAAGCCAAGAACGCTGGCGTCTTCGCCGTTGGCCTGAGCGAGATGATGGCCAAGATCGGCATCCCGACTTCGTTCGGTTTGCCCTACGGCTCGGTCTTCCTGACCCTGATGGGGCTGACTATCATGTATCTGGTCGTGCGCTTCATGCGCGTTGCCTCGGCAGAATTCATGGGCGATAGAGTCCCGCTGTTCAAGAACACGACCTTTGGAACCATCATTGCCCTGCTGCTCTCGGCCTTGCTGATCTATACAGGCTTCTGGGCGCGCATCTGGGTGCTCTTCGGCGCCGCGAACCAGTTGATGGCCTCATTCATCTTCATGTTCGTGACGACCGTGGCTGCACTGTTGATGACAGCCTACAATGTGTTCAAGCAGGTGCTGACCACGCCCAACCTGCCCATCGACAAGGTGATCGGCAACTGGTTGGCCGGATTGATCGCCATCTACCTGGTGATCGCCGCCCTCATCCTGGCCTGGGATGCGTTCAAGGCGTTCCAGCGCTTGCGCGTCGGGGAGCCGGTCAAGGCGTAGGAGTTGGCCAAGTGACCGGCACTTCCGAAGTGCCGGTCACTTGGGCATGGCTCAAGGAACTCTTCATGACACGACCGGTCCTGGTGGACGTGATCGCCCCCATGCCGGAAGGGTGGGGTTTGTGCACGTCTTGCGAGATGTTGATCGCGCAGGCCGACCTCGATCGGCCGCCGGCCGAACGAGGGCTGGACGAGTATCCCCCGGAGTGGCAGGCCGACTTCCGCCGCCTTTCCGCCTTGATCTTCGACCTGGCGAACCGCTACGGCGACCGCGTGCTGATCCGCATCTACGATCCCCGCTCGCTGCAAGGACTGATCAAGGCGCTGCGCTACGGCGTACGTCGTTACCCGACCTTTGTGGTGGCGGGCCGCGAGCAGGTGGCCGGGCTGGACGGAGCGGCGGTGGAACGCCTCCTGCGGAATGCTACGGCTTGAAACGCCGCAGCTTGCTGGCGGGTTGGGGTCAAGCTGTGGCGTTCAGGCCACAGTGTTCCGCGACAAAGCCAGGCTGGTTGGTCGCGAGACACTACGGCCTCAAACGCCGTAGCTTGAGAACGAGCCGTCTGCTCATCACGTGTTAACAGTGAAATATCTCGATAGCTTCAGAACTCTCTCCCACCGACTGCGGTGTCTCATCCGCGCGTTCGGCGCCATGATCTACGGCGCCACCGTCTACGAGATGGTGCGTGACCTGCGCAAGGAGCGCGCCCAGCGCGAGCGCCTGTTCGTGTTGGCCATCTTCGGCGACTTGCTGGGCGTGCCGATTCTGCCGCCCTATTATGCGCTGCGCCTGCTCCCCTACGTCGTGCCCGACATTACCGGCTGGCGGCGCAGCATGTTGCGCGAGAGAGATCTCACCGATTTGTGCGATCAAGAGATTACGTGATGGGTATCAGATATTGGGTATTAGATATTGGGTATTGTGGGGCATCCGTGTCGGCGTGCGAGAAACAATACCCAATACCAAATACCCAATACCCAAATACCCGACATCCAGAATCGAAAGGATATCCCACATGCCAGAAGAAGAAGGACGGAAACGCGGGATGCTGGACGGCTTCAAGAGCGTCCTGTATGGCATGGCGGGTCACGACATGGCCCGCTACGCGCTGAAGACGCGCGGCAGCATGGAGCATCTGTTCATCTTGATCACGATAGGTGACCTGCTCGGCATCCCCATCTTACCACCCTACTACAGCCTGCGCCTGCTGCCCTACGTCGTGCCGCAAATCTCGACCTGGAAGCGGCGCATGTTGCGGGAGAAGGATCTGACCGACGCGCTGGCGTAGGCTGGAAACTGGAAACTGGAAGCTGGAAGCTGGAACAGAACCGCCTTTCCGCTGGAATCGGGTCTTTTGGCAGGTCGTGCTGTAAAGGTGACTGACTGAAGCCTCGACTTCATGGCCCCGATGTCCAGAACGGAATACGCAGTACGCAATACGGAGCACATCATGTCATTACGCGAAGTCTTTCAACAAAACCCCGACCGCTGCTACATCATGTTTGGAGGGAAGGGTGGCCTGGGCAAGACCACCTTCAGCGCGGCTACAGCCTATTGGTTGGCCAAACAGGGGTACAAGGTCCTGGTTTTCTCGGTGGACCCCCAGGCCAGCCTGTCTGATATCTTCAAGCAGGACATCTTCGGCAAAGGGCCGGTCGAAATCATGCCCAACCTGTTTGCCCAGGAGATCGACGCCGACCAGCGGATCAGGGAATACCAGGGCGAAATTCGCCAGAAGATCCTGGACATGTACGGGCTGGCCGAGGTGCCGGAAGAGATCGAGAGTTACATTCAGGCCGCGGCGGCCGAGCCGGCGATGGAGGAGAGCGCCATTTTCGACGAGGTGGTTGACATCGTTGTCAGTGGCAAGTACGATTACTATATCTATGATCTGGTGCCGTTGGGCCATGCCCTGTACTATTTGAGCATGGCATTGGTCTACGACGAATGGATCGACAAGATCACCGCGTTGCGCGCCGAAATGGCCGAGTACGACAAAGTCGCGGCGGTGATGCAGCGCCACAAGGAGAGCGAGGAAGACCAAATCCTGAAGGAGCTTCAATACATCAAGTATCGCATCAACACTTCGTCGCGCATCCTGACGGACAAACACAAGACCGCCTTCTTTTTTGTGATCACCCCTGAAGAGATGATCATCCTGGACACCCAGAAGGCCGCCGGACTGTTCGCCAAGTTCGATGTGCCGTTGGCGGGCTACATCGTCAACCGGGTGATTCCACCGGAGCTGGGACAACAGGACATCCCCGATTACCTGCGCAATCGGCTGGAGATGCAGCGGAAGTATCTGGCCAAGATCGACCAAACGTTTGGCCGCGAGGTGCTCATGCAGGTACCAGAATTCGAGCGTGATATCACCGGCCTGCCGATGATCGAGCGCATGGCCGAGGCGATGTTCGGCCCGCTGGGAGGTGCGAAATGATCGAGAAATCCATGCGTCAATACCTGACCGATAACCCGCGCCTGAAATACATCTTCTTCGGCGGTAAGGGCGGCGTGGGCAAGACGGTGCTGGCCGGCACCGGGGCCCTATGGATGGCGGGCCAGGGCAAGCAGACGCTGCTGGCTTCCACGAACCCGGTCCACTCCCTCTCCAGCATGTTGGGCCAGAACGTCTTCGGCAAGCCGACGCCGGTGACCGGTGTGCCTAACCTGCAGGCCTACGAGATCGACACCAAGGACACCATCGAGAAATCCAAGAAGGAAATCCGCGAGAAGATCGAGTGGTTCCTCAAGTTCGCTGAGATCAAGACTAAGGCGGACGAGTTCGTGGAGTCGGCGACCATGAACCCGGCGTTCGAAGAGTCGGCTATGTTCGAGAATATGATCGACCTGATGTTCGATGACGAGTACGAAGCCTATGTGTTCGACACCGCGCCCACGGCCAACGCCCGCCGCCTGCTGGGCATGTCCAGCGTCTACTCGCTGTGGGTCAACAAAATGGTGCAGAGCCGTGAAGAGGCGATGACGCTCAAGGATCTGCTCTCCTACAGCAAGAAGAAGCAGCAGCGGGACCCGCTGATGGAGTACCTGCTCAATCTACGCGAGCGGATGGGCCGGGCCAAAGAGTTGCTGACCGACGCCGCGCTGACGTCGTTCTTCTTTATCGCCCTGCCTGAGGCGTTGCCCATCGCTGTGATCACCCGCTTCATCAACTGGTTCGCGGAGTTCGGCATCCCGGTGGGCGGTGTGATCGTCAACATGCTGATCGACACAGCCAGCGTCGGGCCGGATACGCCGGACTTCGTGAAGAACCGCGTGGCGATGCAGGCCGAGCACATGGAGACGATCTGGCGCGAATTCGACGGTATGGTGCGGGCCCTACTGCCCCTCTACGAGACGGAGGTGCGCGGGACTCCGATGCTCAAGCGGATGGCCGATCAGTTGTTTGCGTAAACCCCCTCACGACAGATCGTAACGGAGGACGAAGGGCAGCGGCCGGCCCTTCGTCCTCCGTTTTTTTGTCTACATATTCGCACGCGGGTCTTGACAAACCGGCCAAACGGTGGTATAGTTCGGGCAAATAGAACAGATGTGCGAAATCCCAAAGAGTATCCGACGCAAGCTCTGGCCGGTCTCGCGACCGAGCCAGCGGCGGCAGGTGAACAGAGTATGCCCGAGATCATCACCACCAATCGCTTGACCATCCTGCTGGGCCGGCTGCAAGCCGTTACCGGCCAGCGCGTCACCCTGCGCGGCCTGGCGGCCCTGGCCGGTGTGCCGAAAGACCTGGTCTACCGCCTCGACGCCGGCGAGGCGCGCTACGTGGACCTCGACGCCCTCGCCAACCTGTGCCGCGCACTCAACTGCTCACCGGCCGACATCCTGATCTGGAAGGACGGCGCAAGCCAGAACTGACGCGCCAATCTACCAATCTACCAATTTACCAAGTTACCATTCAGACGAGCGCCTTATGCCACCAAATCCTTTCGACACCCTGCCGCCCCAGCTCTGCAACATCCTGGGCGCCGGCGGCTTCGCCAACTTGCAGCGCCACTACATGGCGATCCTGCTGCGCATCTACGACCTGGCGGAGTTCAACCGCTTCGGCCTGACCCGCGACGTGGTGCTGGCCGAGATCGTGGACTACCTGAACGGCGTGGACGCGTCGGCAGCAGAGGAGGTCGCCGCGGCCGCGGAAGCGGACGCAAACGCGAGTCTGACCGGCGAGAAGTCGCCGCAGGAGTTCGCCAGTTGGCTGCTGCGCCGATTGGGCGAGGCGGGGTGGGTCGAGCGCGAGCAGCACGCCGACTACACCGAGTACATCATCCTGCCCGACTACGCCTTCACCCTGCTGGAAGCGTTCCGCGTCATCGGCCAGCAGAAGCCGCGCGAGTACACCGGCCAGCTCTACGCCGCCCATCAACTGCTGACCAGCGAGCATGAGGAGTTCTCCCCCGCCCTGGCCGTGACCCAGGCCTACGAGAACGTGCGCGGGATGGTGCGCGGCCTCAACGAGCTCAACCAGAACATCCGCCGTTACACCGAGCGTGTCACCAGGGACCAAGCCGTGCCGGAGCTGATGCGGATGCAGTTCGACGACTACGCGCCGGCGTTGGGCGCCGCCTACCACGCGCTCAAGACCAGCGACCACGTCTCCCGCTACCGTCGCGACATCGTGAACCGGCTGGAAGAATGGCTGATGGACGAGACGTGGCTCGACCGCGCCGCGGCCGACCTGGCGACACAGCGGCGTGTCACGCCTGGGCAGGCTGAGGGCGAGATCCACCACACCCTGCGCTTCATCGTGGAGCAGTTGGAGAACCTCGACCCGCTGCTGGCCGAGATCGACCGCCGGCACGCCGGCTACCTGCGCACCTCGCTGCGGCAGGTGCGCTACAAGCTGGGCAGCGCCGACGGCAACTTCAAGGATCGGCTGGCCAGCCTGGCGCAAGGGCTGGCCCGCCTGCAAGATGCCGGCCTGGACCTCCTGCCGGAAGACGCGCCTGCGCCCCGGCGCACCCCCGTGGCTGCACCCGACCTGGACAGCTTCTACACCATGCCGACCGCTCACGCACCATTCGCACCAGCGATCATCGTCAAGCCCATCCTCGACCCGCGCGACGCGGCCGCCCTGCGCCTCGCGGCCATGCAGGAGATCGGCGCGGGCATCACGCCGCATAAGATCGTGCAGTTCGTCCACCACTTCCTGAACGGCAACCGGATGATCCACGCGGCCGACCTGCCGCCGGAGTTCTACGCCGACATACAGTGGGCCATCTTCACCCTGGCGTACGGCCACCACCCGGAGGTGGACCACGGTGTCGAGCCGGCCAGCGGTAACCCGGTGGAGATCGGGTCGTACCTGGTGCGGCCGTTTGTGTTGGTGAAGAACGGACCTAACCCCCCGACCCCCTTCCCTGCGAAGGAAGGGGGAGTGCGGCTCCATATGCATCAAGCTAAGGGCGAAGCTGCCCTCAGAGTACAGCAGGCAATGCTGAGTTGACAAAATTGCCCAATTGTGTTTCATAATGCCGACCAAGGGAAAGG
>PHCA01000046.1 GCA_002842085.1 Chloroflexi bacterium HGW-Chloroflexi-1
GAGGCGGCGCTGATCGCGCGCGAGCTGCTGGATCGCGGCGCGGCCGGTGGCCGTGCTCTGCCCGCCCTACCTGTGCGAGCAGTGGCAGGCTGAGCTGGCCGAGAAGTTCCACATCGAGGCGGTCGTCATCCGGGCCGGCACGGTCGCCCGGCTGGAACGCCAAACGCCCCAGGATCGCAGTGTTTTTGCCCACTTCCGGCACTTCGTCGCCAGCATCGATACCGTCAAGGGCGACCGCTATCGAGCCGCGTTCCTGCAGCATTGCCCGGATCTGGTGCTGGTGGACGAGGCGCACGGCGCAGCCCAGCCGTCAGCCGGGCGGTCCGTAGCGCAGCAGCAGCGGCACGCCTTGCTGCTCGATGTCGCGAAGAAGCCCGAGCGCAACTTGATCCTGCTGAGCGCGACGCCCCACAGCGGGGTCGAGTCCTCCTTCCAGTCGTTGCTGGGGCTGCTGCGGCCCGACTTCCGGTTCCTCAGCCTTTCGGCGCTGAGCGAGGGGCAGACGATCCTATTGGCGCGGCACTTCGTGCAACGCCGGCGCGCGGACGTGCAGCACTGGATGGGGGAAGACACCCCCTTCCCGAAGCGTGACCCCGAGGGCGCCGAGCAACCCTATCGCTTCTCGCCCGCCTATCGGAAATTCTATGAGGTGGTCTATGAGTTCGCCGGCGAGATGGTGCGCTCGGCCGAGACGCTGACCGGCTGGAAGCAGCGCATGCGCTTCTGGTCGGCGTTGGCGCTGCTGCGCTGCGTATCATCATCGCCGGCGGCCGCGCAGGTCGCCCTCCTGAAGCGGGCGGGCGGTGACGGGGGCGCCGCGGGCGCTGGAGATGAGACTGGCCTGGATGACTGGGAGGCCGCCAGCGTCGACGCCGAGTTCACGCCGCTGGTCTACGATCCCACTGAGGCAGAGGCTGCTAACGATGCGCCGCCGAGCGCTGTGTTCGATGCCCAGGAGCGCGACCCGGCGTGGGCGCCATCCGATCAGGGCCGGCTGCGGAAATTCGCCGGGCTTGCTGCCGCGCTGCGCGGGCGGGAAGACGCCAAGCTCCAGAGGCTGATCGAGGTGGTCAGGGAGCTGTTGGCTGCCGGCTACCAGCCCGTCGGCGCGGGTCGTCGCGATCACGGGCGCGCTGGCCGAAGATAAACGACGACTGAAGATCGCGTCGCTGGCGGCCGCGCCAGTGCGCGTGCTCGTCGCCACCGACTGCCTCAGCGAGGGCATCAACCTGCAAGAGTACTTCTCCGCGGTCGTCCACTATGACCTGCCCTGGAACCCCAACCGGCTGGAACAGCGCGAGGGCCGGGGGTGGGGGGCCGGCGGCGCGCTGCGGTGTTGTTCGCACGCCCCTGGTCAGGCGGCGCACCGCGCTGTTCCTGTTGCGGCTGCGCTACCTGCACCAGACCTTCGAGGTTTCGGAAACCTCGAAGGTCTCGGGGGCAGATGGAACCTCGAAGGTCTCGCTGGCCGAGGAGACGCTCGCGTGGGGCCTCCGCGGCGTTCATCCCGATGTGAGCGAGCTGGAGCCTGCAGAGGCGCTGCGCCTGTTGGACGGGCAGCTTGACGCCGTATCCGTCCCCCCCGCCGAGCGCACAGAAGTGTTGCGGGAGACGGTGAGCTGGTGGCCGCTGTTGGAGGCGCCGTTGGCAAAGATGCTGGCGGAGCGGGCCGCGCGGCTGGCGGAAGAGCACGGCCGGCTGGCGGACATGGTGGGTTCCGGCGCGAAGCTGATGCAGCAGGAAACTACACTGTATGTAATCGAGCCGCAGTCGCCGCCCGATCTATTGGGTCTCGTCGTACTGTTGCCAGTGGTACCGGGTGGGGTGAGCGGATGACAAGCCTTCAACAACTCCAGGCGTGGGTCGAACAGGGTGAATCGGAGACGCAGGAATTCAAGCTATCCACCGGGCAACGCACGGATGCCGCCCGCTCCCTCTGCGCCTTCCTCAACCATCGCGGGGGACGCGTGCTCTTCGGCGTAGATGTGCGAGGCCACATTATCGGCCAGGAAACCAGCGACAAAACGTTGGCCGACATCGCCCATGAGCTGCGCGAGATTGACCCGCCGGTGCTGCCCAGCATCGAACGGATCGCGTTGGCTTCCAGACGCGAGGTTCTGGCTGTGACCGTCGAGCGCGGCGCCCGGCGGCCCATACCTTCCGCGGGGAGGCGTACCGTCGCGTGGGGACGACAAACCGTCAGCTTTCGCGCGAGGAATACGGCCAGATCTTGTTGGAGCAGCTCCATAGCACCGTGCGCTGGGAGAGCGAGCCGGCAACGGGCTGGACGATTGCGGACCTGGACGCCACCGAGATCGTGCGGACGTTGGAGGAGGCGATCCGCCGCGGTCGCGCCGACGATCCTGGCACACGGGACCCGGTCGAGATCCTGCGCGGCCTGGGCCTGGTCAGGGGTGGCCAGATCTTGCGGGCCGCGGTGGTGCTGTTTGCCAGGCCGGACCGCCTCCTGCCCGACTATCCCCAATGCCTGCTGCGGATCGCCCGGTTCAAGGGCACCGACAAGACCGAGTTTCTCGACAACCGGCAGTTTTACGGCAACGCCTTCGATCTCTTGGTGCGCGCCGATCGTTTCCTGCGTGATAATCTGCCGGTGGCCGGCCGCGTCGTGCCCAACCTGTTCGAGCGGATAGACGACCCCTTCTACCCGCCGCTGGCGCTGCGCGAGGCCGTGGCGAACGCGCTCTGCCATCGCGACTATGCCATCGGCGGCGGTTCCGTCGGCCTGGCCATTTACGATGACCGGCTGGAAATCACCTCGTCGGGCATGTTGCACTTCGGGCTGACCGTGGAGGATCTCTACCGGCCGCACGAATCGCTGCTCTGGAATCCCCTCATCGCGGGCGTGTTCTACCGCCGCGGTATTATCGAGCAGTGGGGGCGTGGGACACTGAAGATGGCCGAGCTCACTGAGCAGGCCGGCCTGCCGAGACCTGAGTTCCGGGAAACAGCAGGGGTTTTTGTTGTCTGCTTCCGCCCCAGCCGCTACCTGCCGCCCAAGCGGGTCGGTCACGATCTGAGCCAGAGGCAGCGAACCATCCTCGAAATCCTCGCGTCCAGCCACTCGCTTTCACTGGGCGAGCTGCACCGCCAGCTCGGTACAGCGCCCTTGCGCAGCCTGCGTGAGGACCTCAACCTGTTGCGACAACTTGGGCTGGTCACTTGTGAAGGTTGGGGGCGTGGAGCCCGGTGGTTCTTGCGAGGACGAGTAGATGAGGACCGGGTCTGACTGCGTCCCATTTCCGTCGAATTCGCGTCCCATTACGCGTCGATTTCCGTCGATTTCGCGTCGATTTCCTGGCCAAATCCGGCCAATTGCCGGGCCATGCGCCCGCCCCTTCGACTGCGTCCCGCCAAACGACAGCGGGACTCCGCTCAGGGTGCCTGCACTCGCTAACGAAGGATCGATCTGGAACTGAACGATGACTTTACTCACTATCCGCATCGAGGGTGGGCTGCTATCGCCCGACTTCCTGGAGACGATCCACGACCAACCGGGCCAGAAGCCGGCCGACTTCGGGCTGGACGCGCGGCGCTCGCTGGTGGACGAGGTCACTGCGGTTTGGAGTGACGTACGGACCTATTGGGAGGCGTTCGAGCGCCGGCGGGCGCGCGCCAAAGACGGCGAGTCGCTCACTTCAGCCACGCGCGAGGCATGGATCATCCCGCTCCTGGAAGCCCTCGGCTACCGCCTGACCTTTCAGCGCAAGGCTGCGGAGGTTGACGGGCGGGCCTATGCCCTCTCCCACAGCGCGACGTCCTCCTCCTCCTCGCAGGGGGAGGGGTCAGGGGAGGGGGTCGGCCCGCCCGTGCACATCGTCGCTTTCGACCAGAAGCTAGGCGAACGCCCGCCGGCCGGCCGTGGGACGCTTTCACCCCATGCGCTGGTGCAGGATTACCTGAACCGCAGCGATGACCTCTGGGGTATCGTCACCAACGGCGCCACGTTGCGGCTGCTGCGCGATTCCGCCTACTTCAGCCGGCCGTCCTACATCGAGTTCGACCTGCAGGGCATGCTGGACGGCGAGCGGCTGGACGAGTTCATCCTGTTTTATCGCCTGGCGCACCGTAGCCGGCTGGCCGCGGCCGGCGAGGATGGCGGCCGATGTCTGTTGGAGCGCTATCACCAGGCGGCCGTCGAACAGGGCGGGCGCATCCGGGACGGGCTACGCAAGGCCGTTGAGGACGCGATTTTGACGCTGGCGAACGGGTTTCTGAGCCACCCGAAAAACGGTGAGCTTCGCCGGGCCATCTCCGATGGAGGGTTATCGGCATCGGGTTACTACCAGCAACTCCTTTACCTGATCTACCGCCTGCTCTTCCTGATGGTGGCCGAGGAACGGAACCTGTTGACCCCCTCCCTTCCTCCCTCCCCCTCGCAGGGGGAGGGCCGGGGTGGGGGTGGCGACTATTATCTCGATCACTACAGCATCACCCGCCTGCGCCGGCTGGCAGAGGCGCCGTTGAGTGGGCCACAACGGTTCGACGATCTCTACCTGAGCCTGCGCACGCTGTTCCAGGTGCTGCGTGCGGAACGTCCCTTTGGGAACGAGACCCAGGCGCCGGCGCTGGGCGTCCCGGCACTCAACGGCGAGTTGTTCGAAGTGGGCCGCACCCGGCACCTGGAGGCCGCCTACCTGAACAACCGCGACCTGCTGAGCGCCATCCGCCAGCTCTCCTACTTCACCCCGGAGCGGGAACAAGTGCGGCGACGGGTACACTACGGGGCGCTGGACGTGGAGGAGTTGGGCAGCGTCTACGAGAGCCTGCTCGACGAGTACCCCGTCATTACCTCACCCCCGGCCCCTCTCCTGCGAGGAGAGGGGAGTTTCGCGCCCAGGTTCTCGTTCGTTCATGGCGCCGAGCGCAAGACCACCGGCTCGTACTACACGGCGCGCGAGCTGGTGAAGGAAACGCTGGACTCGGCGCTCGATCCCGTTATCGCCGAGCGGCTGAAGGCTGCGGCCGAGAGCCTACGGCGCGGGGGCGTGACCTCAGCGGCCAAGGTGCGCGAGGCACAGATCGCGGCCTTGCTGGCGATTCGGGTTTGCGATAGCGCCTGCGGGTCCGGCCACTTCCTGCTGGCGTCCGCGCGGCGGATCGGCCGGGCGCTGGCCCAGGTCGCCACGGGGGAAGACGAGCCGTCCCCGGAGGCGGTGCGCCACTGGACGCGCGAAGCCATCATCCACTGCATCTACGGCGTGGACAAAAACCCGCTGGCCGTGGACCTGTGCAAGGTGGCGCTGTGGATCGAGGGGCACGCACCCGGCAAGCCGCTGACCTTCCTGGATGCGCACATCAAGTGCGGCGACTCGCTGGTCGGGGTGTTCGACCTCAAGGCGCTCGATGCCGGCATCCCCGACGAGGCGTTCAACCCGGTGACCGGCGACGACAAGGCCGTTGCACGGGGGCTGAAACGTAGGAACAAAGAGGAGCGCAGCGGCCAACTGGGCATGGTCTACCAGGAACAGCAGGCCGCGCTCGACCGGGCCGTGCGCCAGTGGCAGACCCAGCTCGATAGCCCGGAAGACACCCCCGCCCAGGTGCGCCAAAAACAAGCCGCCTATCGGAAACTACAACAGCAGGAGGACGCCCAACGCACCGCCTGCGACCTGTGGACGGCCGCCTTCTTCACCCCGCTCACCGCCGAAAACATCGCCGCGGGCGCTATCCCCACCACCGCCACCTTGCAGGACTACCGCCGCCAGCCCGGCGCAGCCGATCCCCGCATCGTCGGCCACGCGCGGGCGCTGGCCGTGCGCAACCAGTTCTTCCACTGGCCGCTGGAGTTCCCCCATGTGTTCGCGGGCGGTGGGTTCACGGTGATGCTGGGCAACCCACCGTGGGAACGCATCAAGTTGCAGGAACTGGAGTTCTTCGCAGCCCGGGATCCAGAGATTGCCACCGCTCCAACCAAGGTGGCGCGTCAAAGGTTGATTGACGCCCTGCCGAGAGCCAACCCGAGGTTGGCACGTGAGTTTTCAGACGCTAAGCACGCAGCCGAGGCCGCCAGTAAGTTCGTGCGTCAATCCGGCCGCTTCCCGCTGACCGCCGTAGCATCATCGTTCCCACCGGTATCGCCACCGACGACACCACCAAAGCGTTTTTCAGCGACCTGGTAGAAAAGGGCTCGCTGGCCCGCCTGATCGGCTACGAAAACGAGGCGTTCATCTTCCCGGCCGTGCATCACGCGTTCAAATTCTGCCTGCTGACCATGGCTGGGAGCGCCGAGCGCGTCGAGCGGGCCGAACTGGCGTTTTTCTGCCGGCATTACGAGGATGCAGCCGACCCGCAGCGCCGCTTCACGCTGTCCAGCCCCGATTTTGCGCTGATTAACCCCAATACCCGCACCTGCCCGATCTTCCGCACGCGGGCCGATGCGGAGCTGACCGCCAAGATCTACCGGCGGGTGCCCGTCTTGGAAGACGAACGCGCCAAAGATAATCCCTGGGGCATGCGGTTCCTCGCGATGTTCCATATGTCGAACGACAGCGGCTTGTTCCGTACCGAGCCGGGCGACGGCCTGCTGCCGCTCTACGAGGCCAAGATGATCTGGCATTACGATCACCGCTTCGGTAGCTACGAGGGGCGGTCGGAGCGCGGCTTCACCAACCTGGGTGAGACAGTTCTGGAGCAGTATCTCGATCCCAAGTGACGTCCCATCTCATTCTACTTCGTGCCCAAAGATGAAGTGACCAAACGACTAACCGATTGTACTACTGAGTGGCTCATATGTTTCCGTAACGTCACCAACTCCACAAACGAACGAAGTGCAATCTTCACTCTGATTCCACAGTTGGCGTTGGGAACAGCGCGCCAATGCTCATTCCCCAAGCATCGGCATTGTTGGTTGGTTGTCTACTCGCCAACCTAAGCTCTCTCGTCTTTGACTATGTTGCTCGCCAGAAGATTGCGGGCATGAACCTGAATTTCTTCTTCGTCAAGCAATTACCCGTCCTATCCCCCACTGCCTACTTCTCTACCGATATCGCGTTCATCGTCCCTCGCGTCCTGGAGCTGGTCTACACCGCCTGGGACACGGCGCCGTTCGCGGCCGATCTATGGGCCGACGCCGACGAGGCACTCCGGACGAAGCTGGCAGAACAGCACGAAGCCATGATTGTCCCGCGCCGTTTGCGCCGGCCAAATGGGACGAGGACCGCCGCGCACTCCTGCGCGCCGAGTTGGACGCTTACTACGCCCGGCTCTACGGCCTGACGCGCGACGAGCTGCGCTACATCCTCGACCCCAAGGACGTCTACGGCCCCGACTTCCCCGGCGAGACGTTCCGGGTGCTGAAGCAGAAGGAAGAGCGGGCGTTCGGCGAGTATCGCACGCGGCGGCTGGTGCTGGAGGCGTGGGATCGGCTGGAGGCGGAATTGGGGCCGGCCGTCGTGCGGGACTACCGGGAAGAGATGACCAGGAGTCAGGAGTCAGGGGTCAGGGGTCAGAGGGTGGCTGAAACCGGCTCCACGTACCAGGCGACTGTCCGACCTGTCGCGCCCGCGCCGCCTCAGTTCGGCGCGCCCTCGGCACCCGCCCCGGCCGCCAAACCTGCCTCTGTAACGGAACCCGAACCGGACGCCGGCCAGCCCGCCCTGTTCGGCGCGCCTGCGGCGCCTGCTGCCCCGCCGCCCAAGCCAGAACCGACACGCCCCGCGTCGCGGCCGGAGCCGCCCGCCCAACCGGTCCTGCTCTCTGCCCCGCCCCAGGGAACCTACACCCAGCGCTTCGGCCGGGTCATGGCGCTGCGCAAAAAGGCGACGCCCGAGGCTATCGCCGAGCTGGCGGCCGCCCTGGGCGACGAGGACGAACGCATCCGCTGGCTGGCGGGGTCGGTGCTGCAGAGCATCGGTGGCGGGATGGTGATCGCCACGCTGAGGGCGTTCATCGATCAGGCGCCATCGGCGGTCGCGCGGGAGGAGGCGGTGAGGGTGCTGGGGAAGTTAGAGGAGCGGGGTGGATGAGCGAGTGGGATGAATCCACGAGAGGGGAACATTCATAAATGATTTTTGGCCTTCCAAGTGCATCATTTGAATCGCGCACGATTTTCGCCAGACTATGGCCTGACTAAGATAGTTCCAGAAAAATATTCATCCCAGAACCTCCTGAGATTCCCAGAGAAACCGGCGATATTGGGACATCTATTTTTCTGGAACGGCTTAATCCAAAAGTATTACCTGTATATGGAGGAGTAACCATTGAGTGGCCCCTACATAATAGTATTACCCCGCGACATTTGCACCATCTGCGCAAATCTTTCAACGCAAAGACGCAAAGGCCTTTTTGATTTCTGTAGTGGCCGCGACCATACAGAACTTTTTGATTTCTTTGCGTCTTTGCGCCTTTGCGTTGAAAACGCCGTTCGTTGAAAACGCCTTTCGTTGAAAGGGGTTTGGTTGCAGCGGGAGGCCGCGCTATGGAGATTGTAACCACAACACCTCAATCCAGGCCGTGGATAGCTGCAAGATTCAAATGACGCAAAGTCGCCCACTTTCGGGCCGAAAAATCATTTATGAGCCTTGGATCTCTGGGGGGCTGGGCCGCCGACATATGGGACGCTGTGGAACCTGCTGGCCGAAATCGATGCTGAGGGGGTGGGGGCCGCCTTCTGTGAGGACTCCTCCGCTATCGCCGCGAACACTGGTGGCCAGTGCCCAATCAGAAGGTGGGGTGCCGCAAGGCCATAGTCAACTTGCGTATTCGACATCTCTGTGATACACTCTTTGTGCATTGGGAATGAAAGCGCAGGCTTAGGAAGTGGGGTCCCCCCCACTTTTCTTGTTGTAAGGGCCTTTAACCAGGGATACGTCAGGGGGCACGGTGGCAAACCGGCCCCAGCGGGTTTGGGCCTTTAACCAGGGGTACTCTTTATCTTGTAGGAGAAGTTTGAGGAATGAAAAGCGAGCTCATCATGGCTGTCAACCAGATCTGTGCGGAAAAGGATCTGCCGCTCGATGTGATCATGGGAGCCATCGAAGAAGCGTTGGTGCATGCTTATCGCCGAAACTACGCCAATAACCTGGCCGTGGTCAAAGTCGACATCGACGCGGACACCGGCGACCTGCGGGTCCTCTGCGAAAAAGCGATCGTGGAAACGGTGACAGACCCCAGCGTGGAGATCAACCTCGCCGCAGCTCACGTAATCGATCCGCAGGCCGAGATCGGCGGCACCGTGCTCGTCGAACGGGAGCCTACGGACTTCGGACGTATCGCCGCGCAAACCGCCAAACAAGTCATCCTACAGCGCATCCATGAAGCGGAACGGGACGCGGTCTACGAATCATACCGCCAACGCGAGGGCGAGCTGATCACCGGCAGCGTGCAGTCGATCGACTATCGCACCGGTCAGGTCACCATTACCCTGGGAAAAAAGGCCGAGGGCATCCTGGCCAAAGAGGACCAGTTGCCCAATGAGCGGTATCGCGTCGGCGTGAGCGTACGCAGCCTGCTGGCCGAAGTGCACAAGGGTCCGCGTGGTCCACAGATCCGCCTCTCGCGGGCCCATCGTAGCATGCTGCGCCGCCTGCTCGAACGCGAAGTGCCGGAGATCTATAGCGGCGCCGTGGAGATCAAGAGCATCGCCCGCGAGCCAGGGCAGCGCTCCAAGGTGGCGGTGGCTGCCACCCAGCCGGGTGTAGACCCGGTCGGCTCGTGCGTCGGCATGCGCGGCACCCGCATCCAGAACATTGTGGACGAGCTGAGCGGGGAAAAGATCGACGTGGTTGAGTGGAGCAACGACGTGCGGCAGTTCATCAGCAACGCGCTGAGCCCGGCCAAACCTGGCGACACCGTGCTGATCGAGGACGGCGACGTGCGGACCGCCATCGTAGTGGTGCCCGATCGCCAGCTCTCCCTGGCCATCGGCAAAGAAGGGCAAAATGCCCGCCTGGCGGCCAAACTCACCGGCTGGCGCATAGACATCAAGAGCGAGACCGAAGCCGCCACCGAGGGCCTGGCCGAAATCAAACGCCAGCAGATGCAACTGCTCAAGACCCGCTCGCTGGAAGCGAAAGCGCCGACGGCCGCGCCGGGTGATGACCTGCTCAGCCGTGCTGAATGGCTGCTACGCGAGAAGGACAAGGCCGCCGTCACCCTCGAACAAGCCGCGAAGCTGTTGGCCGATTCCGACTCGACAACCAAGCCCGACATGATCGAGGCCGAGAAGCCCGCTACCGGTGAACCGGCTCCCGCGAGCCCTGGGGCCGCGGACGTTGCGGCCCCGCCGGTCGAGGGCGCCGAGCCGGTGAAACCGACCGGTGTAGTCCTCGAGCCCGAATTCCTCGAGCTGGAATTGGAAGGGGCGCCGTTCCCCGCCAAAGAGGAAGAGGAAGAGGAAGACGATGAGGTCAAGCGCGAAAAGCGCCGCAAGGCGAGCAAGAAACGCCAGCTCGTCTTCGACGAACGACTCGGTGAGGTGGTCAGCCGCCGGAAGCGCAAGCCCAGCCGCCAAGATTGGGGCGACGACCTCAGCGACTATTAGACTTGACACGGTGACACGATGACGGGGTAAATTGGTGACGGGGTAAATTGGTAAATTGGTTGACACGGTGACACGGTGACGGGGTAAATTGGTAAATTGGTAACGGGGTAAATTGGTAAATTGGTGACACGGTGACACGGTGAAGGGGTCACTATGTGACCGGGTGACAAGGTGAAAAAACTCACATTATGACCGTGGCGAGTATAGATCTATGACGGCTAAGGCGCCGCGACGCAAGCATATACCGTTGCGCACGTGTATTATCTGCCGACAAACGCAGGGCAAGCGCGAGTTGGTGCGCGTGGTGCGTACTCTGGCGACAGGCGTGCAGGTGGACCCGACCGGCAAGCTGGCCGGACGTGGCGCCTACTTGTGCCGATCTCGGGCGTGCTGGGATCAAGCGCTGCGCAGCCTCAGGCTGAATTCTGCGCTGAAAACGACATTGACGACCGAGGAGATGGCCGCGCTGCGCGAATTCGCGGCCACTTTGTAAACGTTCAAAAATAACGGTTACGAGTAGCCTTAGTACTTTCAGGCCGTTCTTCCGGGTAGTTTTGCCGCGAAACAACCAGGTTATTTTTGAACGCGATCTTTACCCGATACGACTCAATGATCTGGGGAAGCTGTACACTACACCCGCAACAGGAGATTTCCCATGCTGGCGGCCACAAGACCGCAATCCGTTCAGCGCGTTTGGCCAACACGTCCGGCCCTCATCACTGCGACAGCGGGGGCAAGCGTGGGGTCCAGGCAAGCGAAATTGAAAAGGCCAGGAGGCGGCAGCGCAGGCGGATCCTCAAAACTGCAAAGCAAGAGGAGCACCGGCGAAGCTGGGACGACGGCGAGATGGGGATGAAGTTGTGCTAAGGACTGAGGATTAAATAACTTGGGCGAATCTCCCCTTCATTTGCCGGAGCGATTGGGTAAGTTATTAAGTCCTTAGCCCTAAGCAGATCGGCTGATTCCCCGTCCCTTCGCTTAATCCCCCATAGCACATCCTCCTCGTCCGATAGACGCTGGCGACCCCAAGTAAAACGCGAAGCACCGTTCGATGCTTCTTGCACGCGACCTGACCGGTACCGGCGTATCTTCTCAATTTTTCGGGGAATCGCTCGCTGTGGCCCGGTCAGGAGACCGGCCACAGCCACCCCGGATTATGGCTGTCGCTTGAGAGGATCCCAATCTACCAATCTACCAATTCCCAATCTACCAATTCCCAAATGTCGCGGGGTATACTATAGCAGCGGCTTGCAATGGTCGTCGCCAGCGCCCGACACACTACCGCCCACGTGGCGAGGAGGTATCAGAGATGACAGAAAAAAACCAACCAGGCGAACAGTCCCGAAGACGGGCGCCGGCGAATAAAGCTCCCGACACGGATCAGCCCAACAGCTCCGATCAGGGCCGGTCCTCTGCGACGTCCCAGCCTGGCACACAATCCAAGAGTCGTCGTCGTGGTGGTGGTGGTCGGCGCGGGAAGGGCTCGATCCAACCGGATCGCGCGCTCAAACCCGCCAGCATGGCCAAACCCGGCGGCAACCACGCGCCCGGAAACGGCAACGCCAGTAGTGGCGGCGAGAGTCGTGGCGCCGGTGACACTGCACGCAACCAGCCATCCAGGCCGCCGGCCCGCCGGCAAAAGGCCGCCCCCAGCGCGTCCTCGTCGAGCAGCAGCGGTCGCAGCGGCGGCGGTCGCAGCGGCGGCGGTCGCAGCGGCGGCGGTCGCAGCGGCGGCGGTCGCGGTGGTGGTGGTGGTGGTGGTGGTGGTGGTGGTGGTCGCAGCGGTGGTGGTGGTCGCAGCGGCGAGGGGGGCGGTAGTCGGAGCGGCGGAGGAGGCGGCCGGAGCCAGGGAAACCAGCCATCCAGGTCGACCGGCAAGAATCGTCCGCCGGAGGCCACGCCGTCAGCGCCGCGCAGCAGTGGCGGAGGGCGTCCCGCGCGGCCAGAAGCGCCGCCGGTCACCGAGATCGTTATCCCCGAACAGATAACAGTACGCGAGCTGGCCGAGAAGATGCGCCGCAGCCCGATCGAAGTCATCAAGACGTTGATGAACTACGGCATCATGGTACCCATCACCCAGTCGATCGACTTCGACACGGCCACCGTGGTCGGTGAGGAACTGGGCATCACGATCAAGGCCGAAGCGCAACCCGAACCGGAGGTCGAGGAGGTCGAGGAAGAGGCCCCGAAGACTCTGCGCCAACGCATCATGGCCAATGAAAAGCCGGATGCGCTGGTGCTGCGCCCGCCTATCGTGACCGTGCTCGGCCACGTTGACCACGGCAAGACTACCCTGCTGGACGCGATCCGCGAGACCCGCGTCGTCGACGACGAGGCCGGGGGCATCACGCAGCACATCGGCGCGTACCAGGTGGAACGCCAGGGTCGCAAGATCACCTTCCTGGACACCCCGGGCCACGCGGCGTTCACCGCCATGCGCGCCCGCGGCGCGATGGTCACCGACATCGCCGTCTTGGTGGTCGCCGCGGACGACGGCGTCATGCCGCAGACGCAAGAAGCGATTGCCCACGCCCGCGCCGCCCAGGTGCCGATCCTGGTCGCCCTCAACAAGATTGACAAGGCCAACGCCAACCCCGAGCGGGCCAAACAGGAGCTGGCGGACAACGGCCTGCTGATCGAAGAGTACGGCGGTGACGTCATGTGCGTGCTTGTCTCGGCCAAACTCCGCCGCGGGATCGACGACGTGCTGGAGAGCATCTTGCTGGTCGCCGATATCGACCCGCTGATGGCGAACCCCAACGGCAAATGCATCGGCACCGTCATCGAAAGTCGCCTTGACAAAACCCGCGGCCCGATGGCCACCCTGCTCGTGCAAAACGGCACGCTGCACGTCAGCGACTCCATCGTCAGCGGCGAAATCCCCGGCAAGATTCGCGCCATGTACGACGACAAGGGCCGGCCGATCACCGAGGCGCTGCCAGCCACCCCCGTGGTGGTGTTGGGCTTGTCCGACGTGCCCCCGGCGGGCGAGACTTTCTCTGTGGAGGCCGACGAGCGCACGGCCAGGGCCATTGCAGCCGAACGCCAGGCCCAGAAGCGCACCGAAACCGCCGCTGCCGCGCCGCGGACCATGTCGCTGGATACGATCTTCGCACAGGCTAAAGCTGGCCGCATCAAGGAGCTCAACCTGATCCTGAAGGCCGACGTCCAGGGCTCCATCGAACCGATCGTCCAATCGCTCGAGAAGCTCGGCGACGAGAAGCTGCATGTCAAGATCCTCCACCAGGCCGCCGGCAACATCACCGAATCGGACGTCATGCTGGCCGTCGCATCCAACGCGATCATCCTGGGCTTCTCGGTGAACGTGGAGCCGACGGCCCAGCGCATGGCCGAGACGGAAGGCGTTGACATCCGCATCTACGACATCATCTACAAGCTGATCGAGGACATCCAGAAGGCGCTCACCGGCTTGCTGGAGCCCGTCTATCAAGAGGTCGTGGTCGGCCACGCCACGGTGCGGACAGTGTTCCACATCTCAAAGGTAGGCAAAATCGCCGGCTGCTACGTCACCGATGGCGAGATCATCCGCAATTCGATGGCGCGCTTGAAACGCAACGGCGCGGTCATCCACCAGGACCGCGTCTCGTCATTGAAACGCTACCAGGAAGACGCGACCGAGGTGAAAACCGGCTTCGAATGCGGCATCAACCTGAGCAACTTCAGCGATTTCGCCGAAGGCGATATCATTGAAACGTATAAAAAAGAACGCGTGAGCTGAGATTGCGTTCCGAAGGGTATCTTCTCGATTTTTCGGGGAATTGCTCGCTGTGGCCGGTCTCCTGACCGAGCCACGGTGGCTCCTATCTCGCTGTGGCCGGTCTCCTGACCGAGCCACAGCCACCCCGGATTATGGCTGTCGCTTGAGAAGATACCTCCGAAGGGTTCGGCGGGAGCCCTTCGGATCTCAATCCTGTAAGTAAGAGTCAAGACCATGCCTGGCGGTAGCCGTCGACGTCAACAACGTGTTTCCGAGCTGTTGCACGAAGAGCTGAGCATCCTGATCAGCACTGCGCTGACCGACCCGCGGCTGGCGGACGCCATGATCAACGTCACCGCAGTGATCGTCAGCCCCGATCTGCGGAACGCGCGGGTCTACATCGAGCACGTCCTGCCAGCCGAAGCCTCCCGTCAAATCGTGGAGACGCTCGTCCGCGCTCAGGGTTTCCTGCGACAGGCGTTGGTCGAGAACCTGAACCTGCGTTACGTGCCGGAGCTGACGTTCCAGGTCGACAGGACCAGTGCCCGCGGCCATCGCATCGACGAGATTTTGGATAGCCTGGCAACCAGCGCTCCTGGGGAACCACATGAACGCGACACAGACATCGACGCCGCTGACTGACATCGCGGCAATCCTGCGCCGTGCCCAACGGGTGTTGGCCATCTGCCACATCTCGCCGGACGGTGACGCCATCGGCTCGCTGCTGGGTTTCGGCTGGCTCATGCATGGCCGGTCAGGCACAGCCGGCGCCGGCCCAACCCAGGAAAGGGGCATCACCCTGGCATGTGTGGACAACGTGCCGACCCCATACCGCTCTCTGCCCGGGGCAACAGAAATCATCTCCGACCCGCCCGATTGGCCATGGGATGTCGTGGTCGCGCTGGACGCCAGCGATCCTCAGCGCCTCGGCGGCCTCTTCCGTCCTGATCGGTACGGGAAGACCCCCATCATCAATCTCGATCATCACGTCACCAACCTGCGCTTCGGCGACCTGAACTACGTGGACACCCAGGCCGCCGCCACCGCCCAGATCATGGTGGACCTGGCCGATGCGCTGGGCGTGCCGATCGGCCGGGAAGCGGCCACCTGCCTGCTCACCGGGCTGGTCACCGACACGCTTAGTTTCCGCACCAGCAACGTGACCGCCCAGGTGATGGCCACCGCCCTGCGGTTGATGGAGGCCGGCGCCAACCTGGCAGAAATCACGGAACAGGCCATGAACTACAAGCCGTTGAGCATGATGCGGCTGTGGGGGTTGGCATTGGCCCGGGTCCGCTTGCAAGGCGAGATCATCTGGACCGATATCACCGGCGAGATGCGCGCCCAGGCCGGCGCTGCCGACGATGGCGACGGCGGACTAACCAGCTTCTTGATTCGCGCCCCTGAGGCCAAAGTCTCGGTGGTGTTTTCAGAGACGCCGAAGGGGCAGGTAGAGATCGGCTTCCGGGCCCGCCCTGGTTACAACGTCTCGGGCGTCGCGCTCAGTCTGGGCGGCGGCGGCCACCCGCAGGCGGCCGGCTGCACCATCTCCGGGTCACTGGCGGCGGCGCACACGCGCGTGCTGCCACTGCTCCGGACGGCCATCGACGCCCAGAACGGCAATCTGTCCGTCATGGCTCATATGGGTTTCGAGGTGAAACCGGCTTAAAATCCCTGGAGAAAACGGGGCATTTCACCCCGAAGGCCACCTGAGCCTCCGTCATTCCAGCGTTCGCGGGAATGACGTGGAGGCATCTCCTGTCCCAAGACGAAACCATCGACGTGAAACACGCAAATGAGCCAACCTACCACGGCATCCTGAACCTGGACAAGCCGACCGGCTGGACCTCCCATGACGTCGTGGCCCGGGTGCGGCGGTTGCTGCGCCAACGTGGTGTCGGCCATGCCGGCACACTCGACCCCCTGGCGACCGGCGTGCTGCTCGTCTGTGTCGGGCAGGCCACCCGGGTCGTCGAGTACCTGATGGCCGGCCGGAAGGTCTACCGCGCCGTGGCCCGACTCGGCGAGACCAGCGACACCTACGACAGCGACGGCGCGATCACCGCCACGGCGCCGGCGCCGACGCTCACGCGTGACGACCTGGACACGGCCCTGGCTCCGTTTGTCGGCTCCATCCTGCAAAGACCACCTGCCTACTCGGCCGTCAAGCAAAACGGCGTGCCGGCCTATCGCCGCGCGCGGCGGGGCCAGGTTGTGGAGCTCGCCCCCAGGCCGGTGACGATCGACCACATCGACCTGCTCGATTGGCAGCCGCCCCACCTGACCATCGAGGTCACTTGCGGTCCCGGCGCCTACATCCGCAGCCTGACGCACGATCTGGGGCAATCGCTGGGGTGTGGCGCGGTCCTGACCGGGCTGACCCGGTTGCGCAGCGGGGACTTCCGGCTGGCGGACGCCATCAGCCTGGAGACCCTGGCGGAAGCCGCTGAAACCGGCCAGGTGGCGCGCTACCTGCACCCGCTCCGGTCTGCGTTGGCCGATCTGACCCCGGTGCCGGTGGACCCCCAAACCGCGGCGCAAATCGCCCACGGGCAGGCGATCCCCTGCCCCACCCGGCCGGAGAACGCGACCGGGTGCGCCTACGGGCCGGACGGCGAGGTGCTGGCGATCTTGATCTACGATGCCGATCGGATGCAATGGCGGCCGCGCAAGGTTTTTGCAACGGATGAAAGCGGCAGCGGATGAAAGCGGCAGCGGATGAAAGCGGATAAGCGGATGTCAGACCTGACAGGTTTTTCAGGCAATTGACTGGTCGATATGGCGTTCCCAAAACCTGTCAGGTCTGGTACTTCAACTCAGCGGATTCATGTCTATGCAGACTTTCTTCGGGTTCCCGAGCCAACCGCTCGACCGACCCACCTGCCTGACCATCGGCAATTTTGACGGCGTGCATCGCGGGCATCAGTCCCTGGTCAGCAATATGGTAGAGGTCGCCCACATGGCCGACGACCTGGCCGGCCTGCTCACGTTCAACCCACACCCACTGGCAATCCTCCACCCGGAGCTCTCTCTGGACTACCTGACCACCATCGAGGAGCGCACGGAGATCCTGGCCGCGCTGGGACTCGACTTTGTGTTGATCCTGCCCTTCACGCGCGAGATCGCGGCGATCACCGCGGCGAGCTTCATGACCCATCTGACCGAACGGATCCGCCTGCGGGAGCTATGGATCGGCCCCGATTTCGCCCTGGGCCGCGACCGGGAGGGCGATGCCCAGCGCCTGGCCCTACTGGGCCGTGAGTCAGGCTACGCCGTTCGGGTTGTGCCGTCCTTCAACTGGCACGCTGAACCGGTGCGCAGCAGTCGGATCCGGGCTTTGCTGACCGAGGAGGGGGCTGTCGACCGGACCGCGGCGCTGCTGGGCCGCCCCTATCGCATCGCCGGGAAGGCAGAGGTGGGGGCCCGCCGCGGTCGCAAGCTCGGCTTTCCCACCGCCAACCTGGCGCTGCCACCGGGGCGCCTGGCGCCCGCGTTCGGGGTCTACGCGTGCTGGGCCTGGCGGGAGGATCGGGGCTATCCGGCGGTGGTGAACGTGGGGGTGCGGCCCAGCTTCGACAATGGCCAACCCACGGTTGAGGCGCATCTGCTGGACTTCGACGAAAATCTGTACGGCGAGACGTTGGGGCTCAGTTTCGTCCAACGGTTGCGCGATGAAAAACGCTTCGCCGACATCGCCGATCTGGTCACACAGATCCGGAGCGACACCGACGCCGCCCGGCGCGTCCTGGCCGATCCCCCCGATCAAACCGGCGCGGGCGCGGGCAGACTGTATGAAGAGTTGCCGCACACGGCCGATTGGGCCATCCGGGTCACGGGCGCATCGCGCCGGCAGCTTTTCGCGCGGGCCGCGGCCAGCATGTTCGACATGCAAGATGCCGACCGGACCCGGCCGATCACATTGGCCCACGCGGTGAACCTGGCCGACGCGACGGACACGCCCGAATTGCTGGTGGCCTGGCTCAACCGGCTGCTGCTGAACCAGGAACTGGACGAGGCGCTCTACACACGGTTCGAGATCCACGAGATTTCGGCGACTGGCCTACGCGCGGTGGCCTACGGCTACCCCGGCGCGGCGGCGCACACGGCCATCAAGGCGGTGACGTATTACGATTTGAGCGTGGAGGAAACGGGGGCGGGCTGGGAGGCAACGGTGACTTTCGATGTATAAACTGACATTTTAGCTCAGAAGTACCCGGGGATCAGGTTATCCGGACCGGCATACGTCTCCGGCCCGATCTTGATTTTGACGCGGAGAATCCAGACTATATACTTGATCTCGTAACGCACCTTGCGCCTCTAATGCATCAATCTCCGCCCAAACTTCCTCATGGGGCATAGGTCGGCGCGCCCTCTCTGATCTGTGCCATGATCCGATCGGTCTCGCGCACTTCCTCGGCTTCTTCCAGAGCGTTGCGGACATACTCGGCTAACGCTTGTCGTACAAACTCAGATATCGTTTGGCCGCGCAAGGCCGCTAAGGTACGCGTCTGGTTACGCAGATACTCCGGCATCTGAACGACCGGACGCGACCGTTCATCGGAAGCCCCGCGTTTTCCTGTCGAGACCAGATTGACCGTCATCGTTCACCCCCTTGCTCCTGACGCTACCCAACACGACCCATTTCAGGTTCCCCTCGCTCACTTGTCGAATCGCGGTGTCTCGTCCGCCTCACCAGCATTCAGCAGCATTCAGCTTCGCACTGCCAGCCTCACACCGCCACTTCCGCCGCGATGTGCGGGTGCGGATCGTACCCGATCAACTTGAAATCCTCGTACTTAAAATCGAAGATGGACCGGACCGCCGGATTGATGACGATTTGTGGCAACGACCGGGGGGTACGCGTGAGCTGGAGCCGGGCCTGCGCCTGGTGATTCAGGTAGAGGTGCGCGTCGCCGGAGGTGTGGATGAACTCGCCGGGCCGCAAGCCGCACACCTGGGCCACCATCATCGTCAACAAAGCATACGAGGCGATGTTGAACGGCACGCCCAGAAAGACGTCGGCGGATCTCTGGTAGAGCTGGCACGAGAGCGCGCCATCCGCCACGTAAAACTGGGACAGGGCGTGGCAAGGAGGCAAGCGCATCCGCTCGATCTCCCCGGCATTCCACGCGCTGACGATCAGCCGCCGCGAGTTCGGGTTTGCCACGATCTGCGCCACCACCTGGCTGATCTGATCCACCGTTTCCCCGCCGGCTGTGGGCCACGATCGCCACTGCGCCCCATAGACCGGCCCCAGGTCGCCCCTCTCGTCCGCCCACGCGTCCCAGATGTGAACGCCGTGGTCATTTAGATATTGGATATTGGTATCGCCGCGCAGGAACCAGAGCAGCTCGTAGACAATGGACTTCAGGTGCAGCTTCTTGGTGGTCAGCAGGGGAAAACCCGCGGCCAGGTCGAAGCGCATCTGGTAGCCGAAGACCGATAGCGTGCCGGTACCGGTGCGGTCGGCCTTCGCCACCCCACGATCGAGGATGTGCTGCATCAAGTCCAGGTATTGCTGCATCGTGTCGGAGCCTCCGGCGCACAAACGGAGCCCCCTGTTGCAGGGGCTCCGGCGCGAAGTGGCCAGTTGAAAGGGCCTTTCGTTGAAAGGGCCTTTCGTCGAAAGGGCCTTTCGTCGAAAGGGGTTTGGTTGCGGCAGGAGCCGCGCTATGATCAGGTGCAACGCACTGGGCTCAGGCGAATTGCAGCCTTGCGGTTTTCGTGAGTTGCTGCCGCCAGCAGGCCGCCAGCAGGCCGCCAGCAGAAAGTGCGTTGCACCTGGTGAACTATCCCGAAAACGCGCCGGTAAGCGCGGCTCCGGCAAAGCCCAACGTGCCCAAGATGATCCCGATGATCATGATAACAAAGAACACCGCGACGCCCGAGACGATGACGGTCAAAGCCGCGTTGGTGTCATCCTGATCCAGCGATTGCCGGATCGCGATGAAGCCGGTGGCGATCGACCAGATCCAGGCCACAATGCCGATCAACCAGCCGACACAAGGAATGGCAGCCAAGAGGTTCAATGCCTGTGGCGCATAGGCAAAGCCGAACGCCCGCTGCACCTCGCCGAAATCGCCCGTCCCCTTGAAGAAGCGAGTGCCGATGTATTGCGCCACAAACACCCAGAGATAGTATCCGGCGACACCGATCACAGCGCGATAGATGAACGCGCCGATCGCGGCGCCAATCTGTCCAGCAAACACAAGATTCAAAAACCCGCCGAACGCGCCGAGCAGCGACACCAGGATCACCACGATCAAGGCATCTTGGCTGTAGCTGGTATCGTGCTCGACCTCTTCGTAGAAATCCTTGTCCAGTCTGTGGCGCGGCGCCTGGTAACCCAAGCGGCGCAATTCATCGTCCTTTGTCCGCCACTTGGGCCGCACCTTCACCCACAGGTCGAGGTAGACCCGGGTGTCCAGCAGCTTCTCGATCTCCCGCCGGGCGCCCTGGCCGATGGCCTTCAGCATCTCACCGCCCTTGCCGAGCAGGATCGGCTTGTGCGTCTCCCGCTCGACGTAGATCGTGGCCGAGATGTAGGTCATACCGGATGACGTGACCGGCACTGCGGAAGTGCCGGTCACGTTCGCCGACACGTCGCGTTCTTTGAACTCGTTCACCGCCACCGCGATTCCGTGGGGCACCTCGTCGTGCAAGTGGAGGAGCGCCTGCTCCCGCACGAGTTCGGCTGCCATGAACCGCTCCTGCTGATCGGTGAACTGATCTTCAGGATAATAACGCGGGCCAGGCGGCAGAGTCGCGATGATCTTCGCCAACAACGTCTCCAGGTTGTCACCTCGGGTGGCTGAAACCAGCAAGCTGTCCGCGCCGGGCGCCAACGTCGCGTACGCGGCCGTGTTTTCCTTGACGTGCTCTGGCAAGAGCCGGTCGGCCTTGTTCAGCACCAGGATCACCGGCAGCGCGCCGGCCGCCTGGGCCAGGAGGGTTGCCACCTGCCGGTCTTCGTCGTGCGGCCGGCCCGACACGTCCACGACCCACAACGCCACGTCGGCGTCGGGCAGGGTCGCGGCGGCGGTCTCCAACAGCACCTCGCCCAGCCGGTGCAACGGCCGGTGGATGCCGGGCGTGTCCACGAAGATCACCTGGGCATCGTCCCGCGTCAGGATGCCGAGCAGCCGGTTGCGCGTCGTCTGCGGCTTGGGCGAGACGATGGCGACCTTTTCGCCCAGCAGCGCGTTGGTCAACGTGGACTTGCCGACATTCGGCCGGCCTACCACCGCCACGAAGCCGGAGCGGTGGGTATCGGTAGATTGGGTATTGGTAAATTGGGTATTGGTAAATTGGGTATCGGGGAACTGCCTATCCATAGCTTCACCTTCCTTGGCGCCAACCTACCAATCTACCAGCCCACCAATCTACCAACCTACCAAATCACGCTGCCAGCTTGAACGGATTGAAGTCTGTATTCACGTCGTAATAATCCTCGTGTTCCACCTTCTTGAGCGCGGCCACGATGCGGTAGGTAATCGGCGTGAAGAGCACTTCGATGCCGACCTTGAAGATGTAATTGGCGACGATGATGCTGAGCGCCGTGGCCCACGGGAAAACGCCGAACGCGCACGCGATCGTCACGAACAACATGCTGTCTACGCCTTCGCCCACCAGGGTCGAGCCGATGGTGCGCGTCCAGAGCCAGCGCCCTCGCGTCAGCACCTTCATCCGGGCCAGGACGTACGAGTTGCTGAACTCGCCGGCGAAATAGGCCGCCAGGCTGGCGATGATGATGCCGCCCTGACTGACCCCGCCCAGGATCGCGTCGTAGGCGGCCTGGCCGGTCGCGGCCTGCCAGGTGGCCTCACCCGGCATCCGCCCCACCAGCCAGAGGGTGACGCCCATCAGGCCGGCCATCGCAAAGCCGGTCCAGATCACTCGCCGCCCGCGCGCATAGCCGTATACCTCAGTCAGCACATCCCCGAAGATGTAGCTGATCGGGAAGAGCAGCGTGCCCCCGTCGAACGCCAGCCGCAGGTTGACCAGGGGCAGCGTCACCCCCCAGTCCACGATCTTGGCCGACGAGGCGATGTTGCTCACCAGCAGCACGGTCACGAACAACGCCATGATCAGGTCGTAGTAGCGGTAGTTGCGAGTCATGGGTCAGGCGTAGATCTGCCGCAGCTCATCGGGGGTGCTGACAGTCTCTAGTGCATCCTGCACAGTCTGTAACACATCTACATCCTCGATCTTGGC